>NZ_NCTE01000550.1:16940-19718 GCF_002114215.1 Streptomyces sp. 13-12-16 | reverse complement strand
CGGGCCTGGATCTGCTGCAGGGCCCGGGTGAACACCCCGTCGATCGCGTAGCGGCGGAAGCGGGTGTAGACCGTCTGCCAAGGCCCGTAGCGTTCGGGCAGGTCACGCCACGAGATGCCGGTGCGGATCTTGTAGACCATCCCGTTGATGACCTGCCGGTCCGACACCCGCGGCCGGCCCGTCGCAGCCCGCGGTATCAGCGGAGCGAGCAACTCCCACTCCTGGTCAGTGAGTTCATGACGACGTACCACCCCACCATGATCCACGATCTGATGATCTTTGAAGACGGACCCTAGTACTTATGGGCTGTGGCCTCGTCGTTTGTAGTGGCAGGTGCGGGCCTGATGCTGGCGTCGTCGCCAGGTCGACCAGTGCAGGATGTGGTCGGCCGGGGTGGGCCGGCGGTTGGTGAGGCGGGTGATCAGGCGTCTGATCTCGGCGAGGCTGAGGTGGATGAGCGGGGAGGATCCGTTTCTGCTTTGTCCGCGTCCAGCTGGCGGGCCCGCAGGACGGTCAGGCAGGCGTGGGCGGCCATGGCCAGGGTCATGTGGCGGTGCCAGCCGGGATAGCGGCGGACCTGGTAGTCGTTCAGGCCGCATTCCTGCTTGGCGGTCTGGAAGCATTCCTCGACCGCCCAGCGGCTGCCCGCGATGCGGGTTGAAGACGGACCCTAGCTCCGATTGAGCCGACTTCCCGGCCCGTTGGAGCACCGCGCCGGCTGCGGTGCTTGGCGGCGGCGTGCTCGTCCTGCGGCACATCCCGCCCGACGGGTGCACGACCGCCCCGCGCCTCGATGTCCTGCGACCCGATCAGGCGGAAGCCATCGCCGGGCGGAAGAACCCCCGCCCGGACATCCGAGGCCCCATCCAGCCCGTGGAGGCCGAGGTTCTCCTCCGCGTCTGGGTAGACGGCGGCATCGACACCACCGACGCAGCCCAGCGACAAGCCCTGGAAAACCTCGCTGCAGCCGACATGGTCACCCGCGGCGACATCACCGACGTCCTCGACGACAACGTCGCATACAGCCTGCGGATGCTCTCCGAGCTGGTACCGCCTACTGACACGGGCTCTGCGCTCCCACTGTCATAACCCTGCGCATCCCACTGGCATCCACCCTGCGCACGATATGACGGTGAACCTCTTCCCACGGGTCATCGGCTCACCTCCGCCCGCGTTCTAGCTGTGACGCAGCTGGTGGTCAGTGAGCTGGTCACCAACGCTCGTAAGTACGCGCCTGGCCCGGTGCTGCTGGACCTGCTTATCACTGGGAACCTGCTGGAGGTCGCGGTATGGGACTCCGGTCCGGTGCTGCCGATGGCCCGGGCGGCGGATGTGGGCCGGGTCGGGCAGCACGGCCTGGAGATCGTCATGGCCGTCTGCCGGAGTTTCGAAGCGCGGCGCGAGCCGGTCGGCAAGCGCATCACCGCCCACATCGCCCTCCTCGACGACCCCGGCGGCCTCCCCTCGGGACGCCCTCTGTTGTGAGGACGCACGAAAGCAACAGGCACAGCACTTTCACACCCGTATCTGGTCGCCGGGCCGAGTACGGGCACCCGTTGACGGAACGCCGACCGTGAAGGGGGAGGCAAGTGCTGCTGATTGCGTGTCTGCTCCTGCCGGTCATGGCCGTGCTGCTGTACACCGCAAGCCGCATCGAGGAATGGCTCACCCGCACCGTCCAGCCGCCTCGCCACGCCCGTCGCCGGCACCTGCACCTGTTTCCCGGCGGCAGGCAGCAGGCAGGTACGCGGCGGCGCACGGCCCCTCGGCGGCACCGGCGGCTCGACGCGGCCTGACCACAACCCCCGGCCGCGACTGCAGACAGCTTCGGCCGGATGGTTCTCCCTCCCGACCGTGATCGGTCAGTGCACCGGTGCCGTGTCCGGACCGTCGCCGAACACCACTCCCGCCCGCCCCGGCAGGCCGTCTTCTGGTCACGGGTGACGCGTAGCTCCAACCGGGCCGGCTTCCGACCGGGAGGCCGCATCGGAGGCCATATCGGTGCAACCGGTCGTGGTCCGCTTCATGCCGGTCTCACATGAGGCAATCCCGGGCGAAGCGGTGGCAGAACTGCTGGCGGCGGTGCGGGACTTGTATCCCCCGGTGGGCCGCACCCACGGCCCGCGAGGCCCGCATCCCCCGCGCGGGCCGTCGTGCACGGGGCGGGTAGGCATCCCCCGTCGTCTGCCCGCCCCGCGCCTTCTCGCCTGGCACCCAGCAGGCCGCGCACCCGGGAAGACGGGCGGGCACCTGCAGGAGCGCCCCAAAGCAGCGGGAACCAGCGCTCTCCCTACGAGCACCGAAGGCACCAGGACTCAGGCAGGGTCGGCTTTCGAACCCCTGCTCCGCCTGGGAAGCCGACAGCCGTCGCCTCCCGACCGATGCCGGCAGCAAGGATCCGCAGCAGCGGCGGCAACGCGAACTGCTGCGCATCGCGACACGCAACCACGAGGATTCTGAGTGACGCGCTGACCGCGGGGTGTTGTGCAGCTGGTGTCCGTGGCGGGATGTGGTTGCGCAGGTGCTGCGCGGTCGGCTGCGCAATGGCCTGCGCAGTCTGCGCAGTGTTGTGGCCTGCTGTGGTGGGGTCCATGGTCGGGGTTCGGGCGGCTGTGGTCAGGCTTGCGTAATGCCCCGGCCGTGGCCCTGACCGTAGTGGTTAGGGGTGCCGGGTGTGCGTCCACCCGAGTCCGTGGTCGGGTGGATGGGGCTGTGGTGATCATGGTCGGGGTGGTGCGCATTCCGGTGCGCTGGTGCTCTTCAGTGCCGCCGGTGCGC
>NZ_NCTE01000550.1:0-16700 GCF_002114215.1 Streptomyces sp. 13-12-16 | reverse complement strand
CCCCCCCCCCCCCCCGCCGTGTTCCTGCCGCACCCGGACGTCTGCCGCTTCGTCCAGCCGCTCGTCCTGCTACCCCGCCTTCAGCTCCGCATACCTGTGTCGGGGCGGCGGCATGGTGTCCCACCGCCCGCCGGGCTTTCCCCCACCATGCGCCCGACGGCTGCGCAATGGTCTGCGCATGGCGTTGGCCTGCTGTGGTGGGGGCCGTGGTCGGGGTTCTGGTGGTCGTGGGCGGGTTTGTGCAGTGCCTGGTCGGATTCCGACCGCGATCCTGACCATGGTGGTGGTCAGGGGTGTGGGGTGTGCATCCAGTCGACCCGCTGGTCGGGGTCGTGGACGGGTCGCCAGATGGGTGCGGTGGGGCCGTGCTGGAGCAGGTCGGTCATCGAGGCAGTCAGGACGGTGACCTCGCGCAGGAAGCCGGCCAGCGACACATCGCGAGCGGCTGTGCGTAGGGCGTGGACGCGGTTTTCGACTCCGGCGGGGCCGGTGCCGTTGAGGACGAACAGGAGCCGTGGGAAGAGGGGGTAGCGTTGGCGCCAGGTCTCCTGTGCTGGTTCGGGGAAGGGTTGTTGCCGCTGCCGGACGGCCGGTGTGGGTGCGTAGTTGTGGAGTAGGGCGTAGCTGTTGAGTTTGGCGGCGAGGCGTTCGGGTCCCATGGTGGCGCGGTCGACTTCGACGAACGCCCGCGGCATCACCCCACCCCTGACGGAGCGAACGAAGAAGAACAACAGGCCCGACGCACCGTCGCCTACCGGCTCGCCGCCTACGACGGCCTGCCCCGCGCGGTTCGGGTGTCGGCTGCCGCAGCGGTGGAGGCCATCGATGAAGGCCAGGACACCGAACGCGCTCAGGCAGCGGTCAAGGCCCTTACGCTCACGGTTTATGACTGCCGCGCCGGCCGCTGACGCACCCAGCTGGCGGGACGGGCGGCGCGGACGCAGCCGAGTTCGGGCGTCAGCGCGGCGCCGCCACGTGGGGGACGTCGCCGGGGGAGAGGTCGGGGCGGGCACGGTGCATGCGTGCGGGGTGGCGTCACCGGCCGGAGGCGTCGTGGTCGACGTCGACGCCGACCTCGACCACCAGCTGGGGTTCCACCAGCGTGGCGTCCAGCGTCTCCCGGCGGAGAACGACCAGCCCGTCCACGGATGACCGCGCTGGGCCAGAACGAGTAACCCGGCTACCGTGCTGCTCACCGTCTGGGCGAGAGTAGTGGTGTGGATGTGGACGATGTACTGCAGGCGGCCATCATCGTCATACCTGCCCAGCAGCAGGGTGCGGGGAGCGGCCAGAGGGCCGGTGATCGCGCCGACGATCGCCTCGGTGGTCTCGTGCACCTACTGGTGAAGATTCAGTAGCTCAAGGCTGCGCAATTCGTGCACGAAACAGGAAATAGACCTCCGTCGTCGAATGGGCAGCGGTGTTATATCGGGGACATTTTGGGCACTGGTGAGCGCCGGAACAGTCGACGAGGAGGGTCCGGTCATGCGGGAGTCGTCGCAGGGCGTTACGGTCGTGGCTCTCCTAGCGGATCCGGACGCGCCGACGGAGATCGCGCAGCATTTGGCCGGGGTGCTCCCTGCTCGGCTCGCTGGCAAATCAGGACACGGACGGCGGTTCGACGTCGAGGTGGTCAGCGAGCCCTTCACCGCAGGGACCGAGGACCTGTCCACGTTGACGCGCCGGATCGTGGACCGCGGGCGTGCGGAAAGTTGGGACATCGTCGTGGCTCTCACCGACCTTCCGCTGCACTCACACGGGCGCAAGCTCGTGGTGGATCTGAGTCACGAACACGGCTTGGCGCTGCTGTCGCTTCCGTCGCTGGGGGGCCTGCGTTTTGAGAGAAGGGCCCTGCGAGCGGTGGAAGAGGCCGTTCTCAGCTTGGCGAGTCCGCGAGCCGCTGGAGCTGAGGAGCCTTCCCAGGGGCAGTCGCTGGGACGTTTCGCCAGTCGTCTTGCGCCTATTCACCCGGGCCAGATCGATGAGGAGGAGACCGTCGATCTCCGGTACGTCGTCAGCGGGCCGCGCGGTTACCTGAGGGTGCTCGGCGGCATGGTCCGGGCCAACAGGCCGTGGCGCTTGGTCCCGGGGCTCTCGAAGGCCCTTGCGGCCGCACTCGCCACAGGAGCGATCGCCACCGTGAACTCCACCCTCTGGAGCCTGGCCGCATCCCTCGACACTCCACGACTCGTGATCGCCACGGTCGGGTCCATCGCACTCATGATCGGCTGGCTGATCGTGGACGCGCACCTGTGGCATCGAACGGCGGAGGACTCACTGGAGGTGAGGAAGCGGGCAGCTCTCTACAACGCGTCGACGGTCGTGACCGTGGGCATCGGGGTGCTCGTCTGCTATGCGGGGTTGCTGGTCATCAACCTGGTGTGGGCGCTTTTCATCCTCAACGGCCAGGTGTTCGCCTCCCTGACGCGAACACCGCTGCACGCCACGGAGTACTGGACGCTGGCCTGGTTCGTCGCTTCGGTCGCCACGGTCGGCGGTGCGCTGGGATCGGGTCTGGAGAGCGACGAGGCGATCCGGGCAGCCGCCTATTCCAAGCGTGAACAGGAGCGTCGTCGGATGCTTGAGGATGACGGTGATTAGCGGGTGATCAGAGCCAGGGGTGCCGTCTTTGATCGGTGGTCGCCCTGGCGGGAAAATGCAGCTGATTCCCACGATCAGCGACTGTTTCGGCCGTAGGTTGGCGGGGACCCGCACCGCACGCCGCCGGAGCACCGAGGCTCCGCCTGGCGGACCGGGTGAAACAACCGTTCTCCCTGATCCAGGTGAACGGCTCGCGCAGGCGTGCCGAAACCACGGACTCCGTCTTCGGATGGTCGAGAGTCAGGCTCCTTGCGCCGTCTCCATCACCGCCATGCAGTGACATCCAGGGAAGTCATCATGAAGGCAGCGGTATACGAAGGACCGCGAACGGTCACGGTGAAGGACGTGCCGGACGCGAAGATCGAGCATCCCTGCGACATCGTCGTCAAGATCACAGCCACCAACATCTGTGGTTCGGACCTGCACATGTACGAGGGCCGCACCTCGTTCGAGTCCGGCCGCACGCTGGGGCACGAGAACATGGGGCAGGTGGTGGAGGTCGGCTCGGCCGTGCGCAAGGTGCAGGTCGGTGAGTACGTGGTTCTGCCCTTCAACATCGCCTGCGGCTTCTGCAAGCAGTGCGAGCGGGGGCTGACCAACTACTGCCTGACCATGCAGCCTGAACCCTCCCTCGCCGGAGCCGCTTACGGCTTCGCCGAGATGGGCCCCTACCAGGGCGGCCAGGCGGAGCTGTTGCGTGTGCCCTACGGTGACTTCAACGCGCTGCGTCTGGGTGAGGACGCCGCCGAGCGGCAGACGGACTACGTGATGCTCGCCGACATCTTCCCCACCGGCTACCACGCCACCGAGATGGCCCACGTCAAGCCGGGCGACCAGACCATCGTCTTCGGGGCTGGTCCGGTCGGGCTGATGGCGACCTACTCCGCCCTCCTCAAGGGTGCCGGCCGCGTGTGGACGGCCGACCACCAGCCCGACCGGCTGCGCAAGGCGGAGGAGATAGGGGCCATTCCGATCAATACCGCCGAGCAGAACCCGGCGGAGGTCGTCAAGGAGGCCACCCTCGGTCTGGGCGCCGACAACGGATGCGAGTGCGTCGGCTACCAGGCACACGATCCCGAGGGACACGAGGACGCCAGTCTCACGCTGAACAGCCTGATCGACTCGGTCAGGTTCACCGGCGACATCGGCGTGGTGGGGGTGTTCCTGCCCCAGGATCCCGGCGGCACGGAGGCTCAGGGGGAGCTGGAGGCACAGGGCAAGGTGCCGATCGACTTCGGGACGATGTGGTTCAAGGGCCAGCACATGGGGACCGGGCAGGCGCCGGTGAAGAAGTACAACCGGGCACTGCGGGATCTGATCGCCGGCGGGAAGGCGACGCCGAGCTTCATCGTCTCCCACGAGCTCAGCCTGGACGAGGCCCCCACCGCCTACGAGCACTTCGACGCCCGTGACGAGGGATGGACGAAGGTGGTCCTGCATCCCGACGGGCACGGCAACGGCCACAAAAAGTAAAGAGTCCGGGGCCGTCCACCACCCCAGGACGGGGCCGGCCGACGACCTGCGCCCGGCCCTGACTTCGGCCGGGGCGTGAGGATCGTCCTGGCCTGCGCTCCCGTCCCACCGGGCGGTGACGCCCAGACATGTCCGGCTCGGACGTACGGACGGCGGTCTTCCACCACCCGGTTCGACGCGTGCATACCGGACAGGCCAAGACCTACCGGCGCCGCGAAGCGATCCGTGACACGGGGGTGTTGATGCTTGCTTCCCATGGCGAGCCCTCACGCCGGCCCCGTGACCGAACGGCTGCGCCGGGTTGATGACAGGAGCCGAGGGTTGTATGCGGAGCACGCGGTAACTCCCGCCTTGTCCGCCTTGGGCCCTTCACCTTCCCCTGAAGTGGCTCGCCTTCCGTTCACCTCCCCGCACGTGAGGAGCACTGATGACAGCAGACACCCGCTCCCCCTCCCGCCTGCGACACGATCCGCTCGTACGTGGTCTCGGCTGGGCCAGTGCGCTCCTGGGAGTGCCCCAGGTGGTCGCCCCGGCGGGCTTCGCGCGGGCCCTGGGCGTGGACGACGCCCCCCGGCACCGATCGGCCACGACCGCCGTCGGCGTGCGCGAACTGGCGGCGGCGACCGGGCTGCTGGGGCGGCCGCATCCCGTCTGGCTCTGGGGCCGCGTCGGTGGCGACCTCATGGATCTGACGCTGCTCGCCCGGGCCTTGAAGAACCACAACGGTCGCGGCCTCGGACGCACCGTCGCTGCGACGGCCGCAGTCACCGCCATCACCGCCACGGACGTCTACGCGGCTGTGACCCGCACCCGTAGGAGCGCCCCCATGGAACTGACCGCGGCCACCACCGTCACCCGGTCCCCGGAGGAGGCGTACACCCTCTGGAAGGACCTGGAGCGACTGCCGGACTTCATGGTGCACCTGGACGAGGTGCACGTGACCGGCCCGCGCACCAGTCACTGGCAGGCCGGCGCACCGTTCGGCAAGACAGTCGAATGGGACGCCGAGATCACCCAGGACATCCCCGGCCAACTGATCGCGTGGCGGTCGGTGGACGGTGCCGACATCGACAACTCCGGCGAAGCCCGTTTCGTGCCGGCCCCCGGTGGCCAGGGCACGGAGATACGGGTGTCCCTGCGCTACGAACTGCCCGGGGGAGCGCTGGGCAAGGCGGCGGCGCGCTACTTCGGCGAGGAGCCGCACCAGCAGCTGGACGACGACCTTCGCCGCTTCAAGCAGATCGCGGAAACCGGTGAGGTCGTCCGCTCCGAGGGCGCACCCGGCGGCAAGCGGGCCCGGGGCGAGTTCCCGCAGCACCCTGCCCGGCCGCTGACCGAGGACGAACTGAAGGAGGCCCTGGCATGAAGGCCACCTGCTGGACGGGACGCAACTCGGTCAAGGTGCAGGACGTCCCCGACCCCTCGATTCTGAACAGCCGCGACGTCATCGTGAAAATCACCTCGACGGCGATCTGCGGCTCCGACCTCCATCTGGTCGACGGCTACGTGCCCACCATGGAGAAGGGCGACATCCTGGGCCATGAGTTCATGGGAGAGGTCGTCGAGGTCGGCCCCGGCATCAGCGACGACAAACTGCGCATCGGCGACCGGGTCGTGGTGCCCTTCCCCATCGCCTGCGGCGCTTGTGCGTCCTGCCGCGCGGAGCTGTACTCGTGCTGCGAGAACAGCAACCCCAACGCCGGCATCTCCGAGAAGATGTTCGGTCATCCCACCTGCGGCATCTACGGTTACTCACATCTCACCGGCGGCTTCGCCGGCGGCCAGGCCGAGTACGCGCGGGTGGTGCTCGCCGACGCCAACGCCCTCAAGATCGAGTCGGACCTGACCGACGAGCAGGTCCTCTTCCTGTCCGACATCCTGCCGACCGGTTACATGGGCGCCGACATGTGCGACATCAAGCAAGGTGACGTCGTCGCCGTCTGGGGCGCCGGGCCGGTCGGCCAGTTCGCCATGGACAGCGCCCGGGTCCTGGGCGCAGAAAAGGTCATCGCCATCGACAAGGAGACCTACCGCCTCGACATGGCCGCCGCCCAGGGCTACACCACCATCGACTTCGAGGACACCGACGTACGGTCCGCCCTGCTCGAACTCACCGGCGGCCGTGGCCCCGACAAGTGCATCGACGCGGTCGGCCTGGAAGCCACACACGGCGCCTCCCACGTCCACCTCTACGACCGCGCCAAGCAGGCGGTCCGCTCCGAGACCGACCGGCCGCACGCCCTGCGCCAGGCCATCATGTCCTGCCGGAGCGGCGGCGTGGTCTCGGTCATCGGCGTCTACGGCGGGCTGATCGACAAGTTCCCGGCGGGTGCCTGGATGAACAGGTCACTGACCCTGCGCACCGGACAATGCCACGTGCAGCGGTACATGCAACCACTGCTGGGGATGATCGAGCAGGGCAGGATCGACCCCACCCGGATCATCACCCACCGGCTGCCCCTGACCGAGGCACCGACTGGCTACGACCTGTTCAAGAACAAGAAGGACCACTGCGAAAAGGTCGTCCTCACCCCGTGAGGCCCACGCCGACGCTCGTGTCACCGTGTGTCGCTGACGCCGACGAGCCGAGCGCGCCCAGGATGCGGCCCAGGCCCCGGACAGCACTGCAGGCGGCCCCGAAATGGCCCCTGAGGCAGGCTGCCCCCTGACCTGCAGCGCAGTCAGAACAGCCACAGCTGGACCCCGCGCCCGCGCGAGTTGGCTCAGGCCGCCGCCCTCACGACAGCCGGGGCCGCTCGGTGCCCGCTCCCCATCGCGAAGACTCCAGCCACCCCGGCCCCGCGCCCCCGGACGACTCGGCCCCAGGCACCGCCCGCACGGCGGGGCGGGAACAGCCGCCGGACCAGCGGTCCTCATCGGCGTCGACCGCACCGCCCGCGTGATCGCCCAGCTGCTGTGACGAGTCGGGTGATGGCGGGGCTGCGGCGCTCGATGAGGACGACGTCGCGCCAGACGCCGTGATGGAGCCCGATCCGCTCCCGCGTGCCGATGACACGGAAGCCGGCCTGCTGGTGCACGGCGAGGCTGGCGGTGTTCTCGGGGAAGATCCCCGACTGGATCGTCCAGATCCCGGCCCGCTCGGTGGACTCGATCAGAGCCTTCAGCAGGGCGGAGGCGACGCCCCGGCCGCGGGCGTCGGGGTGGACGTAGACGGAGTGCTCGCCCCCCGCGTACGCGCACCGGTCGGAGACCCGGCTCGCGGCCACCCAGCCCAGCACGGTCCCGTCCGCATCAAGGGCGGCGAAGCGGTGCTCAGGCAGCTTCGCCGCATCGAACGCCTCCCAGGCCGGCGCGACGGTCTCGAAGGTGGCGTTCCCCTCGTCGACCCCCACCTGGTAGATGGCCAGCACCTGCCCCGCGTGCTCCGGCGCCAGCGGCACGATCACCGCACTCGCAGATCCGCTCCACACGACGTTCCCCCTGGACCTGGTCCGGTCAGGCCGCGGCCGGCAGGGCCAGCAGCTTGCCCATCGCCGCCAGCACGGACGGCTCGACCCGGTAGTAGACCCAGGTACCGCGCCGCTCGGAGGTGAGCAGCCCGGCCTCCTTGAGCTTCTTCAGGTGGTGGGACACCGTGGGCTGGGAGACCCCAACGTCGGAGATGTCGCAGACGCACGCCTCCCCGCCCTCGTGGGAGGCCACGGCCGAGAAGAGACGCAGGCGGACCGGGTCGCCGAGCGCCTTGAACATCCGCGCGGCGGTCTCGGCCTCCTCGGCGGTCATCGGCCGCTCGGTGAGCGGCGGGCAGCACGGCGCCACGCCCTGACCGTCGGCGGGCTCGAGCAGCGGCAGCACCTTCGCATTCGACATGCGTCTATGTTGACACATGTCGAACCAGCGTGGGGAGGCCCGTCACCGGCGCGCGAGATGGGCGGCCAGACGCCGGGCGACGCGCTCCGCGTCCCGTCCGACGCCGCGCAGCGAGTTCGACGACAGGCTGCGCTGCCGTTCCAGCCCGACGAACGGCAGCCCCGGCACAGTGGTGGCGAGGCCCTCGCGGTGCCGGGGGTTTCCCCGGCGTCGAGGTCGGCGAGGTAGGGCAGGTCGGGGCGGTAGCCGGTGGCCAGCACGATCGCGTCGGCTTCCTCCCAGCTGCCGTCCGTCCAGCAGACCTTCGCGCCGTCGATGCCGGTGAAGAGCGGCCGCCGGTTCGGGGCGCCCTGGGTGAGGGCGGCGCGGTAGCGGCCGTCGTCGATGACGAGCTGCGTGGGCGGCCGGTGCAGCAGGCCGCCGAGCGGGGCGATGTCCAGACCGGTGAGCCGCAGCCAGACGTGCAGGTCACGTCCGGCGATCTTCTGCCGGGCGAACCTCACCGGCGCGCGGCTGGCGAGCGTGACCCGGGCGGTCTTGGCGAGCTCGGCGGCGATCTGCACCGCGAAGTTCCCCGCGTCCACCACGGCTCGCTGGCCGGCGAAGGGTTCCGGGCGCCGGTACCCGGCGGCGTGCGGCACCGTGCCGGTGAAGCCGTCCAGACCAGGAAGGGCGGGGCGGTGGGGGTGGCCGAACGTGCCGGACGCCGCGACCACGAGAGCCACTCGTCCCCAGGCCGAGGCTGCCGGCGGCGCAGCGCGCCTGCGCAGGCCGACCCGAACTTGGCGCACCAGCGGCGCACCGTCTCGTGGGAGACGACGATCCCGCGCTCGAGCATCAGCTCCTCGACCCCGCGCAACGACAGCGGGAAACGGAAGTACAGCCGCACACAGTGGGAGATCACCTCGACCGGGTACCGGTGCCCCTTGTACGACAGCGACACGGCCCCCACGGACAGCCCCCTCCAGCACGATCAACCAGAAGATCACCCCACCCGGCCAACCAACGTGACAGCGCCCGAGCTTGGGATTGCCTCTCCGGATGAGATACCCTGCCGGGTATCTCGAAGGGGTGTGGCTGTGGAACTGGCGATGGCTGCTGAGGAACTGAAGACGGTGGTCAACCGGTTGCGGCGGGCGCAGGGCCAGATCGCCGGTGTGATCAAGATGATCGAGGAGGGGCGGGACTGCGAGGACGTGGTCACGCAGCTCGCGGCGGCGTCCCGGGCGCTGGACAAGGCGGGCTTCGCGATCATCGCCACCGGTCTGCAGCACTGCCTGACCGACTCGGACATGGCCGCATCCGGTGACCGGGAGCAGATGCGGGCCCGGCTGGAGAAGTTGTTCCTGTCCCTGGCCTGAGTGTGCAGCCTCGCCGGATTGTTCGGCATGCCGGGTAAGGGCATCGCTCAGCATGAAGGCGGCTCCCAGGCAACAGGGCGATGCCGAAGAGGGCCTGCAGTTCGAACGGCGCCACGGTGACCAGGATGGCAAGGACGCTTTCTTCGCCGGTCTGGACGACCAGGGGCCGGAGCGAATGGCCTAGGGTGGCCATGTCCATGAACAGGGTGCAGGAGCGGTGATGAGGCGAGCAGCACACGGGCGGGCGCACGCTCGGTTTCGTGGTGTGCTGGCTCTGCTCGTGGGCGTGGTGGCGCTGTTGTGCGTCTTCGGGCACGTGGAGCGTGGGGGGCCGGACACGCCGCCGTCCATCGCGGAGCACATGCACGTTCCTACTGTTGCTGAACCGTCGGACGGCGCAGCGACGCCGTGTGGCAAGAAGGCCATTGCTGATCACAGTGCGCAGCGGGCCGAGGATCCTCCGCCGTCTTCTTCGTGCCCTGGTCCTGCGTCCCCGTACACCGATCCCGCACCTTCCGTGTCACAGCACTCCGGCGTGCTGTCGGGGGGACCGGCTCCGCCGCCGACGACACTTCACTCCGTTCTACGGATTTAGACCGGCCTGTTGGCCGTGTCCCTGAATCCTCGGAGAACGGAGTTCTTCAACATGCCCTCTTCCTCGCGCTCATGGAGCCGGGCGGGTGCAGCACTGCGTGGTTGGCGGTCCCGGCAGTGGACTGTGGCAGGCACAGGTGCCCTGGCCACAGCGATCATGGTCGGTGTGCCCACCGACGTGGTGCCCAATCCGCTGTTCGGCCGGTCGGTCCCGGTGCAGTGGTGGAACTACCCGGCCCTTGCCGTCACGGCCGTCCTGGCCGGCATCGTCCTGAGCACCTACGTGCGCCAGCCCTCGTCCTCCCCGGAACCGAAAGCCGAAGGCGGCACCCGTTTGGGAGCGATCGGCGGGGTGCTGTCCTTCTTCGCCGTCGGCTGCCCGGTCTGCAACAAACTCATCCTTGTGCTCCTCGGAGCTTCCGGCGCCCTGAGCTACTGGGCCCCCCTGCAGCCGCTGCTGGCCTTCCTGTCGGCGGGGCTGCTGGCGGAAGCCGCGCTGCGCCGCCTGTCCTTGCAGACCGCGTGCCCAGTCACGGCTTCTGCCTGACCTGCGGCCGGTTCTGCATCCTTTTCCTCCTCACCGTCTGAGGTGTCCCATGTCTGGATCCACCCTGTCCTCGTCCCGCCGCAGCCGCAGGCGGACCATCGCTGCTGCCGCGGTTCTCGCCGCCGCAGCGGTGACCGCGGCCTTCGCCCTCACGCTCGACGATTCGGACAACCGCAACGAGACTGCCGGCGAGCCCGCGGTTGTCACCGAGTCCGCCGTTCCCGCGCCCGCCGACGAGAGCCTGCTCGCCCTCGCCCGCCGCGATCCTTCCGACGCTCTGGCGGTCGGGCGGGCGGACGCCCCGGTGGTGATGATCGAGTACTCCGACTTCCAGTGCCCGTTCTGCGGCCGGTTCGCCCGCGAGACCAAGCCCGAACTGCTGCGCTCGTACGTGGACAAGGGAATCCTGCGCATCGAGTGGCGCAACTTCCCCGTCTTCGGCGAGGAATCCGAGCAGGCCGCGCTGGCCGGCTGGGCGGCCGGACAGCAGAAGAAGTTCTGGGAGTTCCACGATGTCGCCTACAGCAAGCCACGCGAACGCAACACCGGTGATTTCGGCGCCGAGAACCTCATCGCCATGGCCCGTGAGGCGGGAATCGCCGACATCGAGCGGTTCCAGGCCGACATGACGTCCGACAAGGCCCGCAGCGCCGTGCAAAAGGACCGGGAGGAGGGTTACGTCCTCGGCGTGACCAGCACTCCGGCGTTCCTGATCAACGGCAAGCCGATCCTGGGCGCCCAGCCCACGGACACCTTCGAGGAAGCCGTCGAGACGGCGGCGAAGGCGGCCGGGCGATGAACGGGGTCGGCCTGGCGGCGGCGTTCCTCGGCGGACTGCTGGCTCTGCTCAGCCCGTGCAGCGCACTGCTGCTGCCGGCCTTCTTCGCCTACTCCTTCACCAGCCGCACCCGGCTGCTGGCGCGTACCGGCCTGTTCTACATCGGGCTGTGCACGACACTCGTACCGCTCGGCGTGGCCGGCTCGTTCGCCAGCCGCCTCTTCTACGGCCACCGCGACACCCTGGTGTCCGTGGGAGGGTGGACGGTCATCGCCCTGGGCGTGGCGCAGATCGCCGGGATGGGCTTCGGCTCCCGCCGGATGGCACAGGCCGCAGGCGGACGCCGTTCGGGCTCGGCACTGTCGGTGTTCGCCCTGGGAGCGGTGTACGGGCTGGCGGGATTCTGCGCGGGACCGATCCTCGGCTCCATCCTGACCGTGGCAGCCGTGGACGGCGACCCCCTGTACGGCGGTGTACTGCTCGCCGTCTACGCCCTGGGCATGGCGGTTCCGATGTTCGTGCTGGCGTTGCTGTGGGACCGGTTCGATCTGGGCCGCAAACGCTGGCTGCGCGGCCGGACCTTCCAGGCGGGGCCGGTGGCCCTGCACAGCACCTCTCTTTTCGGCGGCCTGTTCTTCATCGCTCTCGGGGCGGCGTTCCTGGCCTTCGACGGCACATCCGCGCTGCCGCCGGTGCTGAGCACCGATACCGAGTTCGCCCTGGAGGAACGGCTCTCCGATGTCGGCGCAGCGGTGTCCGACCGGCTTGTCCTGCTGGTCCTGGCCGGTGTGGCGGCACTGGCCGCCCTGCTGGTGCTGCTTTGGCCGCCCAGCAGGCGGGAGCGGCAGTCACCGCCGGAAGTGGAACCGGCCGTGCGCGAGTAATTGATCGTCTCGGAGCGCCTTGAGGGCATGGGAGGTGGACAAGTGGACGGCCTTGGCCGTCCGCGTCGGGGCACGCACGCGTCTCCTCGTATGCAGCCTTTCCTCAGCTTGCTCTGCCGGTTGTTCCTCCGGTGTGCGGGCCTGCCCGACTGCTGACAGGTGTGCGTTTCCCTGACTCCGTCGGGGGTGAGTGGGCGGGAGTGCCGGCGCTCGAGATGTGCATGGTGATGTCGCCTTGGGCGGGTGCCCCCCACCCCGCCAACCGTCGTTGTCTTCGTACGCCCTGCCCTCAGTGACATACCCCCTCCGGTATATGGTTGCATACGGGAGGGGGGTATGTGTTCGGTTTGCTCGCCATGACGGCAGTCAGAGCTCATGACGACAGACCGGCGGCTGGAAATTCTGGGAGACCCGGTGAAGGAGACGAAGTGACAACGACGACGAGGCAGCGGGCCGGCATCATCCCGCTGCTGGTCATCGCGACTGCGCAGCTGACGCTGGTGCTCGACGATTCGATCGTGAACATCGCGTTGCCGAGCATCCAGCGGGACCTCGGCGTGACGGTGGAGCACCTGCCGTGGGTGGTCAACGCCTACACCCTCGCGTTCGGATCACTGCTCCTGCTCGGGGGTCGGATCGGTGACCTGTGGGGACGCCGTCGCACACTGCAGCTCGGTATCGCAGTCTTCATCGTCGCGTCCCTCGCCGGCGGCCTCGGGCAGAACGCCACGATGCTCATCGTCGCCCGCGCCATCCAGGGCGTCGGGGCGGCGCTGACCGCCCCGAACGCGCTGGCTCTGATCACGACCACCTCCTCCGAGCGCAAGCTGCGCGATGCGGCGCTGTCCCTCTACGGCGCCATGTCCGCTCTGGGGATCGTCGTCGGACTGCTCCTCGGCGGTGTCCTGACCGACCTCCTCGACTGGCGGTGGGTGTTCTTCATCAACATCCCGATCGGCCTGCTGGTTCTCCTCGGCAGCCGCACCCTGGTCGCCGCCGACCGCCACCACGGCCGGGTCGGCACGCTGGGCGCAGTGCTCGGCACCGGCGGGATGGTGGCACTGGTGTATGCGATCACCCGGGTCGGTGAGAACGGCTTCACCGACCCGATCGCCCTGATCCTCCTCGGCGCGGCCGCCGTGCTACTGGCCGTATTCGTTCTGACTCAGGCCCACAGCTCGAGTTCTCTGGTGCCGTTGAGCCTGTTCCGCGACCGCAACCGCTCCGGCGCCTGCCTGGCCATGCTGCTGCTGGCCATCGGCCCGATGGGCGCCTTCTACGTCATCACCCTCTACCTCCAGCAGGTCCAGCAGTACAGCCCGCTTCGCGCCGGAGTGGCATGGCTGCCGTTCGCCGCCGGCCTCGTCCTCGGCGCCGGTACCGCCCCGAAACTCCTGCTGAAGACCGCTCCCCGCTCCGTCGCCGCGCTCGGCGCACTGCTGAGCGCGCTAGCCGCGTTCTGGTTTTCCGTGATCTCCGTCGACACGGGCTACTGGCTGCACCTGGCACCGGCGATGTTCGTCCTCGCGCTCGGTTTCGGTCTCGGCATCCTCGCGCTCACCCAGGCCGCGGTCTACCGCGTCGATGCGGACAAGGCCGGGATCGCCTCGGCCCTGCTCAACTCCGCCCAGCAGGTCGGCGTCGCTCTGGGCCTGGCCGTACTCGCCGGGGTCGCCGCCGCCGTCACCGCGCAGCCGGAGAGGGCCGCGCGGGGCACCGGCGAGGCGCTGGTCGCCGGATACGGCACAGCCCTGACCGTCGCCGCAGGCGTTCTTTTCACCGCCGGCGTTCTCGCACTGGCCACCCTCAGCGCTCACCCGGTCACCGAACAGGACACGCCCGAGCCCGTGGAAATGAACACCGGTGTGGGGAACTGACTGGGCGCCGACCACGCGCCGGGCTTGTCCTGAATCTCCGCTGGGGTTCGAAGGCGGCGGAGATGTACCAGGCTGCGGACGAGTTCGAGTAGGCCCTGAGACAGATCAGCGCGACGCTCATAACGGGTGTGGAGCCGTTTGAACTGATGCAGCCAGGCGCACGCGCGCTCGCCCCCAAGCGGACCCTGCGCATGCGTCCCCTGCGGGTGGCACCTGGTCAGGAGCACGCAACCGACCCGGCTGACGGAACTCGGGGCGGGCGGCGGCAGCGGAGCCGCCTGCCCCCACAGGGTGCCGGGAACAAGATCAGCACGCACCTTGGCACCCTGCCGACCGGGACCGTCGAGTACAAGACCGCGACGTCGTTCCTAAACGATCAGTGGGGGTCTTCGGCCGCATGCTTGACATGCGTGGAGGGAGGGGTCCGGCTTCGGACCCCTCCCTCCACGGGCGGCTCAGAGGTTGCGCAGTGCGGCCAGGGTGCTGTCGAGATCAGCGGTGCGGGGGCGGTTGTGGGGCAGTTTGGCGAGCATGGCGGCCATGCCGCAGGTGTTGGTGAGGGCGGAGAAGACCAGGCCGCCTGCGATGCCGGCGGAGAGGAGCTGGAAGGCAGGGTGGACGGTGAGACCGAGCAGCAGGCCGAGCAGCACGGTCGTTCCTGCGGTGAACCTCACCTGCCGCTCCATGCCCCAGGTGGCACGCGAGGTGCCTTGGGGGCGGTGCAGTTCGTGGCCGTCAGCCGCCCAGGCGCCGGTGCCTCCCGACAGGGTGGCGGCGGTGACGCCGTTCTCCGCGAGGATCCTGCAGGCGTTCTCGGAGCGGGCGCCCGAGGCACAGACGACCAGAAGGTCACCGTGGTCGGCAGCGTGCCGGAGGTCGGGCAGCGCGCGCTGGATCTGGTCGAGGGGAATGTTGAGCGCGCCGGGGAGGTGACCGCCGGCGTATTCGCCGGGGGTGCGCACGTCGATGACGGTCAGTTCGTGCAGGCGGGTGCGTGCCTCGCCGGTGGTGAGGGCGGTGGAGGTGGTCATGGCAGAGGTCATCCTTGTGTGTCGACGGTGCCCCCGGCGGGGGACCGTATGGTCGTGCGGAGTCGGAGGGAGCTTGGACTGGTGGGAGCCGGACTGTGGGCTGCAGCAGCGCCTGGTCGGCATCGGGGCGGGCCGCCAGTGCCGTGCCGGCCGGAACGAAACGCGCAGATAGTGAACTTTGTGCTTCAGGCGATCGCGTCGACGAGCATGAACGCCGCCACCGCCAGCAGGACACCCGCGAAGATCTTCTGAAGGGTGGTGCCGGAGATCTTCGCCGCGAGCCGCTTGCCGTCCCAGGCACCGAGGATCGCGGCCCCGGTGAAAGGCCCGATGACCTCCCAGTGGAGCCCGTCACCGGTGCCGGTGCGAGCGGCGAGCGCGGCGAGCGAGTTCACGGTGATGACGAGCAGGCTGGTGCCCACCGCCTGCCGCATCCGCAGACCCAGAACGCCTACCAGGGCGGGCACGGCCAGAAATCCTCCGCCGACCCCGAGGAACCCGGTCACGGCGCCCAGCCCGGCGCCGGCACCGGCCGCCTTGCCGGGGCGGATTCGGTGCGGCGGCTCGGACGCGGACGGACGCAGCATGCGCAGGGCCGCCAGCGCGGCGATGACCGCGAACGCCGCGGTCAGCACCGCTTCGGGCAGGCGTCCGGCGACAGCTCCGGTGAGGAAGGCGGGGACCATGCCCGCCATGGCGAACAGCGCTCCCGTCTTCCAGGCCACGTTCCCGTCGCGGGTGTGGGCGTACAGGGCGGTGAGCGAGGTCGCGGTGACGATGATCAGGCTGGCGGTGGTGGCCGCCGCCGGGGTGAATCCGAGCAGGTAGATCAGCGCCGGCACAGCAAGAACGCTGCCGCCACCGCCGAGGGCTCCAAGGGCCAGACCGACGACGGCCCCGGCGGTGAGGGCGAGAACGAGTACGGTCACGCTATCTTGCCGCTGTTCCCGCGTTCGTCGACGACCGGGTGCCCGGCGGCGGCCCACGCGTTCATGCCGCCTTCGACGTCCACCGCCTGCGCCCCGCGCCCGGCCAGGAGTTCGGCCGCCTGCTGGGAGCGATGACCGCTGCGGCAGATCACCACCAGTCGGCGCCCCTGCGCTTCGGCCGGCAGGGTGCCGCCGGCGACCAGTCTTGTCAGCGGTACGTGGACGGCGCCCGGGGCGTGCCCCGCAGTCCATTCGGGCTTCTCACGGACGTCCAGCAGAACAGCCTCGGGCTGGTCGCCGCCGGTGCGGCGGCGTGCCTCGTCGACCGTGACGCGTGCCCCGGCTCGGCGAAAGAGGAACATCACACGCTTCCTTCCTTACAGGCGCAACGGTGGCGATCAGCCGGAGGTCAAGGACAGCCCGGCATCCGTGGCGGCGTCGAAGCCGTCGTCGACGGCGACCACGTCGCGGCCGGCGGCGTCGAGCAGGGAGGCGGCGATGGCCGCGCGCATCCCGCCGGCGCAGTGCACCCACACCGTCCCGTCCGGCACTTCGCCGATGCGGCTGTGCAGTTCGTGGACGGGGATGTGGACCGAGCCGTCGATGTGGCCGCCCGCACGCTCGGAGTTCCGGCGTACGTCCAGGACGACCACGTCCTCGCCGCGCGCGCGGACGTCGGCGAGGTCGGCGAAGCGGGCGCGGGGGAAGGAGGCGAGCTGCCGGCCGGGGCGGATCCAGTCGGCCGGGTCGCCGGTGGCGGCGGCGGCCGGGCGGTCGATGCCCACCCGCGCGAG
>NZ_NCTE01000549.1 GCF_002114215.1 Streptomyces sp. 13-12-16 | reverse complement strand
GGTCAGCAGCACCGTCGTGCCCTGGGCGACGACCGCGCGCACGATGTCCCACACCTGGTTGCGGCTGCGCGGGTCCAGGCCGGTCGTCGGCTCGTCGAGGAACAGCAGGTCGGGGGTGTTGAGGATGGAGGCGGCGATGTCGATACGGCGCCGCATGCCGCCGGAGTAGTGCTTGACCTGCTTCCCGGCCGCGTCCGTGAGCCCGAAGGCCTCCAGGAGCTGGGCGGCGCGGGTGCGGGCGGCGGGCTTGCGGTGGCCGAGGAGCCGGCCCAGCAGGACCAGGTTCTCGGTGCCGGTGAGGTCCTCGTCCACGGACGCGTACTGGCCGGTGAGGCTCACCCGGCCGCGCACCTCGTCGGCCTCGCGCACGATGTCGTGCCCGAAGACATGGGCCTCGCCGCCGTCGGGCCGCAGGAGGGTGGCGAGCATCTTCACGGTGGTGGTCTTGCCGGCGCCGTTCGGTCCGAGGACCCCGTACACCGTGCCGGCCGGCACGGCGAGATCGACACCGTCGACGGCCCGTGTCTCACCGAAGGTCTTGACCAGGCCCGCGGTCTCGATCGCCAGGGCGGACGTCTGCGTGCTCATGCTTCGGGTCCTTCCGCGTGCTTGGGCTACGCATGGACAGACCCTCACCGTCGCGCAAACTCATCGCTCCCGCACGGGGATTTCCGCCAGGACCGGTCCTACGACCGAGAAGGGGGCGACCCGGGTCGTAGGACGCGGTGCACCGGGCCTCCCGCACCCCAGGAGTACCGTCCCCCTCATGTATGCGATCACGATTCCCGAACCCGGTGGGCCCGAGGCGCTGGTGTGGGACGAGGTCCCCGACCCCGTGGCCGGTCCCGGCGAGGTCCTGGTCGAGGTGGTGGCCGGTGCCGTCAACCGCGCCGACATCCTCCAGCGGCAGGGCTTCTACAACCCCCCGCCCGGCGCCTCCCCCCACCCCGGTCTCGAATGCTCCGGACGGATCGCCGCGCTCGGTGACGGGGTGAGCGGATGGGCCGTCGGCGACGAGGTCTGCGCGCTGCTCGCCGGCGGCGGCTACGCGGAGAAGGTCGCCGTCCCGGCCGGACAGCTCCTGCCCGTCCCCGAGGGCCTCACCGTCGACCAGGCCGCGGCGCTCCCGGAGGTCGTCTGCACGGTCTGGTCGAACGTCTTCATGGTCGCCCACCTCCGCCCCGGCGAGACCCTCCTCGTGCACGGCGGCTCCAGCGGCATCGGCACGATGGCGATCCAGCTCGCGAAGGCCGTCGGGGCGAGGGTCGCCGTCACCGCCGGCACCACCCGGAAGCTGGAGCGCTGCGCCGAGCTCGGCGCCGACATCCTGATCAACTACCGCGAGCAGGACTTCGTCGCCGAGCTGAAGCGGGCCACCGACGGCGCGGGCGCGGACGTGATCCTCGACAACATGGGCGCCAAGTACCTGGACCGCAACGTCCAGGCCCTCGCCGTCAACGGCCGGCTCGCCATCATCGGGATGCAGGGCGGGGTGAAGGGGGAGCTGAACATCGGCGCCCTCCTCGGCAAGCGCGCCGCCATCAGCGCGACCTCGCTGCGCGCCCGGCCCCTGGAGGAGAAGGCGGCGATCGTGGCGGCCGTACGCGAACACGTCTGGCCGCTCGTCGCCGGTGGCCATGTCCGCCCGGTCATCGACCGCGAGATCCCGATGCCGGACGCGGCCGCCGCCCACCGGGTCGTGGAGGAGAGCGGCCACATCGGCAAGGTCCTGCTGGTCACACCGAACTGAGTCCGGCCGGCAGGGCGGGGCCGTTCCCGTTTCCGGCGCGGCCCGCCGGCCGCGTCCACCGGGGGCGGGCTCCCGCCCGAGGACGGCACCGTCCTGTGCGTGTCCCACTCCGTGCGGTGGGGGAGACGGAGCGGAACCCGGGGCCGGCCCCGGGTTCCGCTCCCTGGCAGGCGGCCCGCCCGGCGGCGGTGTCGCCGCCCGGTGCCGCCGC
>NZ_NCTE01000548.1 GCF_002114215.1 Streptomyces sp. 13-12-16 | reverse complement strand
TGGGTCACCGACATGCCCGGCCTGCTGCGTGCGGCCCGCGTCCTGGTCGACAACGCCGCCGGCCAGACCGCCGTACAGGCACTGGCCTGCGGGCTGCCCGTGGTGGGTTACCGCCCGCTGCCCGGCCACGGCGCGGAGGGCGTACGCCGGATGGCGGCCCTCGGCGTCTCGGAGACCGCCACGGACGCCGCCGCCCTGCTGCGCGCGCTGCGGCGGCTGTCGGCGGACGGCCCGTACCGGGAGCACCGGATCGCCCGCGGGCGGCAGCTCTTCCGGGGGGACGTACTGGCCCGGGTGACCGCACTCGCCGGTCCGTTCTCCGGGTGACCGGGCGCTCATGGCCCGTGCCGGTCGTCACCGGCCGGCCCCGTGCCGGGCGGCGGGGGCAGGGCCTCGGTGAACCGGTGCCCGTGATGGTGGAGGAGCCAGCGGCCGAACAGGGCGCCGCCGAAGATGACGAACCCCACGCCGATGAGCCAGGACTCGACGATGAGGACGACACCGACGGTGCCGTAGCTGATCGCGTTGTCGATGATCAGCGGGGTGAAGACGAAGTAGGAGAAGCCCCGCAGACCGATCAGGCCCGCCATGGTGGCGATCGCGCCCGGCAGCAGGTGCCACCAGCCGATCTGGCCGCCCAGCAGGAAGCGCTGCCCCCACCAGAAGAACAGCACGCCGGTCGCCAGCGAGAGGGTGATCCGTTCCGGCCCGTGCAGGGCGTCGCGGGTCAGTACCTCCTGGTAGAGGTACGCGGTCAGGACGCACAGCCAGGTCGCCTGGCGCCAGATGCGGTGCCACGGTCCCGGCGTCAGGTTCCACATCCGCTCGTAGCCGTTCTGGACGCTCCCGCCGAACGGGATGCCGAACGCGGCGAGTGCCAGCACACCCCACAGGCTGGTGGTGCCGATCACCTCGCGCGGTGGGCTGATGATCTCCGCGAGGAGGCGCGCGGACCGGCCGGACAACCCCATGCCGTCCGCCAGCCAGGCCGCGAAGCCGCCCCGCCCGAGCGGATCGGCGGCGGCGATCACGATGAGCAGGGGCGCCAGCGTGACCAGTGCCAGCGTGGCGAAACCCATGGCCCTGTGCATCAGTTCGATGTCACGGCCGCGCCGCATCAGGGTGTGGGCGCCCAGCCACTCCCACCCGTGCCGGAGCGTGCGCAGGCCACGCCTCACGGTGCGCTCCTTCGTCGGCTTGCGTACACGCACCCGTGCCGCCCCCTCGGCGGGCGGGACGAACCCGGGCGGGGAAGGTGCCCTCTCTCCTCGTGCGCGCGACGGGCGGGAGGGGGCCGCGCCCTCGCGGCCCGCGGCACGGCCCCGGCGCGCGTCCGCCGCC
>NZ_NCTE01000054.1 GCF_002114215.1 Streptomyces sp. 13-12-16 | reverse complement strand
CGCGCCGCCCGGTGCCGACGGGGTGCTTCCCCCGGAGGAGGTACCCCCGGCGCCCACATTCCCCCGCTCCCGGCTCCTCCCGAGCGGGGGGACCCCCATCAGCGGGGGAACCCCCATCGCCCCGGCGGCACGACTGTCCGCGGGGTGCGGCAGAGCCGGCAACGGCGGGGCTCCCGAGAGGCGGTGGAGGGCCTGGAGGAGTTGGTTCAGGCGGGCGGCGCAGTCGTGCTCCAGGGCCAGGGTGGCGGAGACCCAGGCCAGTTCGGGGCGCATCGCCTCCGACCAGTCGGGGTCCAGGACCGGCTGGAAGGTGTGCAGGCTCGCGCTGACGCGGCGGGCCGCGCGGCGCAGCGCGCGGGCCGCCTCGACGGAACCCTCCGACGTCGCCCCGCCCGCACCGGTCTCCCGGTGGAGGCGCAGCGCGCGGAGGAACTCGGTCGCCTGGGCCCGCAGATAGCCGGCCAGGGCCGTGGGGTCCGTCGGGTCAGGGTGTCGCTGTGCCACGCCGGCGCCTCCGGGCGTCTATGAGCATCTCCTGGACGTTGCGCAGGGGCTGGCCGTCCGCGTCCGTGGCGTGCCGGGTCCACTCGCCGTCCGCGGCGAGGTGCCAGGACTGGGTGGTGTCCGACATGCCGGTCTCCAGCAGCCGGTTCAGGGCCGCCCGGTGGGCGGGGTCGGTGACCCGTACCAGCGCCTCTATGCGGCGGTCGAGGTTGCGGTGCATCATGTCCGCGCTGCCGAACCACACCTCGGGCTCGCCGCCGTTGCCGAAGGCGAAGACGCGGGAGTGTTCGAGGAAGCGGCCGAGGACGGACCGTACCCGCACGTTCTCCGACAGGCCCGCCACGCCCGGCCGGATCGCGCAGATGCCGCGCACCCAGATGTCCACCGGCACGCCCGCCTGCGACGCCCGGTAGCAGGCGTCGATGACGGCCTCGTCGACCATCGAGTTGACCTTGATGCGGACGTAGGCGGGCCGCCCGGCGCGGTGGTGCTGGGCCTCCTTGTCGATGCGGGAGACCAGGCCGTCCCGCAGGGACTTGGGGGCGACGAGCAGGCGCCGGTAGGTCTCGCGGCGGGAGTAGCCGGAGAGCCGGTTGAACAGGTCGGAGAGGTCCGCGCCGACCTGCGGGTCGGCGGTGAGCAGCCCGAGGTCCTCGTAGAGGCGGGCCGTCTTCGGGTGGTAGTTGCCGGTGCCGACGTGGCTGTAACGCCGTAGCGTCTCGCCCTCCTGACGGACCACCAGGGACAGCTTGCAGTGGGTCTTCAGGCCGACCAGGCCGTACACGACGTGGCAGCCGGCCTCCTCCAGCTTGCGCGCCCACTTGATGTTCGCGTGCTCGTCGAAACGCGCCTTGATCTCGACCAGGACCAGCACCTGCTTGCCGGCCTCGGCGGCGTCGATCAGCGCGTCGACTATGGGGGAGTCGCCCGAAGTGCGGTACAGCGTCTGCTTGATGGCCAGCACGTCGGGGTCCTCGGCCGCCTGCTGCAGGAACGCCTGCACCGACGTGGAGAACGAGTCGTACGGATGGTGCAGCAGCACGTCCCGGCTGCGCAGGGCGGCGAAGACGTCGGGCTGGGACGCCGACTCGACCTCCGCCAGGTCGCGGTGCGTGCCGGCGATGAACTTCGGGTACTTCAGCTCGGGCCGGTCCAGGCCGTGG
The DNA here is from genome assembly GCF_002114215.1 of Streptomyces sp. 13-12-16. GTDB lineage: Bacteria > Actinomycetota > Actinomycetes > Streptomycetales > Streptomycetaceae > Streptomyces. Next base: position 1,743 of record NZ_NCTE01000054.1, on the reverse strand, counting down.
ATGCGGAACAGACCGGTGAGGTCGAGCGGGCCCGGCAGCGGGTACACCTCCGCCTCGCCGACCTTCAGCTCGCGCACCAGCAGGTCCAGCACGTCGCGGTCGATGGACTCCTCGACCTCCAGCCGCACCGGCGGCCCGAAGCGGCGCCGCATGAGCTCCTTCTCCAGCGCCTGGAGCAGGTTCTCCGCGTCGTCCTCCTCGACCTCCAGGTCCTCGTTGCGGGTGAGCCGGAAGGCGTGGTGCTCCAGCACCTCCATGCCCGGGAACAGCTCCTCCAGGTGCGCGGCGATGACGTCCTCGATGGGGACGTACCGGCCGGGGGAGCTCTCCAGGAAGCGGGACAGCAGCGGCGGCACCTTGACCCGCGCGAAGTGCTTGTGGCCGGTGACCGGGTTGCGCACGACCACGGCCAGGTTCAGCGACAGGCCCGAGATGTACGGGAAGGGGTGCGCGGGGTCGACCGCGAGGGGGGTGAGGACCGGGAAGATCTGGTGCCGGAAGAGGGTGAACAGGCGGGCCTGCTCCTTCTCCGCCAGCTCGTTCCAGCGGACCAGGTGGATGCCCTCCTCCGCGAGCGCGGGGGCGACGTCCTCGTGGTAGCAGGCGGCGTGCCGGGCCATCAGCTCGCGGGAGCGGGCCCAGATCATCTCCAGCACCTCGCGCGGCTGGAGACCGGAGGCGGAGCGGGTGGCGACACCGGTGGCGATGCGGCGCTTCAGGCCGGCCACGCGGACCATGAAGAACTCGTCCAGGTTGCTGGCGAAGATCGCGAGGAAGTTGGCGCGCTCCAGCAGCGGGGTGTCGGGGTCCTCGGCGAGTTCCAGGACGCGTTCGTTGAACGCGAGCCAGCTCCGTTCCCGGTCGAGGAAGCGGCCCTGCGGGAGCGGAGTGGCGCCGTCCGCCGGCGTCTCCTCGTAGCCGTCGAGGTCCGCGTCGAGGTCGGGATCCAGGTCGGAGACGGATCCGGCCACGGTGTGCGGGCGGTGGGCGGCGATGGAGCCCACGGAGGGCTGCGGGTGCTGTACCTGTGCCTGGGTGCTGGGCTGGCTCATGACCCCATTGTTCCGCGCCACGGGCGTCACGGGCGCGTCGGAAAACGCGGGTGGGAGCGGTGGTGGCCCTGAGGCGTTCCCGTTCCCCCCGTTCACCCTTCGGGGCGGCGAGGCCTCTGGTACAGCGGGATTCATTGACCGAGCGTCGCAAGCCTGTCTGAATCGACGGTTACGGAGACATGACGTCCCGGATATCGGGCGGCGGCCCGCGGGGGTGGGCGGGCCCCGGCACGGGGAGCCGTACGTCCCTCCCCCGCCGGGAGGGACGTACGGACGCGGGCGTCAGGCCGTGCGGCGGCGCAGCAGCCGGAAGGCCGCACAGGCCAGCAGCGCGGCGACGGCGAGCAGGATGCCGGAGGCGACGAGCTGGAGCGGCCAGTAGTGGGCGGCGGGGTGGAAGTCGCGGTAGAAGCCGACGGCGTGCATGTCGGACAGCGTCGCCTCGCACCCGGGCATCATGCTGGTGTAGCAGGGGAGGTCCAGCCGGTCACCGCCGGAGGTCAGCACGCCCTGGCCGACCGTGATGCCCCACCCGGTGGGGCCTTCCCGCAGGCCGCTGGTCTCGGTGGCCGTGGGCCACAGGTGCGGCAGGGCGGCGTGGACGGCCGCCCACAGCGCCCCGAGCGCGACGGCGGCCACGGCGAGCGCGGCCATGGCGCGGCGCAGCAGCAGTCCCGCGAGGACGCCCGCG
>NZ_NCTE01000547.1:1571-1840 GCF_002114215.1 Streptomyces sp. 13-12-16 | reverse complement strand
CCCGCCGTCTCCCGTTAGGCTGACCCCGTGAAGGTCCTCGTCATCGGCAGCGGCGCCCGCGAACACGCCCTGTGCCACTCCCTGTCCCTCGACCCCGACGTCACCGCGCTGCACTGCGCCCCCGGCAACGCCGGCATCGCCGGGGTCGCCGAGCTGCACCAGGTCGACGCCCTCGACGGCGCGGCCGTGTCCGCGCTGGCCGCGCGGCTCGGTGCGGACCTCGTGGTGGTCGGCCCGGAGGCGCCCCTGGTCGCCGGTGTCGCCGACGC
>NZ_NCTE01000547.1:0-1413 GCF_002114215.1 Streptomyces sp. 13-12-16 | reverse complement strand
CGAGGGCTCCAAGGCCTTCGCGAAGGAGGTCATGGCGGGGGCCGGCGTGCCCACCGCCCGCAGTTACGTCTGCACGACGCCCGAGGAGATCGACGCGGCCCTCGGCGCGTTCGGCGCCCCGTACGTCGTCAAGGACGACGGGCTCGCGGCCGGCAAGGGCGTCGTCGTCACCGACGACGTCGAGGCGGCCCGCGCGCACGCCGGTGCCTGTGAGCGCGTGGTGATCGAGGAGTTCCTCGACGGCCCCGAGGTCTCCCTCTTCGCGATCACCGACGGCGAGACGGTCGTGCCGCTCCAGCCCGCCCAGGACTTCAAGCGCGCGCTGGACGGCGACGAGGGCCCGAACACCGGCGGCATGGGGGCGTACTCCCCGCTGCCGTGGGCCGACCCCAAGCTGGTCGACGAGGTCATGGAGACGGTTCTCCAGCCGACCGTCGACGAGATGCGGCGCCGTGGCACCCCGTTCTCCGGGCTGCTCTACGCCGGTCTGGCGATCACCTCGCGCGGTGTCCGCGTGATCGAGTTCAACGCCCGTTTCGGCGACCCCGAGACCCAGGTGGTCCTGGCCCGGCTGAAGACCCCGCTGGGCGGCCTGCTGATGGCCGCCGCCACCGGCAACCTCGCCCACCTGGAGCCGACGCGCTGGAGCGACGAGGCCGCGGTCACCGTGGTCGTCGCCTCGCACAACTACCCCGGCACCCCGCGCACCGGCGACCCGATCACGGGCCTGGACGAGGTCGCCGCCCAGGACGCCCCGCACGCGTACGTGCTGCACGCGGGGACGAAGCGGGACGGTGACGCGGTCGTCAGCGCGGGCGGGCGCGTGCTGTCCGTCACGGCGACCGGCAAGGACCTCACCGAGGCCCGCGACCGCGCCTACCGCGCGGTCTCCCGCATCGGCCTCGACGGCTCCCAGCACCGTACGGACATCGCGGCGAAGGCGGCGCGGGAGGCGCAGGAGGCGTAAGCCGGACGGGCCGGCCCCGTCCCGGCGCCGATGAACCCCGCAGGCCCCGGATCCGTCTCAGGATCCGGGGCCTGACCCTTGCCGTCCGTCGTCCACCTTTCCCCAAAGCCATTCCATCGAGTGAGCGATGCGCCATCCGGCTGACGAGAACCGGGGCCCCAACTATGGTGCCGCGCAAGCGTTCCGGCACTTGGCCCATCGGCATTGCGATGTCACCGGCGGGTGCCACAGTGGGGGAGTGGGCAACGCCGGGACAGCGTCAGGACCGTCGGGAGGGAGGTGAGGGCGGGCCATGAGCGGAAGCGGAGCGGGAGCGGAGACGGGCGCGCCGTCCGCGCGGTCGCACGCGCTGGCCGTGCTGCGCGTCCGGAGCCGGGCGCTGGCCGTCGCGCTGCTGCCGGCCGCCGTCGCCGTGATCCTGCTCGTCGGCGGGTCCACCGGCCATC
>NZ_NCTE01000546.1:4030-8618 GCF_002114215.1 Streptomyces sp. 13-12-16 | reverse complement strand
CGCCGCTGGACCGTCGCCGACGCCGTCGAGCAGGCCCGCACCGAGCCCTGGGCCGGCCTGCCGAGCCGGGGCCGCTCCCTCGGGCCGGCCCGCCGCCGACTGGCCGCACTGCGGGACTGAGCGGCGCCGGTACCCCTCCGACCGGGCACGATGCCCGGCCGCGGGGAACGGCCGATCCCACAGAGGTTTGGCGAACACACTTGCGGCCACACGGAGGGGGAGGTGGCCATGTCGAACACGAAGAACACCGAAGGGTCACAGGGTTCACAGGAAACCCAGGACTCACAGGAATCCCACAAGAAAACGGACAACACCAGAACCACCAAACGGCCGAGCCCGATGGAGCTGCTGCGCCGGGCGCGCGGCCAGCTCGCGGAGCTCACCGGGATGGAAGCCGAGTCCGTGTCGTCCTTCGAGCAGACGGAGGAGGGCTGGGCGCTGGAGGTCGAGGTCCTCGAACTCGAGCGGGTGCCCGACACGATGAGCCTGATGGCGAGTTACCAGGTCGAGCTGGACCCCGACGGCGAGCTCACCGGGTACCGGCGCGTCCGCCGCTACGAGCGGGGGCGGGCCGACGCACACCGGCCCGGCGGCCGGTAGGCCGCCCGGCCGGACCCACACCCACGGAAAAGGAGGAAGAGTCGGCATGACAGTCGTACCGGCACAGCAGACCGGCGGTGGAGGCGGCAGCAGCGGCCTCTACGACGTGCTTGAACTTGTTCTGGACAGGGGGCTCGTCATCGACGCCTTCGTGCGCGTGTCCCTGGTCGGCATCGAGATCCTCAAGATCGACGTCCGTGTCGTCGTCGCCAGTGTCGACACCTATCTCCGCTTCGCCGAGGCGTGCAACCGCCTCGACCTGGAGGCGGGTCCCCGCAAGAGCCCGGGTCTGCCCGAGATCGTCGGTGAGGTCACCGAGTCCGGCGCCCGCGGCAAGTCCAAGGGGGCGCTGTCCGGTGCCGCCGAGACCATATCCGACGCCTTCAAGCAGGCGCGTGAGGACGGTTCCGGGCGCGAGGGCGAGTCGCGTCCGCGGGCCCGCAAGAGCACCTCGGCCCGCCGGAAGGAGGAGCAGGAGTGAGCACGTACGTCTACGGCATCACGGCGGCCTCGCACCCCGGCCTTCCCGAGGGTGTGGGCGGTGTCGGCGACCCGCAGCTGCCGGTGCGCGTCCTGCGCGAGGGCGAGCTGGCGGCCCTGGTCAGTGACGCCCCGGAGGACCTGCGTCCCAAGCGCAGGGAACTGCTCGCCCACCAGAACGTGCTCAGCGAGGCCGGCGCGGCCGGCTGTGTGCTGCCCATGCGCTTCGGCAGCGTCGCCCCGGACGACGACGCCGTCACCGGTGTCCTCGCCGAGCGCGCCGAGCACTACGGGGAGCGGCTGCGGGCCCTGGACGGCCGGGTCGAGTACAACGTCAAGGCCAACCACGTCGAGGACGCCGTCCTGCACCACGTGATGGCCGGCAACCCGGAGATCCGTGCCCTCGCGGAGGCCAACCGGAAGTCCGGCGGCGGCAGTTACGAGCAGAAGATCCAGCTCGGCGAGATGGTCGCCGCCGCCGTCAAGGCCAAGGAGGCCGAGGACGCCGTCGCACTGGAGCGCGTCCTGGAACCGGTCGCCGACGCGGTGAGCGTGGGCCCCGAGTCCACGGGCTGGCTCGCCAACGTGTCGTACCTGGTGAAGCGGGAGGCGGCGGCGGAGTTCCTGGAAGCGGTGGACCAGGCCCGCAAGGACCTGCCCCACCTCGAAGTACGTCTGAACGGCCCACTGCCGCCGTACAGCTTCGTCGAGCCCGGCCCGGCCGAGCCGGCGGGCACCGCGGCCGGTGGGGCGGACGCCGGAGCGGGGTGACGACATGGGCCTGATCTCGGAGGTCCTGCTGCTGCCGTTCGCCCCGGTGCGCGGCAGCGGCTGGGCCATCCGGCAGGTACTGCGGGAGGCGGAGCGCATCTACTACGACCCCGCCACGATACGGGCCGAACTGGCACGGCTGGAGGAGCAGCTGGAGGCCGGAGAGATCACGGAGGAGGAGTTCGACCGGCAGGAGGACGAACTCCTCGACCGGTTGGAGACCGCAACGCGCACCGGCGCGGGTACAGGGGACGGGACGGCACCACGATGAACCGAATGGGACTGGGCCTCGCGATCGGGGCCGGATACCTCCTCGGACGGACGAAGAAACTGAAGATGGCGGTCGCCGTCGGCGGCCTGGTGGCGGGCAAGAAGCTGAACCTCAGCCCGCGCATGGTCGCGGACCTGGTCTCCCAGCAGCTACGGGACAATCCGCAGTTCAAGGAGATCGGCGACCAGCTGCGCGGTGACCTGCGGGGCGTCGGCAAGGCGGCCTCCGGCGCGCTGGTCGAGCGGCAGCTCGACTCCCTCGCCGACCGGCTGCACGGCCGTACCGCCGACATGCGGGACCGGCTGACGGGCGCCGGCCCGCGGGACGACGCCGACGCGGAACACGCCGAGGACGAGGAACACGAGGACGAGGAACGCGAGGAGGCGCGGGCGGAGGACCGGGAGCCGTCGGACGAGCAGGCCTCCGAGCGGCCGGCCAGGAAGACCCCGGCGAAGAAGGCCGCCCCCGCGAAGAAGGCCGCGGCGAAGAAGACGGCTCCGGCGAAGAAGACGGCCGCCAAGAAGACCGGGGCCGCGGCCCGCGGCGCCCGCTCCCGCACGGCGAAGGGAGGCGGTGAGCGATGACCGAGACCCTCGGACGGGCCGGCTCCGCCGCGCGTGACGGTGCGAACGGGGCGGCGAAGAACCCGCTCGCCGATGTGGCCCACAGCGAGGCCGCCGACCGGCTCAAGGCCGAGCTGCAGGACTACCTCGCGGCCCAGGCCACCCGGCTGCTGACCGGCCTCGGCCACAAGCTCGGCGAGACCACGAACAAGCTCAACGACATCGCCGAGGGCAACAGCCCGGGCTTCGCCAAGCTCGCCCTCGACGGCGGTCGCAAGATCGCCGAGGGCAAGGGCCCGCTGCGCAGCGCCGTCGAACTCGGCGCCTCACGGGCCAAGGACAACGTGATGGGCGCGTTGAAGGGCCTGGGCGGAGGCGGCAAGGGCAAGCGCAAGAAGTCCGCTGGTCAGAAGCCCACCGTCATCATGGAGTACATCGATGTCGGGGTCCCGCTGCGCACGGCGTACGACCAGTGGACCCAGTACCAGGACTTCAGCACCTTCGCCAAGGGCGTCAAGAGCGCCAGCAAGTCCGACGACACCACGTCGGACTGGCAGGCGAAGATCTGGTGGTCGAACCGCAGCTGGAAGGCGAAGACCACCGAGCAGGTCCCCGACGACCGCATCGCCTGGTCCTCGGAGGGCGCCAAGGGCACGACGCGGGGCGTCGTCTCCTTCCACCGCCTCGCCGACAACCTCACCCGGGTCCTGCTGGTCATCGAGTACTACCCCTCGGGCCTCTTCGAGAAGACGGGCAACATCTGGCGCGCCCAGGGCCGCCGCGCCCGGCTCGACCTGAAGCACTTCGCCCGCTTCATCACCCTCAAGGGCGAGGCCGAGGACAGCTGGCGGGGCGAGATCCGCGACGGCGAGGTCGTCCGCAGCCACGAGGACGCCCTCGCCGAGGAGGAGGACGAGACCTCCGCCGACGACCGCGAGGAGGAAGAGGAACCCGAGGGCGACCGCGGGGAGGAAGAGGAACCCGAGGGCGAGTACGAGGACGAGCCCGAGGAGGAGTACGAGCCTGAGGGCGAGTACGAAGACGAAGACGAGGAAGAGGAAGAAGAGGAAGAGGAACCGGAGGCGGCCGAGGAGTCCGACGAGGACGAGTACCCGGAGGACGAGTACACGTACGAGGACGAGGACGAGGACGAGCAGTCCGAGAGCCGGAGCCGCCGATGACGACCCCCAGCCGGCTTCCCGAGCCGTACGGCCAGAGCAGCGGCGCCAATCTCGCCGACATCCTGGAAAGGGTGCTCGACAAGGGCGTCGTGATCGCGGGTGACATCCGGATCAACCTGCTGGACATCGAACTCCTCACCATCAAGCTGCGCCTCGTCGTCGCCTCCGTCGACAAGGCGAAGGAGATGGGGATCGACTGGTGGGAGTCCGACCCGGCGCTCTCCTCGCGCGCCCGGCGCGACGAACTGGCCAGGGAGAACGCGGAGCTGCGCGAACGGCTGGCCCGGCTGGAGGAACTGGGGCTGGAGCCCCGCCACGCACAGGAGGAGGGCCTGGAGCCCCGCCGCGCACAGGAGGAGGGCCCGTGACCGGACTGCGGTACGTCTACGCGGTCTGCCGCCCCTACGGCACGCCGCTCCAGGCACAGCTGACCGGAGTCGGGGGCGATCCGCCCCGGCTGCTGCCCCACCACGGTCTGGTGGCCGTCGTCAGCCACGTGCCCGAGGCGGACTTCGCGGAGGAACCGCTGCGCGCTCACCTGGAGGACCTCGACTGGCTGACCGCGGTCGCCCGTGCCCACCAGGGCGTGATCGACGCGCTCACCACCGTCACGACCCCGCTGCCGCTGCGGCTCGGCACCGTGTTCCGCGACGACAGCGGCGTACGGACCATGATGGAGGCGCGCGAGGAGAGCTTCCTGCGCACCCTGGACCGGCTGGAGG
>NZ_NCTE01000546.1:0-3889 GCF_002114215.1 Streptomyces sp. 13-12-16 | reverse complement strand
GGGGGGGCCGCCGGCCCCCCCCGCCGCGCCCGCGCCGAAACCGGTGTCCGGCCGGGACTACCTGCGGCAGCGGCGGGAGCGGACGAAGACGCAGGACGATCTGTGGCAGCGCGCCGAGACGTTCGCGACCCGGCTGCACGAGACCCTTTCCGGGGCCGCCGAGGAATCCCGGCTGCACGCACCGCAGAATCCCACGCTCTCCGGCGCCTCCGGGCGCAATGTGCTCAACGCCGCCTACCTCGTCCCCCGGGTGAATTCCGAGGAATTCGTGGAAAAGGTGGAGCACACGAAGGACGACGCGCCCGGAATACGCGTCGAACTCACCGGCCCCTGGGCCGCCTATTCGTTCGCCGGTGAGGAGACCGCCGAGAAGGAGGGCACGTGACCGTCGTCGAACGCCGCGAGATAGCCCTGGTGGACCTGCTCGACCGGCTCCTGGCCGGCGGGGTCGTCATCAAGGGGGACATCACGCTGCGCATCGCGGACGTCGACCTGGTCCGTATCGACCTCAACGCGCTCATCAGCTCGGTGAACGCACGGGTCCCGTCCCCCTTCGAGGAGTCGCCGTGACGGCAGCCCCCGACGACCGGCACGTCGAATCGCCCGTCGAAGCGCACCTCGGATCGCACATCGAGCCGCACGGCAGCCGGCACAGGAGCCTGGACCTGGAGCCGGACACGGTCGAACGCGACCTGATCAAGCTGGTGCTCACCGTCGTGGAACTGCTGCGCCAGCTCATGGAGCGGCAGGCGGTGCGCCGGTTCGACGAGGGGGACCTGACCGAGGAGCAGGAGGAGCGGGTCGGGCTCACCCTGATGCTGCTCGAGGACCGCATGGCGGAGCTGCGGAACCGCTACGGACTGCGGCCCGAGGACCTGAACCTGGACCTCGGGCCGCTCGGACCGCTGCTCCCCCGGGACTGAGCCCCGGAAGAAGGCCCCCGGGACCGGGTCCCGGGGGCCTTCCGTCATCTCACCGTGGTCTTCCGCCGTCTCACCACCGGTACCACCGGCCCCTGCCTCCGCCCGCCGACGTGCCGCGCATGAAGAACCCCAGGAGCCACACGATGAGAACCGCCAGGGCGATCCACCAGAGAACCTTTACCGCGAATCCGGCACCGAAAAGGATCAGCGCCAGCAACAGGACCAGAAGAACGGGAACCATAATGTCAACCTCCTGACATCCTGGTGTCCCGGAAAACGCGGTTCAGGCTTCCTTGCGGCAGAGAATCTCGCCGTGCAGCACGCTGAACCAGCCGTCGTCCCGGTCGCCCCACTCCCGCCACGCCCCGGCCGCTTCCCGCAGTTGCTGCCGGGTGGCGTGGCCGCCGTCGACCGCCCGCTCGGCATAGGCCGACGCCACGGTGCGGTCCGCCCACAGACCGCTCCACCAGGCCCGCTCCCCGGCGGTCGAGAAGGTCCAGGTGCCGGAGGTCGCGGTGACGTCCGTGAAGCCGGCGGCGAGCGCCCAGGACTTCAGCCGCCGCCCGGCGTCCGGCTCGCCGCCGTTCGCCCGGGCCACCCGCCGGTAGAGGTCCAGCCAGTCGTCCATGCCCGCCGACGGGGGATACCAGGTCATCGCCGCGTAGTCCGAGTCCCGGACGGCGACGAACCCGCCCGGCCTGGTCACCCGCCGCATCTCGCGCAGCGCCCCCACCGGATCGCCCACGTGCTGGAGCACCTGATGGGCGTGGACCACGCAGAACGTGTCGTCCGGGAAGTCCAGCGCGTGCACGTCCCCCACCGTGAAGTCGGTGTTCGTCAGCCCCCGCTCGCCGGCCACCGTCCGGGCCCGCTCCAGGATTCCCGGCTCCCGGTCGAGTCCGGTGACGTGCCCGTCGGGAACGAGCCCCGCCAGATCCGCGGTGATGGTGCCGGGCCCGCACCCGATGTCCAGGATCCGCATGTGGGGCTTGAGCGCCCCGAGGAGATACGCCGCCGAGTTCTCGGCGGTCCGCCAGGTGTGCGACCGCAGCACCGACTCGTGGTGGCCGTGCGTGTAGACGGCGGTCTCCCGCGCTTCCGGCATGACGAACCCACCCCTTCCACTCTCGTAGGAGGGCCCTCACGCTACGCCCGGCAGCCGCATGATGAGACCCGCGTTTCACATATTGGACGCCGTCCCGGTCGAAACCCGTTTGCCACCTGCGCCGACGACCCCGCACAATCCCCACCATGGGTCATCTGGAAGCCGCGCACCTCGAGTACCACCTCCCCGACGGGAGGGCGCTGCTGGGCGATGTCTCCTTCCGGGTGGGGGAGGGGGCCGTCGTGGCCCTCGTCGGACCCAACGGCGCGGGCAAGACCACCCTGCTGCGCCTCCTCGCCGACGAGCTGAAGCCGCACGGCGGCTCCGTCACCGTCACCGGCGGCCTCGGCGTCATGCGCCAGTTCGTCGGTTCCGTACGGGACGACACGACGGTGCGCGACCTGCTGGTGTCCGTGGCGCAGCCCAGGATCCGCGAGGCCGCCCGCGCCGTCGACACCGCCGAACACGCGATCATGACCGTCGACGACGAGGCCGCCCAGCTGGCGTACGCGCAGGCCCTCGCAGACTGGGCCGAGGCGCGCGGGTACGAGGCCGAGACGCTGTGGGACATCTGCACCACGGCCGCGCTGGGCGTGCCGTACGAGAAGGCGCAGTGGCGCGAGGTCCGCACCCTCTCCGGGGGCGAACAGAAGCGCCTGGTGCTCGAGGCGCTCCTGCGCGGCACCGACGAGGTGCTGCTGCTCGACGAGCCGGACAACTACCTCGACGTACCCGGCAAGCGCTGGCTGGAGGAACGGCTCGCCGAGACCCGCAAGACCGTCCTCTTCGTCTCCCACGACCGCGAACTCCTCGCCCGCGCCGCCCAGAAGATCGTCTCCCTGGAACCGGGCCCCGCGGGCGCCGACGCATGGGTGCACGGCGGCGGCTTCGCCACCTTCCACCAGGCCCGGCGGGAACGCTTCGCCCGCTTCGAGGAACTGCGCCGCCGCTGGGACGAGAAGCACGCCCAGTTGAAGAAGCTGGTCCTGACGCTGCGCCAGGCCGCCGAGAACAGCCACGACATGGCGTCCCGCTACCGCGCGGCCCAGACCAGGCTGCGCAAGTTCGAGGAGGCCGGCCCCCCGCCGGAGCCCCCGCGCGAGCAGGACATCAGGATGCGTCTGAAGGGCGGCCGCACCGGTGTACGCGCCGTCACCTGCGAGGGGCTCGAACTCACCGGCCTGATGAAACCCTTCGACCTGGAGGTCTTCTACGGCGAACGGGTCGCCGTGCTCGGCTCCAACGGCTCCGGCAAGTCGCACTTCCTGCGGCTGCTCGCCGGCGACGGCGTGGCCCACACCGGGAACTGGAGACTCGGCGCGCGCGTGCTGCCCGGACACTTCGCGCAGACCCACGCCCATCCCGAACTGCTGGGCCGCACCCTCCTGGACATCCTGTGGACCGAACACTCCCAGGACCGGGGCGCCGCCATGTCACGTCTGCGGCGGTACGAGCTGACCCAGCAGGCCGAGCAGGCCTTCGACCGTCTCTCCGGCGGCCAGCAGGCCCGCTTCCAGATCCTGCTCCTGGAGCTCCAGGGCGTCACGGCCCTGCTCCTCGACGAGCCGACCGACAACCTCGACCTGGAATCGGCCGAAGCCCTCCAGGAAGGCCTGGAGGGCTTCGAGGGCACGGTCCTCGCCGTCACCCACGACCGCTGGTTCGCCCGCTCCTTCGACCGCTTCCTGGTCTTCGGCGGCGACGGCAGGGTCCGGGAGACCCCCGAACCGGTGTGGGACGAACGCCGGGTGGAGCGGGCGCGCTGACCCGGAGGGGCGCGGGGCCGCACCGGCACGCGGCTCCGCCGCCCGGGCGCGCACGGGGGTCCGGGCGAAGCCCCCGGGGGGAGGGGCGGCTGGGG
>NZ_NCTE01000545.1:3481-12226 GCF_002114215.1 Streptomyces sp. 13-12-16 | reverse complement strand
CCGGTCGCCGAGGCACCCGCGCCGAAGCCCGAGGAAGCCCCGTCCGAGGCCCCCGCCGAGACCGGGGCCCCGGCCCGCCCGCGCCGCCGCGCGGTGCGCAAGCCGAGCACGTCGACCGCGTCCGAGGAGACGGCCGTCGTGGTCGTCCCGTCGGTGGCGGAGGCGGTGGCGGAGGTGGCGCCTGCCGAGGCGCCCGTCGAGGAAGCCGAACCCGAAACCGAGGCCGAGGCCGGGACCGAGGCCGCCCCGGCCAAGAAGACCGCCCGCAAGGCGGCCAAGAAGGCCACGGCGAAGAAGGCCGCCACGAAGAAGACGGCGGCCAAGAAGACCGTCGCCAAGAAGACGACGGCCAAGAAGGCGGCGGCCAAGACCACCAAGTCGGCCGCCACCAAGACGACCACCGCCAAGACGACCGCGAAGAAGACGGCGTCGAAGAAGACCGCTGCTGCGGCCCGGCAGCCGTCGTCGTCGGTGACCGCCTCGACGGAGGACTGATCTCCGAATCGTTCGGTGATTGTGATCCGCCCCCGGTCCCGTCCGGGGGCGGATCATTTTTTGTCAGGAGAGCGGCCACCAGGAGTTCGAATACGTGAATGGCCGGTGAATCGTTGTTCCTGGCACGTGGTTATGATGTGCCCACAGATTGACTGCGAAATCAGACAAAAGGGGCTCTTCGCCCCTATCAAGGTCCACAGTATTGGGGCGCCACACGTGAAGGCTCTCGTCCTTTCCGGGGGAGCGGGCACCCGCCTCCGTCCGATCACCCACACCTCCGCCAAGCAACTCGTACCGGTCGCCAACAAGCCCGTCCTCTTCTACGGCCTGGAGGCGATCGCCGACGCCGGGGTCACCGAGGTCGGGATCATCGTCGGCGACACCGCGGACGAGATCCGTGAGGCGGTGGGTGACGGATCCCGGTTCGGCATCGAGGTCACCTACATCCCGCAGGAAGCGCCCCTGGGACTCGCGCACGCCGTGCTCATCGCCCAGGACTTCCTCGGCGACGACGACTTCGTCATGTACCTCGGCGACAACTTCATCGTCGGCGGCATCACCGGCCTGGTGGAGGAGTTCCGCACCGAGCGGCCCGACGCGCAGATCCTGCTGACCAAGGTCCCCAACCCCACCTCCTTCGGTGTCGCCGAACTCGGCGCCGACGGCCGCGTGGTGGGCCTGGAGGAGAAGCCGAAGCAGCCGAAGAGCGATCTGGCCCTCGTCGGCGTCTACCTGTTCACCCCGGCCATCCACGAGGCCGTCCGCTCCATCGAGCCGTCCTGGCGCGGCGAACTGGAGATCACGCACGCCATCCAGTGGCTGATCGACGAGAAGCGGGACGTCCGCTCCACCACGATCTCCGGCTACTGGAAGGACACCGGCAACGTCACCGACATGCTGGAGGTCAACCGGTCCGTCCTGGAGACCCTGGAGCCCCACGTCGCGGGCACGGTGGACGAGGCCAGTGAGATCATCGGCCGGGTGCGCATCGAGGAAGGCGCCCGGGTCAGCGGCAGCCGGATCGTCGGGCCCGTGGTCATCGGCGCCGGTACGGTGGTGAACGACGCGTACGTCGGCCCCTTCACCTCGGTGTCCGAGGGCTGCCGGATCGAGGACAGCGAAATCGAGTACTCCATCGTCCTGCGGGGTGCGTCCGTGACCGGCGTGCGCCGGGTGGAGGCCTCGCTCATCGGGCGCGACGTCGAGGTCACGCCCGCCCCCCGTAACCCCAAGGCCCACCGGCTCGTGCTCGGTGATCACAGCAAGGTGCAGATCTCCTCATGACTACCAGGATCCTGGTGACCGGCGGTGCCGGCTTCATCGGCTCGCACTACGTCCGTACGGTGCTCGGCCCCCAGGGCCCCGGTGACGTCTCGGTCACCGTCCTGGACAAGCTGACGTACGCGGGCAACCCGGCCAACCTCGACGAGGTGCGCGAGCACCCCGGGTTCGCCTTCGTGCAGGGCGACATCTGCGACCCGGAGCTGGTCGGCAAGCTGATGGCCGAGCACGACCAGGTGGTGCACTTCGCCGCCGAGTCCCACGTCGACCGGTCCATCGACGGCGGCGCGGAGTTCGTCCGCACGAACGTGGTCGGCACCCACACGCTCGTCGACGCCGCGCACCGGGCCGGCATCAAGACCTTCGTGCACATCTCCACCGACGAGGTCTACGGCTCGATCGACGAGGGCTCCTGGCCCGAGACCCACCCGCTGGAGCCCAACTCGCCCTACTCCTCGGCGAAGGCGTCCAGCGACCTGATCGCGCTGTCCTACCACCGCACCCACGGCCTGGACGTCCGCGTCACCCGCTGCTCCAACAACTACGGGCACCACCACTTCCCCGAGAAGGTCATCCCCCTCTTCGTCACCAACCTCCTCGACGGCAAGAAGGTCCCGCTGTACGGCGACGGCGGCAACGTCCGCGACTGGCTGCACATCGACGACCACGTCCAGGGCATCGAGCTGGTCCGCACCAAGGGCCGCGCGGGCGAGATCTACAACATCGGCGGCGGCACCGAGCTCTCCAACAAGGAGCTCACCGAACTGCTCCTGAAGGCGTGCGGCGCCGACTGGGAGACCAGCGTCGAGTACGTCCAGGACCGCAAGGGCCACGACCGCCGCTACTCCGTCGACTGCACGAAGATCCGCGAGGAGCTGGGCTACGAGCCCCGCAAGAGCTTCGAGCAGGGCCTCGCCGAAACCGTCCAGTGGTACCGCGACAACCGCGCCTGGTGGGAGCCGCTGAAGGAGCGCGCGGCGCTGAGCTGACGCGTCACCCGTCTCACGCGGGCCCGGGAACGTCCCGGGCCCGTTCAGGCATTTCCCGCGCGCCCCGGATCCCGCCCGGGGCCGCGGCATCCGGTACGGAGGACAGGAAGAGGGATGAACCCGACAGAGGAACAGGGGAACACGCCGGCCGGCTGGCTGGTCACCGGGGCGGGCGGGATGCTCGGCCAGGACGTGCTGGCCCGGCTGGCCGCGGCCGGGGAGCAGGCCACCGCCCTGGACCGGGCGGCGCTGGACCTCACGGACGCCGACGCCGTGCGGCGGGCGCTCGAACACCACCGCCCGGCCGTGGTCGTCAACTGCGCCGCCTGGACCGCCGTGGACGACGCCGAGACTCGCGAGGCCGAGGCGCTCGCGATCAACGGCGACGGCCCGGCCCACCTCGCCGCCGCCTGCGCCCGCACCGGCACCGTCCTGCTCCACGTCTCCACCGACTACGTCTTCGCGGGCGACGCCACGACGCCGTACGCCGAGGACGCCCCCACCGCGCCGCGCAGCGCCTACGGCCGCACCAAGCTGGCCGGCGAGCAGGCCGTCCTGAAGACCCTCCCCGACAGCGGCTACGTCGTGCGCACCGCCTGGCTGTACGGAGCGGGCGGAGGCAACTTCGTCCGTACGATGATCAAGCTGGAAGGCCTCAAGGACACCCTCGACGTCGTCGACGACCAGCGCGGCCAGCCCACCTGGAGCGCCGACCTGGCCGGCCTGCTGGTCGAGCTGGGGCGCGGCGCCCTGGCCGGTACCGCCCCGGCGGGCGTCTACCACGGCACCAGCTCCGGCGAGACCACCTGGTACGGCCTCACCCGCGAGATCTTCCGTCTGCTCGGCACCGACCCGGACCGGGTCCGCCCCACCACCAGCGAGGCGTTCGTGCGCCCCGCCCCCCGCCCGGCCTACAGCGTGCTCGGCCACGAGCGCTTCGCCGCGGCCGGCATCGAGCCGCTGCGCGACTGGCGCGCGGCCCTCACCGAGGCGTTCCCGGAGATCCACCGGGTCCACGAGAAGGAGAACCCGGCGTGACAGTCAAGGTCAGCGTCGTCATCGCGGTCTACAACCCGGGCAAGTACGTCGAGGACTGCATCAACGGTCTGCTCCGGCAGAGCCTCACCCCCGACGAGTTCGAGGTCTTCTTCGTCGACGACGGCTCCACCGACGAGACCCCCGCCCGGCTGGACCAGCTGGCGGCCGAGCACCCCCACTTCCACGTCATCCACCAGGAGTCCTCCGGCTGGTCCGGAAAGCCCCGCAACACCGGCATCGACGCCGCCCGCGGCGAGTACGTCATGTTCGTCGACCACGACGACTGGCTCGGCGACGAGGCCCTGGAGCGGATGTACGACTACGGCAAGGCGAACGAGGCCGACGTCGTCGTGGGCAAGATGGCGGGCATCGGCCGCCCGGTCCCGCAGGAGCTGTTCCGGGTCAACCGGCCGCGCGCGACGGTGGAGAACGCTCCGCTGATCGACAGCCTCACCCCGCACAAGATGTTCCGGCGGGAGTTCCTCCAGCAGCACGGCATGCGCTTCAAGGAGGGCCGCCGCCGGCTGGAGGACCACGTCTTCGTCGTCGAGGCCTACCTGCGGGCGAAGAGCGTCGCCGTCCTGGGCGACTACCTGTGCTACTACCACATCACCCGTGACGACGGCTCCAACGCCGGCTTCCAGCGCTTCGACCCGGTCGGCTACTTCGCCAACCTCCGCGAGGCCCTCGACGTGGTCGAGGAGCTCACCGAGCCCGGCCCGCTGCGCGACAAGCTGTTCAGCCGCTGGCTGCGCAACGAGATGGTCGAGCGGCTGCGCGGCAGCCGGCTGCTCAAGCTCCCCGAGGACTACGCCGAGGAGCTGTACCGCGAGATCCGCGGGGTGGTCACCGAGCGTTTCGGGCCGGGCGTGTTCAAGCGGGTCGCCCCCACCCAGCGGGTGGTGGCCGGGCTGATCGCCGCCGACCTCTACGAGGACGTCCGCGCCCTCGCCCACTGGGAGGCCGGGATCAAGCCCACCGGCACCCTCGACTCCCTGGCCTGGGAGGACGGCGTCCTGAACATCGGCTTCACCTCCGAGTACCAGGTCGACGGCGAGCCGATGACCTTCCGCCGGGAGGGCGGGCGCGACCTGCTCGGCCTGCCGCTGTCCGAGGAGGCGCTCAAGGCGCTGGCCGGCCAGGACATCTCCCTGGCCGCCCCGGTCGACAAGAGCGACGTGGACCTGGTGGTCCGCCACCGCGAGACCGCCACGCAGTACTACCTCCCGGTCGAGTGCGAACTGCACCGCCTGGACGCGGGTGACGGCGCCTTCCGGCAGCGGATCACCACGCGCGCCGTCCTCGACCCGGAGACGGCGGCCGCGGGCAAGCCCCTGGACAAGGGCCTGTGGGACCTGCACCTGCGCATCAAGTCCTGCGGCTGGAGCAAGGAGACCCGGCTCGGCGCGGTGCGCGGCGAGGACGTGGACGCCGGACGGCTGGCCGCGCTCACCGGTGAGCCGAGGCGGCTGGTGCTGCCGTACTGGACCGACGGGCCGGGCAACCTCTCCCTCGACGTCGACCAGCACACGAACAAGCTGGAGCGCGAGGCGGTGGCCCTGATGGACCCGGCCCGGGCCGTGGTCGAGGGTTCCACCGTGCGGCTCCCGATGCCGCTGCACGGCACGGCGGAGGCCGGAGACCCGGTGCGGCTCCGCTTCGAGCGCAAGAACGTGGGCAAGTACCCGGCCGACGCCGTGACCGACGGCCGTACCGTGACCGCCGCGCTGCCGCTGGAGAAGCTCACCGGGATGCGCTGGGCCGTCCGGATCGGCGTGCCGTCGGCCGGCCGCGGCGAGGCGAAGTGGACCCGCCTCCCGGTCGACGTGGTGGTCGCCGCCGACGGCACCGCCCGGGTGATCGACCGGCACACCCCGCCCGCCGGGAAGAAGCCGGCACCGAAGCAGCCCGCCAAGCCCCGCCCTCTGTGGCGCCGGGCCGCCGGCCGGGTCAAGCGCGCACTGTCGAACGAGAAGAAGAACTGAGGACGGACCCCTTCCATGCGACCCCTTTCCCTCTCCGGTGCCTGGGTGCACGAGCCGAAGATCTTCCCCGACGACCGGGGCAGCTTCCACGAGTGGTTCAAGGCCCCGGTCTTCACCGAGGCCGTGGGCCACCCGCTCACGCTCGCCCAGGCCAACATGTCCGTCTCCAGCCGGGGCACCCTGCGCGGCATCCACGCCGCCGACGTGCCGCCCGGCCAGGCCAAGTACGTCAAGTGCGTGCGCGGTGCGGTCCTCGACGTGATCGTGGACATCCGGACCGGCTCGCCCACCTTCGGCCAGTGGGAGACGGTCCGCCTGGACGACCGGGACCACCACGCCGTCTACCTCTCCGAGGGCCTCGGCCACGGCTTCATGGCGCTCACCGACGACGCCACCGTGGTCTACCTCTGCTCCGAGGGGTACGCCCCCGAGCGGGAGTACGGCGTTCCCCCCCTCGACCCGGCCATCGGCATCGACTGGCCCGCCGACCTCACCCCGATCCTGTCCGCCAAGGACGAGCAGGCCCCCACCCTGGCCGAGGCCCGCGACCAGGGCCTCCTTCCCTCCTACGAGGCGTGCGTGGCCTACCGGGAGAGCCTCGGCCGCTGAACCGTCCGGTCGGTCCGGCCCTCTTGCGGGGGCCGGTTTGACCCGTTCGGCCACGGCCCCGTAACCTTGACCGTCGGCGTGTCCATCGGGGCCGCCACGTCCCCGTAAACCTCTTCCTTCCGGGTGCTCCGGTGTCCGGGAGAGGTCGTCCGTGTTCTTGGCCGGGCGGCTGGCCTGCGGGGATGCCGTTCTTCGAGTGAGAGTGAGATCCGCGTGTACGCCATCGTGCGCAGCGGTGGTCGCCAGCACAAGGTTGCTGTCGGCGACATCGTTGAGGTTGACAAGATTTCCACCGCCAAGGTCGGCGACACGGTCGAGCTCTCGACCCTGCTCGTCGTCGACGGCGACGCTGTGACCAGCGACCCGTGGGTGCTGGCCGGCATCAAGGTCCAGGCCGAGGTCGTGGACCACCACAAGGGCCAGAAGATCGACATTCTGCGCTACAAGAACAAGACCGGCTACCGCCGTCGTCAGGGCCACCGCCAGCAGTACACGGCGATCAAGGTCACTGAGATCCCCGCGGCTGCGAAGTAAGGGACTGAGGAGACATGGCACACAAGAAGGGCGCATCGTCCACCCGGAACGGTCGCGACTCGAACGCCCAGCGGCTCGGCGTGAAGCGCTTCGGCGGTCAGGCCGTCAACGCGGGTGAGATCCTGGTCCGTCAGCGCGGCACCCACTTCCACCCGGGCGCCGGCGTCGGCCGTGGCGGCGACGACACGCTGTTCGCCCTGCAGGCCGGTGCGGTGCAGTTCGGCACCCACCGTGGCCGCAAGGTCGTGAACATCGTTCCGGTCGCCTGATCGGAAACTCTCGCGAGGCGGACCTCACTTCCCGGTCGGGAAGGCGGGTCCGCCTTTCGCGTGTTAAGACAAGAAACCCCTGATACGTCTCTGGAGGCACCCCACCATGACCACCTTCGTGGACCGCGTCGAGCTGCACGTCGCCGCGGGTAACGGAGGCCACGGCTGTGCCTCCGTCCACCGTGAGAAGTTCAAGCCGCTCGGTGGCCCCGACGGCGGGAACGGCGGACGCGGCGGCGATGTGATCCTCACCGTCGACCAGTCCGTGACGACCCTCCTCGACTACCACCACTCCCCGCACCGCAAGGCCACCAACGGCAAGCCCGGCGAGGGCGGCAACCGCAGCGGCAAGGACGGGCAGGACCTCGTCCTCCCCGTGCCGGACGGGACCGTCGTCCTGGACAAGGCCGGCAACGTGCTCGCGGACCTGGTCGGGCACGGGACGTCGTACGTCGCCGCCCAGGGCGGACGCGGCGGGCTCGGCAACGCCGCACTCGCCTCCGCGCGCCGCAAGGCGCCCGGGTTCGCTCTGCTCGGTGAGCCGGGGGACCTGCGGGACGTCGTCCTGGAGCTCAAGACCGTCGCCGACGTGGCGCTGGTCGGGTACCCGAGCGCCGGCAAGTCGTCGCTGATCTCCGTGCTCAGCGCCGCCAAGCCGAAGATCGCCGACTACCCCTTCACCACCCTCGTCCCGAACCTCGGTGTCGTCACCGCCGGGTCGACCGTCTACACCATCGCCGACGTGCCCGGCCTCATCCCCGGCGCCAGCCAGGGCAAGGGGCTCGGCCTGGAGTTCCTGCGGCACGTCGAGCGGTGCAGCGTGCTCGTGCACGTGCTGGACACCGCCACGCTGGAGTCCGACCGCGACCCCGTCTCCGACCTCGACATCATCGAGGAGGAGCTGCGGCAGTACGGCGGTCTCGGCGACCGCCCCCGCATCGTCGTCCTCAACAAGATCGACGTCCCCGACGGCAAGGACCTCGCCGAGATGGTGCGCCCCGACCTGGAGGCGCGCGGCTACCGCGTCTTCGAGGTGTCGGCCGTCGCCCACATGGGGCTGCGGGAACTGTCGTTCGCGCTCGCCGAGCTGGTGGCCC
Source organism: Streptomyces sp. 13-12-16 (assembly GCF_002114215.1). Classification (GTDB taxonomy): domain Bacteria; phylum Actinomycetota; class Actinomycetes; order Streptomycetales; family Streptomycetaceae; genus Streptomyces. The sequence goes on along the minus strand of NZ_NCTE01000545.1, from coordinate 3,929 downwards.
AGGCGCGGGCGGCCAGGCCCAAGGAGGAGGCGACGCGGATCGTCATCCGGCCCAAGGCCGTGGACGACGCCGGCTTCACCGTCACCCGAGAGGACGTCGACGGGGAGCCGCTGTTCCGCGTGCGCGGCGAGAAGCCCGAACGCTGGGTCCGCCAGACCGACTTCAACAACGACGAGGCCGTCGGCTACCTCGCCGACCGGCTCAACCGCCTCGGTGTCGAGACCGAGCTGATGAAGGCCGGCGCCCGCTCCGGTGACGGCGTCGCCATCGGCCCCGAGGAGAACGCGGTCGTCTTCGACTGGGAGCCGACCGTCACGGCCGGCGCGGAGATGCTCGGCCGGCGCGGCGAGGACCACCGCTTCGAGGCGCCCCGCCCGGCCGCCCAGCGGCGCCGGGACAAGCAGGCCGAACGGGACGAGTCCGAGCGGGAGTACGACGACTTCGAGCC
>NZ_NCTE01000545.1:0-3202 GCF_002114215.1 Streptomyces sp. 13-12-16 | reverse complement strand
GGCGCCCCCGCCGAGGGACCGGCCGCCGGTACCGCGCAGCCGCGCGACGACTTCAACGGCGACGGCTACGCCGACCTCGCCGTCGCCGCGCCCACCGCGACCGTCGCCGGAAAGAAGGGCGCCGGCTACGTCGCCGTGGTGTACGGGTCGGAGAGCGGGCTGCGCACCGCGACCAAGCAGATCTTCCACCAGGACACCGCCGGTGTCCCCGGCAGCGTGGAGGTGGACGACGAGTTCGGCAGCGCGCTCACCACCGCCGACGTCGACGGGGACGGCTACGCCGATCTCGTCGTCGGCGTCGGCCGCGAGGACACCGCCGACGGCGGCGAGGACTCCGGGCTGGTGGAGGTGGTGTGGGGCGGCCCCCGGGGGCTGTCCGGCGGTGCCGCGCTCGCGTCGGGGGGAAACGCGTACGAGGGCCTCGGAGCCCACGGCCACCTGACCGTCGGGGACGTCGACGGCGACGGCGACCCGGACGTCGTGACGGTCGAGAACCTGCACGACCTGCGGATCCTCAAGGGCCCCTTCGGCCGGGACGGCGCCGGTACGGGCGGCGAACAGACCGTCAGGGACGTGTACGACAGCCGGATCCTCGACCTCGCCTCCGGTGACGTCAACGGCGACGGCCTCACCGACATCGTCGCCACCGAGAACGACGGCGACGAGTACGACGCCCGCCGCGTCGTGTACTGGCTGGGCGACCGCACCGCGCTCAACCCCTTCACCCTCGTCTACGACATCGACGGCGCGGGCCTCCAGGGCGGCGAGAACCTCGACGTCGGGGACGTGAACGCCGACGGGTACGACGACATCGTGGTCGGCCGGGCCGTGGACGGGTACGACAGCGACCTCGACAACCCGTACGTCAAGGGCGGCCGGGTCGCCTGGATCCCCGGTACCCCGGAGGGTCCCGACGGGGTGAGGGCCGTCTTCCTCAACCAGGACCGCCCCGGCGTTCCCGGCACCGCCGAGGACGACGACGCCTTCGGCACCGACGTCCACATCGGTGACGTCGACGGCGACGGCTACCAGGACGTCGTCACCGGGGTGCCCGGCGAGGACCTCGGCGGCGTGTCCGCGGCCGGCGCCGTCGTCGTGCTGCGCGGCACCGCGAACGGGCTCACCGGCGCCGGCGGCCTGACGGTCACCCAGAACACCGCGAACGTGCCCGGCACCGCCGAGAAGAACGACAGGTTCGGCGGCGCCACCCACCTCGGCGACACCAACGGCGACGGGCTCGCCGACCTCGTCGTCGGCGCGCCGGGGGAGAACTCCGGCGCCGGGTCGGTGTGGTACTTCCGCTCCACCCCGACGGCCGTCGCGGGGAGCGCCGGGACCTTCGGCGCGGGTACCCTCGGCACGGTGGCGACCGGGGCGAGGCTGGGCACCGCCTTCACCGACTGACCCGTACGGGCTCCGGCGGCCGTCGCCCGCCGCTCACCCGGCAGACCCGTCGTGGCCACGGGGTGTTCCCGTGCCGCGGCGGGTTTCCCGTTGTCCCCCTGCTTGTCATGCACGCGAACCTCGGTGTTCAGCGGACGGACCGCCCGGACCGCGAGCTTCCCAGTGTCCGAGCGTCACACGAGGCAGGGGAGTCCGTCCGATGTCCGGAGCAGTTCAGCCCGACCGCCGCCGCGTCCTGACCGCCGGTGCCGCCGTGCTCGGCGCCGCCGCATCCGCCCAGCTGTGGCTGCCGTCCACCGCGCACACGGCCGAACCGAAGCTGCCCGACGGCCTGTTCAGCCTGGGCGTCGCCTCCGGCGACCCGCTGCCGGACGGGATCGTCCTGTGGACCAGGCTCGCCCCGGACCCGCTGAACGGCGGCGGCATGCCCGGCCGCACCGTGGCCGTGGAGTGGCAGGTCGCCCTGGACGCCCGCTTCAGGAAGGTCGTCCGCCGGGGTGTCGCCCCGGCCCGGCACACGTACGGGCACAGCGTCCACGTGGACGTACGCGGGCTGAGCCCGGACACCACGTACTGGTTCCGCTTCCGCGCCGGCGGGCAGCTCTCGCGCGTCGGCCGCACCCGTACCGCGCCCGCCCCGCACAGCTCCGGCGGCCGGCTGAAGGTCGCGCTCGCCTCCTGCCAGAACTGGCAGCAGGGCTACTTCACCCCGTACGCCGACATGCTGGACCAGGACCCGGACGTCGTGGTGTTCGTCGGCGACTACATCTACGAGTCCACGCCCTCGGCGACCGGCGTACGACGCCACGAGGGCACCGGTGAGCCGTACAGCCTCACCCAGTACCGCAACCGGTACGCCCAGTACCGCTCCGACCCGGACCTCGCGGAGATGCACGCGAACGCGCCCTTCGTGGTCACCTTCGACGACCACGAGGTCGACAACGACTTCGCCGGCGAGATCCCGCAGGACCCCGACAAGCAGGCGCACGACCCGTTCGTCGCCCGGCTGACGGCCGCCTACCAGGCGTACTACGAGCACATGCCGGTCCGCGCCACCGCCGTCCCGGACGGCCCGCACATCCGGATGTACCGCCGGCTGGAGTTCGGCCGGCTGGCCCGGCTCAACGTGCTGGACACCCGCCAGTACCGCAGCGACCAGGCCACCAGCCAGGAAGGCGCCCAGGACCCGTCGCTGACCATGCTCGGGGCCGCGCAGAAGCGCTGGCTGGTCGACGGGCTGCGCGACTCGCCGGCCCGCTGGAACCTGATCGCCTCGCAGATCATGATGGCCGAGACCGACCTCCGGATCGGCGAGGGCAAGCTCTGGTACTACGACGCCTGGGACGGTTACCAGGCCGAACGCAACGCGTTGTTGGGGGAGTTCCGGCGGGTGAGCAACCCCGTCGTCCTCACCGGCGACCGCCATCTGACGATGATCAGCGACCTGAAGGCGGACTTCGCCGATCCGGGGTCGGCGGTCGTGGGTGCCGAGTTCGTCGGTACGTCCATCTCCAGCAACGGTGACCAGGACCATGCCGCGTTCCGCGCGCAGTGGGATCCGCGGCGCGCGGACAATCCGCACTGGAAGCTGCTCGACGCGCACCGGGGGTACCACCTGTTCGACATCCGTCGTGACGGCATCGACGCGCGGGTGCGGGTGGTGGACACGGTGGTGCGGCCCCGGGCCACGCCCCGCACGCTGGCCGCGCTGCGGGTGGAGGCGGGGCGGCCGGGCGTGCACCTGGTCTGAGCGGGGCGGGGCGGGGGGCGGTGGTGCGACTGCCCGCGGAGGGCGGGG
>NZ_NCTE01000544.1:3545-10550 GCF_002114215.1 Streptomyces sp. 13-12-16 | reverse complement strand
CCCACACGCCGACGAGGTCGAGGTCCGGGTGCCCGCTCAGCGCGGGGGCGTGGGCCGCCTGCGCCCAGGGTCCGGTGCCGAGCAGTCCGATCCGCATGCCGCCGCCTCTCCCGGTGCGGCGACCGCCGCCCGGCCGGTGTCCCGGCGCGCTCCGCCGGCGCGCTCCGGTCAGTACGGTGATCCCTGCCGGAACGCCGTGTCAACGGCCGCTCGCCGCAAGGCGCCCGGCTCAGTCCGCGGGCTGGTTGACGTTGACCATCCAGGGAATGCCGAAGCGGTCCGTGCACATCCCGAACACGTCCCCCCACATCTGCTTCTCCAGCGGTACGGCCACCGAGCCGCCGTCGGACAACTTCTCCCAGTAGCCGCGCAGTTCGGGCCCGTCCTCGCCGCTGACGCTCACGGCGAAGTTGTTCCCCGGGACGTACGTCATGCCCGGTGGCATGTCGGCGCCCATGAGGGTGAAGCCGGCCGCGCTGGTCAGCATGCCGTGCATGATCTTGTCGGCGTTGTCGGTTCCGGGCCGGCCGAAGTCACCGTACGTGTTGAGCCGCAGCCGGCCGCCGAAGACCTCCTGGTAGAACTCCAGTGCCTGCCGCGCGCTCCCGTCGAAGCTGAGATACGGATTGAGGAGCGAGGCCATGATTACCTCCCGGAACGTCCGCGAAGAGCCGGCTGCGCGCAGCGTAACGCCGGGCACCGGCGCCCGCGCGGCGGCGGTGTCGCGGGCGGGGTTCCGATTCAGTGCCCCGTCTGCTGAATGCGTTCGCTTTCTTCTATTGGATTTCGGGCCGCGCGGGGGCCAGGCTGGTACGCGCTTTCCGAGATCGTGAGACGACAGCCGGAAGAGGTCACGCGCACATGCACACCCGCCGTATCGGTGATGTCGAGGTCGGCGCCGTCGGACTGGGCGCCATGCCCATGTCGATCGAGGGGCGCCCGGACGAGACCCGCTCCCTGGCCACCCTGCACGCCGCGCTGGACGCCGGTGTCACCCTGATCGACACCGCGGACTCCTACCACCTGCACGCCGGCGAGGCCGGCCACAACGAGACCCTGATCGCCAAGGCCCTCGCCTCCCACGACCGGGGCGGCGACGTCCTGGTCGCCACCAAGGGCGGTCACCTGCGCCCCGGCGACGGCAGCTGGACCCAGGACGGCAGCCCCGAGCACCTGAAGCGGGCGTGCGAGGCGTCCCTGCGCCGGCTCGGCGTGGAGGCCATCGGGCTCTACCAGTTCCACCGGCCCGACCCCCGCGTCCCCTACGCCGAGTCCGTCGGCGCGCTGCGCGAGCTGCTGGACGAGGGGAAGATCCGCATGGCCGGCGTCTCCAACGCCGACCCGGAGCAGATCCGGCAGGCCGCCGGGATCCTCGGTGACCGGCTGGTCTCCGTGCAGAACAAGTTCTCCCCGGGCTTCCGCTCCAGTGAGCCGGAGCTGCGCCTGTGCGACGAGCTCGGCATCGCGTTCCTGCCCTACAGCCCGTTCGGCGGCATCGCCCGGGCCGGTGAACTCGCCTCGGCACACGCCCCGTTCGCGCGGATCGCCCGCGCGCACGGGGTGAGCGCGTACCAGGTGTGCCTGGCGTGGATGCTCGCCAGGTCACCGGTCGTCGTCCCCATTCCGGGCGCGAGCCGGCCGGAGTCGGTCCGTGACTCGGCGGGCGCCGCCGACCTCGTCCTGACGGCCGAGGACCTCGCGGAGCTGGACGCCGGCTGAGCGCACCCCGCCCGTCTCAGGCGCTGGACGCCGGGGGCGGGCACCTCATGTGCCTGGTGTACTCCTGGCACGCAAGAGGAGAAAGCGCTTGCTGAACAAGGCTCACAGTGGAGGACCCCACCCATGGCGTCGCTGGAAAGACCGCTCGACCACCGCTACCGCGGCGAGCACCCGATCCGCACCCTCGCCTATCTGTTCCGCGCCGACCGCGGCCGGCTCGCCGCCGCCGTCGTCGTCTTCACGGTCAAGCACAGCCCGATCTGGCTGCTGCCGCTGATCACCGCGTCCATCATCGACACCGTCGTGCAGCACCAGCCGATATCCCGGTTGTGGACCAGCACCGGCGTCATCATGTTCATCCTGCTGGTCAACTACCCGCTGCACGTGCTGTACGTCCGGCTGCTGTACGGCAGCGTCCGCCGCATGGGCACCGCCCTGCGCTCCGCGCTGTGCACCCGCATGCAGCAGCTCTCCATCGGCTACCACTCCCGCGTCAGCGCCGGCGTGCTCCAGGCCAAGGTCGTCCGGGACGTGGAGACCGTCGAGCAGATGGTGCAGCAGACCGCGGAGAACGGGCTCGGCGCGCTCACCGTCCTCACCGGCGGGCTCGTCATCATCGCGATCCGCACCCCCGAGTTCCTCCCCGTCTTCCTGATCGTCGTGCCCGCCGCCGCCCTGCTCGTCGCCAAGCTGCGGGCCAGACTGCGCACGCACAACGAGCACTTCCGCCACGAGGTGGAGACGCTGTCCTCCCGGGTCACGGAGATGACCCGGCTCATCCCCGTCACCCGCGCCCACGGCCTGGAGGGCAAGGCGTTGCGCCGGATGGACGGCACCCTGAACCGGCTGCTCACCTCCGGGATGCGCCTGGACCTGGTCAACGGCCGGTTCGGCTCGCTGGCCTGGGTCGTCCTCAACGTCATCGGCGTGAGCGTGCTGGCCGGCGCGGCACTCATCTCGTACTACGACGTCTGGAACGTCACCGCCGGTGACGTGGTGATGCTCAGCGCCTTCCTGACCACGCTCACCAACTCCACCACCACGCTCGCGGGACTGGCCCCGGTCATCACCAAGGGCCTGGAGTCCGTCCGCTCGGTCGGCGAGGTCCTCCAGGCCCCCGAACTGGAGGACAACGAGGGCAAGACGGAGGTCGACGGAGTGCGCGGTGCGATCACCTTCGAGGGCGTCGGCCACGCGTACGACACCGACGGGCGCCCCGCCGTGCGCGACTTCACCCTCGACGTCGCCCCGGGCGAGACCATCGCGCTCGTCGGCGCCTCCGGGGCGGGCAAGTCCACCGTGCTCAACCTGGTCATCGGCTTCATCCGTCCGACCTCCGGCCGGCTGCTGCTCGACGGCACCGACATGAACGGCCTCGACCTGCGCACCTACCGGCGCTTCCTGTCCGTGGTGCCCCAGGAGTCGATCCTGTTCGACGGCACCGTCCGGGAGAACGTCGCCTACGGCATGGACGACGCCGACGAGGAGACGGTACGGGCCGCGCTGCGCGACGCCAACGCGCTGGAGTTCGTCGACCGGCTGCCCCAGGGGCTCGACACCCTCGTCGGGGAACGCGGCGCCCGGCTGTCCGGCGGGCAGCGCCAGCGGCTCGCCATCGCCCGCGCGCTGATCCGGGACCCGAAGGTGCTGGTCCTGGACGAGGCGACCTCGGCGCTCGACACCCGCTCGGAGGCGCTGGTGCAGGAGGCACTCGCCCGGCTGCTGCGCGGACGCACCACGTTCGTCGTGGCGCACCGCCTCTCCACCGTGCGCGGCGCCGACCGGATCGTGGTGATGGCGGACGGCCGGATCCAGGAGATCGGCACCCACGAGGACCTGCTGCGCCGGGGAGGGGCGTACACGGCACTGCACAGCGGCCAGGCGGCCTGACCACCCCGAACCCACCGACAACCGACGGGCCCCGCCGAGACCGGACCCGTCCGGGACTGAAAGGGGCCCGGGGCGCAGTGCCGGGGACGGGGGCTCCGCCGTGTCCAAGCCTGCCCGGTGGTGAGGGTGAGGCCCGTTCGGGGCGCAGCCCCGGGTGGGACGGGAAGGGGCGGTGGGGGCGGAAAACGCTCGGCTCCGTGTCGTCGCGGTCAAGATGCGAGTGGTTTCGGTCAATCGCGGCCACATGGACACATGGGATGAGTGCTTCCGCCTGGTTCGGGCATACGCAGCGAAAACCAGAGAGGGGCGCTTCGTGCTCGTACCGGACCCGAAGGTCGTCAGACGGCTGCTGACGCGGTACGCGACGCTGCGGATAGCTCAGGCGGAACGGTATTCGCCGGCGGCGGCGCGCGAACTGGAGGAGGTCGGCTCCATGCTCTGCGGGATGACGGGGGCGTCCTGCGTCCCCGACGCCATCGCGCTGGCGGACGACCTGCTCGACCGGGCGCGGCCCGCGGCCGGCCGGCCCCCGGAGACGGACGGGGAGAGCGGCCTGCCCCTGGCCGTCTGAGCCACCGGGCCGCTCACCCGCTCACCCGCTCACCCGCCGCCCGTTGAACGTCGAGCGGTACGCGTACGGCGTCGTGCCCACGACCTTGCGGAACCGCTCGCGGAACGCCGTGGGCGAACCGAACCCGGCCTGCTGGGCGATCCGCTCGACCGTGTAATCGCTGTTCTCCAGCAGGTACTGGGCGCGCCGCACCCGCGCCCGCAGCAGCCACTGCAACGGCGTGGTGCCCGTCTGCTCACGGAACCGGCGGCTGAAGGTGCGCTCGCTCATGCCGGCGCGCGCCGCCATCGCCCCGAGGGTGACCTCGTGCGCCAGGTTGTCCTCGACCCAGTCCAGCAGCGGTTCCAGATCCGACCCACGGGGCACGGGCGGGTGCTCGTGCACGATGAACTGGGCCTGGCCGCCCTCCCGTTCCAGCGGCATCACCGACATCCGGGCGGCGTTCGCGGCCACGGCCGATCCCAGGTCCCGGCGGATCATGTGCAGGCACATGTCCAGCGCGGCGGCGGCGCCTGCCGAGGTGAGGATCTGCCCGTTGTCGACGTAGAGCACGTCCGGCTGCACGTCGACGGCCGGGAAGGCGCGGGCCAGCTGCCCGGCGGCCACCCAGTGCGTGGTGGCGCGCAGCCCGTCCAGCAGCCCGGCCTCCGCCAGCACGAACGCGCCCACGCACACCGAGGCGATCCGGGTGCCCGCCGCGGCCGCCTCGCGCAGCGCCGTGAGCACGGAGGGGGAGAGCGGGGACGCGCCCTCGGCGCGGCCCGGGACGATGATCGTGTCGGCGTCCGCCAGCGCCTGGAGCCCACGGTCGACGCGCAGGGTGAAACCGCCGTCCGCGAGCACCTCCGGCCGCTCGGCGCACAGCCGGACCCGGTAGGGGTGCCGGCCGTCGGGCAGCCGCGTCCAGTCGAAGACCTGCATGGGCGCCGCCATGTCGAACGGCACCACCCCATCGAGAACCAGAATCGCCACGGAGTGCATGACCGCCACGATAGGCGGATTCCCGCCACCCGCCGGAACCGGGGCAACGGAGAGACGAGGAAGCACGAGCCGAGGTGAGCGGTGTTGGCGGGAACCCGTTGGAACCTGTCGTTTCAGCCCCTGGGTGATCACCCGGCGGGCTCCTAACGTGAGCCCGGCACCGCCGATCACACATGGAAAGAGTCCCGGTGACCAAGCTCCTGCTGTCCCTCCACGTCCTGGCCGCCATCGTCGCCGTCGGTCCCGTCACCGTCGCGGCCAGCATGTTCCCGCCGGCCGCGCGCCGCGCCGCCCCGGCGGGGGCCGGCGGACCCGTCGCAACGGCCGTGACCACCGTCACACTGCTCCACCGCATCTGCGGGGTCTACGCTCGCATGGGGATCGCGGTGCCCGTCCTCGGCCTCGCCACCGCCCTGGCGATGGGCGTCCTGGACGACGGCTGGCTCGTCACCTCGATCGGCCTCACCGCGGCCGCCGCCGGGATCCTGCTCGCCTTCGTGCTGCCCCGGCAGGAGGAGATCGTCGAACGGCTGGGGGAGGGCCGGCCCGTCGACCGGCAGGACACGGTGCGACTCGCCATGCTCACCGGGGTGTTCAACCTGCTGTGGGCGACCGTCACCGTCCTGATGATCGTCCGCCCCGGCTCCACGACGGGCGCCTGACCGATCGGAATGCCTGAACCGTCACACACTTCCGCAATGCCCGTTCCGTGGTCCGTCGTACCGGGGAATTCCCCCTCGGGGAGGACCGGCCGCCTAGACTCTGCACTCGCGTCCCGCATCGGGGCCGACGAGCAGAAAGGCACGTTGACGGGTGTTCCAGGATTCCCCCATCTACGACCGACTCATCGCGGAGTGCGGCGACGTGCCCGCACAGGTGCGCCGTGAGGCCGAACGCGTGAGCAGGGAGCTGGAGCTGGTCATGCGGCCCCTGCAGTCCCCCGGTTACGCCCCCGGCCTCGACCGGCCGCACTCCCCGGGCAACGGCTGGCAGCGCACCGCCCTGCTGCCGGGACCGCGGTCGCACTGAGCCCCGCGCGGTGACGGGCCCCTCACCGCACCGTGCTGCCCGCCTCGTCGAGCTCGGCGGGTTCGTCGGGAACGGGGCGGGACAGCCACTCGGCGATGGTCCGGGCGATCGGCTGCCCCGTCTCCACCTCCACGAACCCGAACTGTCCCGACTGGTTGCACTCCAGGAACCACCAGGTCCCGTCCGCGTCCTCGGCGAAGTCGAAAGCGCCGTACGCCAGTTCGGACCGGCGCAGATACGCGCGTACGGCGTCGGCGGTGCGCGCCGGGACCTCGACCGGCTCCCAGGGCGGTCCGGGGGCGGCGAAACGCACGTCCACCTCGTCCGGATCCGCGTCCGGCCGCGCCGCCTTGCGGGCCGCCAGCAGCCGCTCTCCCACCGCGGTGAGCCGGATGTCGGCCCGCTTGGCGATCCGCCGCTGCAGCAGCGTCGGCCCGAACGCGACCGCGGAGAAGTCCGTGTCCGGCGCCACCCTGCTGGTCGGCACCGCCCGCGGCGGGTCCTGCGGATGCGCCCCCGACACCGGCTTGACCACCAGGTCGGGGAAGCGCTCCGCGAACTCCCGCGCGGCGCGCGGGAACGTGGTGATCACCGTGGCCGGAACGGGCAGGCCGCAGCGCTGGGCCAGCCGCAGCTGCCACGGCTTGTGGCGGGCCTGCCGGGCCGCGTCCGGATGGTTCATCCAGCGCGCGTCACAGCCGCGCAGCATGCCGTAGAGCGCCTGCGAGGCCTCCTCGGTCAGCCACGCGGACGGCTGCGGCGCGCGCCCGGCCGGCGTGCCGGGCCGGCGCACCCACACGGACCGCAGCCCGCCG
>NZ_NCTE01000544.1:0-3439 GCF_002114215.1 Streptomyces sp. 13-12-16 | reverse complement strand
CCCGCCGATGCTCACCAGTCTCCCGCCGGCGGACAGATGACCGCGGAAGCGGCCGTGGACGTACTCGCCGGACAGTGAGACGCCGCCCGTCAGATCGGCGGGATCGAGGCGCACCACCGGCACGCCGGAGCCGTTCAGATGGACGACCACCATGTCGGCGGTCACGTCCTCCTCACTGGTGAGGATCAGCACGGTCATCGTCTACGGTCCGCGTTCAGTCGTCGAAGTGGGTCTTGGAGCCCGCGGTGGACGTCGTCGTCCCCACCTCGCGCAACAGCGCGTGATCGCAGGCCGCGATCCGCCCGTCGCCGAGTACGTTCAACTGCAGTCCGGAGTCATACGCGTACGGAGTGGCAACGGCCAACTCCACTGCCGGACGTGCGTAGTTGAGCGCGAACGGTTGCATCGTCTCTCCCTCGTCGGTGCTGCGCCGAGCAGACAACGGCCCCCTGTGCGCCGTCGCTTGGTCCGCCGACTTCTTTTGGCTTCCAGAGACTTATACGAATCGAACGGGTGGTTGGTTTCCTCACGGAGCGTAATCGTCGGCGGGTCGTCCGCGGTCCCGTCGGGGGGAGGCTCCGGGGGCCCGGGCGCCCGAGGAGCCCCGCATGGTGCGCAGGGCCAGCAGGAGAACGCCCATGTCGTCCAGATAGACCGGATCGGGCAGCAGATCGGCCGGCAGCACCAGGTAGAGGACCGCGCCCCAGAACACCCAGCGGGGCCCCGTGGGCAGGCCGGCGTGACGCAACTCACGCCGTGTGCGCACCAGTCGGACCAGGACGGCGACGGCGCCGGCCAGCACCACGGCCGCGAGGGCCGCGGCGACGACGAGCGCCACGGTGGTCTTCTCCAACGGACCGCCCTCCTCCTGGGACCCGTGACCCGTGGCCCGTGCCGCGGTCTCGCCGCGACACGGCCCGCACTGAGCGGATTCCCGCTCGCGACGCCGGTATGACGGCCAGGACCGGCCATGTGCGCACGCGTCCGATGCCCCGCGGGACGCGCCGGCGGACTCAGGACCGGTCGGACGCGGCCGGCCGGTCCTCCGGGAGCGGGTCCTCCGGGAGCGGGTCCTCCGGGGCGGGACGGCGGGTCCTGCCGCCGGCCTTCAGGCGTTCCAGGGTGCGGGTCAGGTGCTGGAGGGGGGAGGGGGCCCGGGGCGCGGGAGGCTGCCCCGTGCCCGGGGACCCGGCCGACTCCCGGTACGCGGCCAGCGCCTCGTGGGCGCGTTCCGCCGCCTCGCGGTAGAGGTCCCGGGACTTCGTCATCGCCTCCAGCGCCTCGGCGTACATCGCCACCAGCGCCCGCTCCCGGACGAGTTCCTCCTCCGTCGTCAGCAGGCGCCACTCCTCCCGCAGCGCCGTCAGCGCGTCCTGCGCCTCCTCCGGCAGCACGCGCGGCAGCGCGTCGTACCGGGTCACGGCCGCCACGAGGTCGACCGGTTCCGTGCCGTCCAGGAACACCGCGCGTACGGCGAAGGCGTCGGCGTCGTAGCCCTCGGGCGCCGGGCTGTCGGGCAGCACCACCGCGCCCCCGCGCGGAACCTCCACACCGAACTCCCGCAGCGCCCAGTTCGCCACCCGCGACTGCTGGGGCGTGGCCCGGTGCTCCACCACCCGGTCCCGCAGCCCCGGCGGCAGCCAGCGCGCGAGCGGCACCCGGCCGCGCTCGTCCGTGGTCATCGCCTCATGGACGACGACATGGACGTGCCACGGGTCGCGCACACAGGCGCGCAGCAGCCGTCGTACGTCCTTGTCGTCCTCGGGCAGCGGATTGATCACGCCCGGCCGCAGTCCCGTCACCGGGTCGGCGTTCCACCCCGGGTCCGGCTCCGACGGCCAGAACATGGCGGCCGGGGACGGCCAGGAGGGGTCCCAGGGCTGCTCCGCCTCGGCGACCAGGACCCAGTCCCGGCCCGCGTCCGTGCCGGGCGCGAGGCGCAGCCGGGCGCGCACGGTGACCCCGCCCGCGACCCGCGTCCGGGCTTCGAACACCAGGTCGGGAGCGGTGTCCTGTGCGGGGAGTTCCAGGAAGTCGTCGATGTCCAGGCCGGCCTTGAGCCAGCGCAGGGTGTGCCGGATCGCCGTCTCGGGCGTGGCACCGGCGTGGCGGCCGCGGGCCAGCCAGACTGTGGGAGGGACGGGGGGGCGGGCTGAGGAGGAGGTCGGCATGGGTCCAGTCGTGAGCGGGGGCACGTGCTCCTGCCAGTATCGCCGTGGCCGGCCGGAGGGTTGAGCCGGGGCTCCGCCGGTCGGCGTGTCGCGCGCGGGGTGTGCGCGGCGCACCCGTGGTGACAGCGGTTCACCCGTGGTCCCGGCGGCGGGACCACGGGCACCATGGGGGCCGCGGGCGGGACCGGCCCACCATCCGCACCGGGGCCGGCCCCGCCCGCGCCCTGCCCCGGCGGTGGTCCGGCGGCAAAAGCCCGGACCCTACCAGCGGCGTACCGCCCTTGTCGCATATTCCCCAGGAAAACGCCAAAGCCCTCACCTCGGTCGAGCACACACCGTAGCGTCGACGTCACGTTCGCGGTACAGCCGTGCGAGGAGGGGGATCCGGCGTGCCCGGAATCGACGAGAGCCTGCTGGAAGCCATGCGACTGCCGGGGGTGCGCGGTGCCCTGGTGGTCGACTGGATCAGCGGGCTCGCCCTGGGGGCGGTGGGCGAGGCACCCGGCGAGGACGTGGAGGCCACGGCCGCGGAGACCGCCGAGCTGGCCCGCCTGGCCATGGAGAGCGGCACCCTCGCGTCCACCGACGGCGGCGGGGCCGGGACGGGCGGGGAACCGCCCGTCGACGACCTGATCCTCACCACCGCCGACGCGTACCACCTCCTGCGCTTCGTCGTCACGACCTTCGACAGCACGGTGTTCCTGTACCTCTGGCTCGACCGCGCCGACGGCAACCTCGCCCTGGCCCGGATCCGGCTGGCCGACATGGCGGACCGGCTGGTGCTCGGATGACCGCGGCGTGCACCGGCGAAACCGCGCCGGAACTGCTCGGCACCCTCGCGGCCGACCACGCCACCGGGGCGCTCTCCACGGAGTCCGGGGTCTTCTACCTCTCGGCCGGACACGTCGTCCACGTCGAGTCCGCGTACAGCCCCGACCTCGGCGACCTGCTCACCCGCAGCGGCGCGGTCGCCCCGGCCGGCTGGTGGGAAGCCGTCGAACGGGCCGGGGCCCGGCACCGCGTCGGCCGCCAGCTGGTCGACAGCGGGCGCCTCACCACCGGCGCGCTGGAACTGTGCCATCTGGGCGCCCTGTTCGACGCGGCGTACTTCGCGCTCGCCCACGACTGCGCCGCGCTCCGCTTCCGCCCCGGAGTCGCGCACTGGTTCGGCGCGGTCCGCCCCGTACCCGTGGCGGCCGTGCTCGGCGAGTCACGGCGCCGCCGCGACCTGCTGCACCGCATCTGGCCCGACCCGGCCGTCGACACCG
>NZ_NCTE01000543.1 GCF_002114215.1 Streptomyces sp. 13-12-16 | reverse complement strand
CGGACCGCTGCCGAGCGCGAAGCCGGGACACCGCGGGGTCGCCCGCCGCCGCGCGTGGACGCGCCCGGTGGCGGGGTCCCGCAACGCCGGCCCCGTCGGTCCGGCGGGGAAGAACGGCTCCGGGTCCTCTCCCGCACGGGCCGCGCTCCGCAACCACTCCATGAACGCGCGGGTGCCCCCGGCCCCCGGGCACAAACCCGGCCCATGGCCGGCGGGGGAGCTTCCCAGGAAGCCGCCCGGCGGTCTATAGTCAAAAACTAGCGGTGCTAATTAAGAGTAGTAGCCGACCCCACAGCACAGCCGTCGGCATCGGTCAGGAGTCCCCTCGTGCGTCCCGTCCACTTCGCGGCCGCCCGCCGCACCCCCATCGGCAAACTGCGCGGAGCCCTCTCCACCGTGCGGCCCGACGACCTCGCCGCCGCCGTGATCCGCGGCCTGGTCGCCGACGTGCCCGAGCTGGACCCGGCCCGCGTCGACGAGGTCTACTGGGGCGCCGCCAACCAGGCGGGCGAGGACAACCGCAACGTCGCCCGCATGGCCGCGCTGCTCGCCGGACTCCCCGAGTCCGTGCCGGGCGCCACGGTCAACCGGCTGTGCGCCTCCGGCCTCGAGGCCGTCACCACCGCCGCCCGCACCATCGCGGCCGGCGAGGCCGACATCGTCATCGCCGGCGGCTCCGAGTCGATGAGCCGCGCCCCGTTCGTCCTGCCCCGCCCCGACGAGGCCCTCCCGCACCGCATGGAGACCGCCGACACCCGTCTCGGCTGGCGGCTGGTCAACCCCGCGATGAAGGACCTCCACGGGGTGCTGGCCATGGGCGAGACGGCCGAGGAGGTCGCCACCCGGTACGGCATCCCGCGCGAGCGCCAGGACGAGTTCGCGCTGCGCAGCCACCAGCGCGCCGCCGAAGCCCGCAAGAACGGCCACTTCGACGACGAGCTCCTGCCCGTGACCCGCCCGGACGGGGTGGTCGTCGACGCCGACGAGTGCGTCCGCGAGGACACCTCGATCGAGAAGCTGGGCCGACTGAAGCCGGTGTTCCGCGCGGGCGGTTCGGTCACCGCGGGCAACGCCTCCCCGATGAACGACGGCGCCGCCGGCCTGATCCTGGTCAGCGAGGAGGCCCTGAACGAGCTGGGCCTGGAGTCGCTCGGCCGCTACGTCGCCGGCGCCTCCGCCGGCGTCCACCCGGACGTCATGGGCATCGGCCCCGTCCCCGCCACCCGCAAGGTGCTCGCCCGCGCCGACTGGACGATCGGCGACCTCCAGGAGGCCGAGTTCAACGAGGCGTTCGCGGCACAGGCCCTGGCCTGCGTCGACCAGCTCGGCATCGACCCCGGCCTGGTCAACCCCAGCGGCGGCGCCATCGCGCTGGGCCACCCGCTGGGCTGCTCCGGCGCCCGCATCCTCACCACCCTGCTGCACCGCATGCGCCGCACCGGCGCCGGACGCGGACTGGCGACCATGTGCGTGGGCGTGGGGCAGGGCAGCGCGGTGCTGGTCGAGAGGCACTGACCAGCGCCCCGGGCGCCATCGGGCGGGACGGTCCTCACCGGAGTCGATTGCCTGCGCATAGCATCTGTCCTCGCAATGAACACGATGACGCTCTGGCACCTCAACGGCTGGCAATTCGCCGCGCTCGCCTTCGCGGCCCTGCTCGTCGGCTTCTCCAAGACCGCCGTCAGCGGGGCCAACACGGTCAGTCTCGCCGTCTTCGCCGCCGTGCTGCCGGCCAAGGCCTCCACCGGCGTCCTGCTGCCCATCCTGATCGCCGGGGACGTGCTCGCCGTCCTCACCTACCGCCGGCACGCCCACTGGCCCACGCTGTGGCGGCTGTTCCCGGCGGTCGCGGCGGGCGTCGTCGTCGGGACCCTGTTCCTGGTGTGGGCGGACGACGGGATCGTGCGGATCTCCATCGGGGCGATCCTGCTGCTGATGGCCGGGGTGACGGTGTGGCGGCGGCGGACGGCCGGCGCGGAGGAGGAGCCCGAAGCGGTCACCACCCGGGCCGGCCGCCTCAAGGCCCGCTCCTACGGAGTCCTCGGCGGCTTCACCACCATGGTCGCCAACGCGGGCGGCCCGGTGATGTCGATGTACCTGCTCTCCGCGGGCTTCCGGAAACTCGGCTTCCTGGGCACCTCGGCGTTCTTCTTCCTGATCGTCAACACCTCCAAGCTGCCCTTCAGTGCCGGTCTCGGCCTGATCGACGCCGACTCGCTCCTCCTCGACGCGGCGCTCGTGCTGTTCGTGGTGCCCGGCGCGCTCCTCGGCAGATGGGCGGTGGACAGGATCGACCAGCGGCTCTTCGAACGGCTGGTGATCGCGGCGACGGTGGTGGGCGGCGTCCAGCTACTGGTGCCCTGAGCGGGGCCCGGCCGGCTCGTTCCGCCCGCCCGGGCCGGCGTGCGGTCCGGCCGGCGGCCGAGGCCCGCGGGGTGCCTCGTACGGGCGGTGGAGCCGG
>NZ_NCTE01000542.1 GCF_002114215.1 Streptomyces sp. 13-12-16 | reverse complement strand
GTTCGGGCGGGAGGAGGCGGCGCAGGTAGCGGCGGAGCTCTTCGGGGAGGGCGAGGAGGGAGAGGGCGCGGGGGGTGGGTGGGAGGTCGACGACGACGAGGTCGTACGTGTCCTCCGAGAGCGTGGCGTCGCGCAGGGCGCGCAGGACGGCGAGCTCCTCGGCGCCGGGGAGGGGGCTGGTCTCCTCGGGTTCGAGGCGGGAGGCGCCGAGGAGGTCCAGGGCGGAGGCGGCCCGGTCCTGGAGGGCGGCGAGGTCGGTGCGGAAGTCCGTGTCGGGGTCGACGCGCCTCACCGTGAGGCGCGGGGTGGCCCCGGTGCCCAGCACGGGGCCCAGGGTGTCCGTGCGGTCGGTGCCGAGGAGCAGGGTGCGGGCACCCTCGCGGGCTGCGGTGAGCGCGGTGGCGGCGGCGGTCGTGGTGCGGCCGCTGCCGCCGGGGCCCGTGATCAGGAGGGTGCGCATGGGGGTGAACGGTAACTGACGCCGGGCGGGGGTGGGTTTTGCTTGCCCGCGCCTACGGGGTGCCTCCCCCACTCTCGACTGCGCTCGAGCGGGAGGTGCCCCCACCGCCCACCCGTGCCGCTGGGGGCACCTCCCAGGCCCTTGAGGCACTGGGGGAGGCACGACTGCCCGCAGCTGCGGGGGTGGGCGCCGGCCCAGCGGCACGATTGCCCGCAGTCGCGTGCGACGGGGATTACTTCGGGCTCGACTCCACTCGTTTCTTCAGGCCGGCCAGGGCCCGGTCGATGATGACCTTCTCCGCCTTGCGCTTGATCATGCCGAGCATGGGGATCTTGACGTCGACGGTGAGGCGGTAGGTGACCTCCGTCGTGCCCGGGGCGGCCGGGGTGAGGATGTAGGAGCCGTCGAGGGAGCGGAGCATCTGGGACTTCACCAGGGTCCAGGAGACCTCGTGCTGCCCGGTCCAGGTGTACGCCAGGGTCTGGTCGTCCTTGATCGCACCGGCGTCCATGACGAGACGCACCTGCTCGGCGCGGCCCTCGGCGTCGGTCGCGAGGACCTCGGCCTCCTTCACCTCACCGGTCCAGTCCGGATAGCGGGCGAAGTCGGCGATCACCCCCATGACGTCGGCCGCCGCCGCCTCGATCGTGATGCTCGAGCTGGTGTGTTCCGCCATCGCCGTGGCTCCTCCAGATGCGGGCCGGTAGTCGTCGTCGCCGTGCGCGGGGCGCACAGCGCACGCGCGTGCAGCGGAAGGCTACCGCGCGCCCGGCCGGCGCCACTCATCCGACCTGGGACGTCGTCACCATTCCAGCCGCCAGGGCCGCCCGCTGCTCGCGAAGTGCCCCACGTTCACGCACTCGGTGGCGCCGATCCGCATCCGCCGCACCAGCGGCTGGTGGACGTGTCCGAACAGGGAGTAGCGGGGCCGGGTGCGGCGGATGGCGTCCAGCAGGGCGCGGCTGCCGCGTTCGAAGCGGCGGGCCACGGTGTCGTAGACCAGCTCGGGCACCTCCGGCGGGATGTGCGTGCACAGCACGTCGACCTCGCCCACGGCCTCGATCTTCGCCGCGTACTCCTCGTCGTCGATCTCGTACGGCGTCCGCATCGGCGTGCGCAGGCCGCCGCCGACGAAGCCGAAGGTCCGGCCGCCGATCTCCACCCGCTGCCCGTCCAGCACGGTCAGGCCGGGGCCCGCGTACTCCTGCCACAGGGGCGGCACGTCGACGTTGCCGTACGTCGCGTACGTCGGCGTGGGGAACGCGGCGAACAGCTCGGCGTACTGCTTGCGCACCGCCGTCTCGATCGCGGCGGCCTTGTCCATGCCGATGCCCGCCCACAGCCGGCGCTGGAACTCGCGCGCCTCCTCGAAGCGGCGGGCGGTGCGCAGCTCCACGATGCGGTCGGCGTTCTCGGTGCCGAACAGGTCGGGGAAGATGCCGCGCGAGTGGTCGGCGTAGTCCAGGAAGAGCACCAGGTCGCCCAGGCAGACCAGGGCGTCGGCGCCCTCCCCGGCGCGGGCCAGGTCACGGGCGTTGCCGTGCACGTCACTGACCACGTGGACGCGTGTGCGCCGGTTTCCGCCTGGTGTGGGTGCCATGGCGATCAAGGGTAAGCGTGTGCGGCCCGCGTGAACAATGGCGGGCCCACCTGCGGTTACTGGCTCGTCGGTGAAGGGGTGGACTACTGTGCGCAATGAAACACCAACCTGTGTGACGCAGCGAACATCTCGCCGGGACCCCCTGTCGTAGACGCCATACCGGCGGGTAACGTCCGGGCAGTCCAGTCGTGCTCGGGATTTCAACATGTGAATTCGCGAGCACCCGTCCGAGCCTTGGACCGCACCGTCGCATCGCACAACGTCGTGGCGCCGGCGCCCTAAGAGGAGCAGCAGTCTTGCGCGAGTTCAGCCTTCCGGCTTTGTACGAGGTCCCCGCGGACGGAAACCTGACCGACATCGTCCGCAGAAACGCCGCGCAGCACCCCGACGTCGCCGTCATCGCCCGCAAGGCGGGCGGGACCTGGCAGGACGTGACGGCGACCACCTTCCTGGCGGAGGTGCGGGCGGCCGCCAAGGGCATGATCGCCGCCGGTGTGCGGCCCGGCGACCGGGTCGGTCTGATGTCCCGCACCCGCTACGAGTGGACCCTGCTGGACTTCGCGATCTGGAGCGCCGGCGCGGTCACCGTGCCGGTGTACGAGACCAGCTCGCCGGAGCAGGTGGCGTGGATCCTCGGCGACTCCGGCGCCACCGCCTGCTTCGTGGAGCTCGACGCCCACGCGGCGACGGTGGAGTCCGTGCGCGACCGGCTGCCCGCGCTGAAGAACCTCTGGCAGATCGAGGCCGGCGGGATCAAGGAGCTGGGCCGGCTCGGGCAGGACGTCGACGACGCGACGGTCGAGGAGCGCAGCTCGTTCGCGAAGGCGGACGACCCGGCGACCATCGTCTACACCTCCGGTACGACCGGACGGCCCAAGGGCTGTGTGCTCACCCACCGCAGCTTCTTCGCCGAGTGCGGCAACATCGTGGAGCGGCTGCGTCCGCTGTTCCGCACCGGCGAGTGCTCCGTGCTGCTGTTCCTGCCGCTCGCGCACGTCTTCGGACGGCTGGTGCAGATCGCGCCCATGATGGCGCCGATCAAGCTGGGCTGCGTGCCCGACATCAAGAACCTCACCGACGAGCTGGCCGCGTTCCGTCCGACGCTGATCCTGGGCGTGCCGCGGGTCTTCGAGAAGGTCTACAACTCGGCGCGGGCCAAGGCGCAGGCCGACGGCAAGGGCAAGATCTTCGACAGGGCGGCGGACACGGCGATCGCCTACAGCCGGGCGCTGGACACGCCGTCCGGGCCGTCACTCGGCCTGCGGATCAAGCACAAGGTGTTCGACAAGCTGGTCTACGGCAAGCTGCGCGCGGTGCTGGGCGGGCGCGGCGAGTACGCCATCTCCGGCGGCGCCCCGCTGGGTGAGCGCCTGGGACACTTCTTCCGCGGTATCGGCTTCAGCGTGCTGGAGGGGTACGGGCTGACCGAGTCCTGTGCGGCCACCGCGTTCAACCCGTGGGACCGGCAGAAGATCGGCACGGTCGGCCAGCCGCTGCCCGGCTCGGTCGTGCGGATAGCGGACGACGGCGAGGTGCTGCTGCACGGCGAGCACCTGTTCAAGGAGTACTGGAACAACCCGGGCGCGACCGCCGAGGCGCTCGCCGACGGGTGGTTCCACACCGGGGACATCGGCACCCTGGACGAGGACGGCTACCTGCGGATCACCGGCCGCAAGAAGGAGATACTGGTCACGGCGGGCGGCAAGAACGTCGCCCCGGCGGTGATCGAGGACCGGATCCGGGCGCACGCGCTGGTCGCGGAGTGCATGGTCGTGGGTGACGGGCGGCCGTTCGTGGGGGCGCTGGTCACCATCGACGAGGAGTTCCTGGGCCGGTGGTGCGCGGAGCACGGGAAGCCGGCGGGATCGACGGCGGGGTCGCTGAGCGAGGATCCCGATCTGCTCGCGGCGATCCAGGCCGCGGTGGACGACGGCAACTCGGCGGTCTCCAAGGCGGAGTCGGTGCGGAAGTTCCGGGTCCTGCCGGCGCAGTTCACCGAGGAGTCGGGACATCTGACTCCGTCGCTGAAGCTGAAGCGGAACGTCGTGGCCAAGGACTACGCCCACGAGATCGAGGCGATCTACGCCAAGTAGGTTCCGCTCGGGCGCGGTTCGGGGTGTCTTTTGAGCGCCGGCGGGCGCGGGTCGGTCGTGGCCGGTCGCGCCCACGCGGCGGAGCCGCACGATGGCACAGCCCCGCGCCCCTTTCCGGCGTTGCCCTACAGCAGTGTTTTCAAGTGCTCCGCCAACAAGTCCCAGCGCCACTTCTCCTCGACCCATTCCCGGCCCCGCTGCCCCATCCTGCGGCGGAGTTCCCCGTCGGCGAGGAGGGTGGTGACGCGGTCCGCGGTCTGGTCGGGCGCGTCGCCGGGGACGACCCAGCCGGTTTCGCCCTCGAGGACCGCGTCGGGGGCGCCGCCTGAGTCGCCGGCGACGACCGGGAGGCCGGTCGCGGAGGCCTCCAGGTAGACGATGCCGAGTCCTTCCACGTCCAGGCCCCCGCGCCGGGTGCGGCACGGCATCGCGAAGACGTCACCGGCGCCGTAGTGGGCGGGCAGTTCGGACCAGGGGACGGAGCCGGTGAAGCGGACGGAGGCGCCGACGCCCGTGTCGTGCGCGAGGCGGCGCAGGTCCTTCTCGTAGGGGCCGCCGCCGACGATCAGCAGGACGGCGTCCGGTTCGGCTGCCAGGATCGCCGGCATCGCCCGGATCAGCGTGTCCTGCCCCTTGCGCGGGACCAGCCGGGAGACGCACACGACCACCGGCCGGTCGGTCAGCCCGAGCCGCGCCCGCACCTCGTCACCGCCCGAACCGGGGTGGAAGGTCTTCTCGTCGACGCCGGGCGGCAGTTGCACCATCCGGGAGGCCGCCTCGGGGGTCAGCGCGCCGGCGATGCGGGAGCGCGTGTACTCGCCGAGGTAGGTGATCGTGTCCGTGGAGTCCCCGATACGGCGCAGGAGTTGCCGCGCGGCGGGCAGCTGGGCCCAGCCGGCCTCGTGGCCGTGGGTGGTGGCCACGATCCGCTCGGCGCCCGCCCGGCGCAGCGCCGGCGCCATCAGCCCGAGCGGTGCCGCCGCCCCGAACCACACCGAGGTGCACCCGTGCTCGCGCAGCAGCCCGACGGCCCGCCGGGTGGCCGCCGGGGTCGGCAGCAGCATCGTCGTACGGTCGCGTACGACGGTGAAGGGCTGCTCGGCGTCGAAGGCGGCGGTGGCCTCGACGCCCTCCCGGGAGCGCTTCCAGGTGGAGGCGTAGACGACGAGCCGCTCCGGGTCGAGCCGCAGCGCCATGTTGTGCAGGAACGCCTGGATGCCACCGGGGCGGGGCGGGAAGTCGTTGGTCACGATCAGGGTCTTGTGCATCGCCGCCGACCCTACCGAACGGGGGGCGCGCCGTTCGCCGCGGCGGCGCTCTGTGGCACGTACACAGGTGTCCGGGACATCATGGCCCCTCACGACCGCACACCGGACGGGCAGGGAGCACAGCGCATGAGGACGACGGCCGTGCGGGGCTCCCTCGCCCCACCGCTGCTGCTGTGGGGGCTCACACGGGCCGTCCTGCTGCTGTGCGTGCTGAAGGTGATCGTCTTCCCCGGGCCGGACGTCACCAGCGACGTGTCGGTCATCTACCGGGGCTGGTACGACGTCCTGCGCACCGGAACGTTCCCGCTGGACGACGTGACCTGGCAGTACCCGCCCGCCGCGGCCCTGGCGGTCCTCTCCCCCGGCCTGCTGCCGTTCCTGGAGTACGCCACCGCCTTCTTCGTCCTGGCCTGTCTCGCCGACCTGGTCACGCTGGCCCTGCTGCTGTACGCCGGCCGTCGTCCCGGACGGTCGCCGCGCGGTGCCTGGGTGTGGGTGGTGGGCGTACCGCTGCTCGGGCCGACGGTGTACGCGCGCTACGACGTGATGGTGACCGCGGTCGCCGTGGCCGCGCTGCTGGCGGCCGCCCGGTACCCCCGGCTGGCGGGGGCGCTCGCCGGTTTCGGGGCGCTGGTGAAGGTGTGGCCGGCGCTGCTGCTGATCGCGGTGCGGCGGCGTGGTGCGTGGGTCTCGGCGGCGGTGACCGGTGCCGGTGTGGCCGGCCTGTTCGCCGTACTGATGCCGGGGGCGTTCGCGTTCCTGACCTTCCAGCGGGACCGGGGGACGGAGGTGGAGTCGCTGGGGGCGCTCGTCTTCCACGTGGCGCGGCATCACGGCTGGGAGGGGGAGGTGCTGCTCAACTACGGCTCGGTGGAGTTCCTCGGGCCGTATGTGAGCTGGGTGAGCACGGGGGCGCTGGTGCTGAGCGGGGCCGCGCTGGGGTGGCTGGTGCTGTGGCGGGTGAGGGCCGTCCGGTTCCCCGCGCACGGTGTCGCCGACGCGGCGTTCGTGGCGGTGCTTCTGTTCACGACGACGAGCCGGGTGATCAGTCCGCAGTACATGGTGTGGCTGGTGGGGCTCGGGGCGGTGTGTCTGTGCTTCCGTGAGAGCCGGATGGGGGTGGCGGTGGGGCTGGTGCTGGGGGCTTCGCTGGTGACGGTGCTGGAGTTTCCGCTCTGGTTCGCCCATGTGGTCGCCAGCGACTCGCTCGGGATCGCCCTGCTGGTGCTGCGCAACGGGCTGTTGGTGGTGGCGACGGTTGTGGCGGCTCGGGTGCTGTGGTGCACGACGGTTTCCCGTCGGCGGGCTGTTCCCGCGGTGGTCGGGGCGGGCCGGGCCGCCGGGACGACGGTCTCGTCCTGATTCCGGTCCTGATTCCGGGCGGGGCGCGGGTGCGTGCAGTGGGCCCGGGCGGGGCACGGGTGCGTGCCGTGGGCCCGGGGTGTGCGCGGCCCGGCGCTTTGCGGGTGCCCTGCGTGGGTGCGGGCCGGGGGTGTTCACGCAGCCCGGCGTTTGCGGGGTGCCTCCCCCAGAGGGGGTACCCCCAGCGCCCACCCGTGCCGCCCCTGGGGGCACCTCCCAGGCCCTTGAGGCACTGGGGGAGGCACGACTGCCCGCAGAGGGCGGGGGGCGGTCGCGCCCACCCGTGCCGCCCTGGGGGCACCTCCCAGGCCCTTGAAGCACTGGGGGGGGGCACGACTGCCCGCAGAGGGCGAGGGAGCGGCAGCGGCTGCCCGTGGAGGGCGGATGGGGCGGCTGTCTGCGGGTCTGCTCAGCTCAGGGTGTTTCTCACGTATTCCTGCCACTGGGCCGTGAACTCCTCGCGGGTCGTGTCGAGGACTTGGCGCATCGCGGCCTCCACCGCGCCGTCGCGGTGTTCGTGCGCGCCCACGGCCCGGTAGAACTCGTCCAGGCGGTCCTCGCCCCAGTGGCCGGCGATGAGGCGGCAGGCCAGCCAGCCGCTCTCGTAGGCGCGGGCGAGGTGGTCCGCGTCGCCGGAGAAGCCGAACTCCTCGTCGTCCGGCAGTCCGGCGGGCACCTCGCCCCGGCCCACCGCGTAGGCGAGCTCCGGTGCGACCTCCGCGGGGGCGCGGTCGCCGCCGCGGTAGCCGACCCAGTCGGCGAACCCCTCGGACAGCCACAGCGGGGTCGCTGCGGAGGTGTGGGCGCGGGTGGCGACGTGGGTGGTCTCGTGGGTGAGGACGACCTGCCGGCCCGAGTCGCCGAGCATTCCGAAGGCCTCCGGGTTGACGATGACCCGGTCCGCCGGGGCCCGCCCGTCCGCGCCGGTGGCGCCGGTGGTGACCGCCGCGATCCCCCGGTAGGAGGAGGCGGACGAGCCCAGCAGGCCCGCCATGTCCTCCAGGGTCTCCGGGACGAGGACGACCACGCGCCGGGCCCATCGCGGGCCCCACGCGTCGGACACCGCGGGCACCGCGCGGTCGGCCAGCCCGGCGTAGTCCCGCAGCTTCTCGTCGGGCTGTCCGACCCCCAGCACCAGGCTCCGCTCGCCCCGCACGACGCGTGCCGCGCCCTGGTCCCACAGCTGCTGGCCGGACTCCTTCGCGGGCCGGTCGGAGTCGACGGACCAGCGGCCGTCGCGGTCCCGGCTCAGGCTCAGGGAGCGGGCGGTGGTGACCGGGGACCGGTCGTGGCCCTCGACGCGGTAGCTCAGGTCGGCGGAGGCGGTGGCGGTGTCACCGGTGCGGTCGAGGGCGGTGACGCGGTAGGACCAGTCCGCGAGCGGCACCGCGCGCAGGTTGGCGAACCCGGCCCGGGTACCGGTGCGGGCGTACGCGGCGGCGTCACGGTCGAGGACGGCCTCCGCGCGGCGGTCCAGGAGGGACTGAACCTGCGCGCGTGCGGCGTCGACGGCCGGTCCCCCGCCGCACCCCGCCAGGGAGACGAACAGCAGACACAGCGCCGTCACCGACGTACCCGACACCCGCCTTCGACCAGCCACCTTCCCGAGGGTACGGGCGCCGGGCCGGTGCGGTCAGACCCTGGTGACCGACGAGACGGGCATCATGCCGACCGGGTCGTAGCGCACCGGGGCACCGGGGTGGGGCGCGTGGATCACCTGGCCGTTGCCCATGTACATCCCCACGTGGGAGGCGTCGGAGCGGTAGACGACCAGGTCACCGGGGCGCGCCTCGGACAGGGGGATCCGCCGGCCGGCGTACCGCTGGGCCTGCGAGGTGCGCGGCAGCGCGACCCCGGCCTGGGCGTACGACCACTGGGTCAGTCCGGAGCAGTCGAAGGCGGACGGGCCCTCGGCGCCCCAGACGTAGGGCCTGCCGAGGGCGGAGCGGGCGGCGGCGACGGCGGCTGCCGCGCGGGCCGAGGCG
>NZ_NCTE01000541.1:11635-29893 GCF_002114215.1 Streptomyces sp. 13-12-16 | reverse complement strand
GGCGGCGGCGAGGGCCTGCCGGGCGGCCCGGCCCACCGCGCGGGCGGCATCCCCGACGGGCCGCAGCACCGCGTCGCGCACCACGTGCCCCACCGGCGTCAGCACCCTCAGGTACACCCATCGCACCGGCTCCACGAACACCCACCGGAAGAGCCTCCCCAGAAACCGTCCCACGGCGAGGGACATGTACCCGGCGACCCGCCAGGCATGCCCGAGGGCGTCCCCGACCTCCCGCGCGACGACCGCGAGCACACGCCCGACGGGCACCAACACCCACCGCCACACCGCGAGCGCGGGCAGCACCAGCAGGATCCGGGCGGTCCAGTACAGACCCGTGCCGATCCCGGCGACGGCCGTCCCCACCAGCCACACCAGCCCCCTCGCACACCAGGCGACCGCCCGCCCCACCGGCACCAGAACCCACCGGTACAGCCACAGCGCGGGCAGCACCAGCAGGATCCGGGCGGTCCAGTACAGACCCGTGCCGATCCCGGCGACGGCCGTCCCCACCAGCCACACCAGCCCCCTCACACACCAGGCGACCGCCCGCCCCACCGGCACCAGAACCCACCGGTACAGCCACAGCGCGGGCCCGACGAAGAAATACCGCCCCAGCCACACCGCGGCCGCCCACGCCCCGGCCCCGACCGGTGTCAGCACACGCGCGTACAGCCATACGGCCCCGTGACCGAGGGGAGTCAGCACATGGCGGTAGAACGCGATGGCCGGAAGGACCAGCAGCGCCTTCCCGAGCCACACCAGCCCCTTGCCGGACGGCACCAGCACATACCGCCACAGCCCCACGAACGGCCACACGAACACCGCTCGCCCCACCCACAGCAGCGCCCGCCCGAGAGGCCGCAGCAGCGTGTCGTTCAGGAACCGTCCGGCGACGACCAGCGCGTCCCACGCCACCCGTACCGGCACGACCAGCACCAGCGCCACGATCCGCACGGGAACGCGGACCGCCACGACGAGACACCCCTCGCCCGCGGGCGCGGCGGCCGGCGGGCCGGCCGGCTTCTCGAGATCCATACCCACGGAGACGCAGGCGCGGCCCACCCGGATCCCACCCTCGCGATGTTGTTTACCTCATATGCTGAACGCCGATCGGACATAAGAATTCCGCGACTTATGTAAAGCGATTTTCCCTACGGCCGTTCACTCATTTGCCACGCATCCAAGTGAAACAGTCACCGTTAGTCGCTATATGACGAAGGCAAGCATGTCCGGGCTCATCAGGTCCGACGGGGGGAATTCATGGAAAACCGGCCTCGCCGCCCATTGGATCGGCGAGGCCCGCTGACATGAATGACGAACGCTACGACCCTCTCGTCTACGCGGAGCCCATGGAAACGTCCGTACCGCACTGGGACCCGGCCGAGGAACTCGCCTATCTGCTCCAGGAAGCCCGCGGTGAGGAATCCTCCGGCGTCACCATGCCGGGGCCCCGCGAGGAGACCTCGGTCACCACTCCCCCGGCCGGCAGCCCCATGGGCAACCTGCAGGAGATCACGGCGGAACTGCCACCCCTGCGCGCGTCACCGCGCGGCCACCGCAAACCCCCGCGTAAACGCCCGGACGCGCTGCGCCTCGCCAGCTACGCCGTCGCCGCCCTGACAGCGGTCACCGTGTCGATGGTGAGCGTCTTCAGCGGCGTCGTCACCTACGAACCCCTGCTCCTCGTCACCACGGCCCACAGCAGCGGCAGTTCCTCGGCCTGGTGGCCCGTGCTGGTCTACGGCCCCTGGCTGGCGGGCTCGCTGTCCGTCCTCCGCGCGGCGCTGCACCAACGGCGCGCCCTGCACTCGTGGTTCGTCGTCCTCCTCTTCTCGTTCGTCGCCGTCATGCTCTGCGTGGCCCAGGCCCCCCGGACGATCACCGACACGGCCGCCGCGGCCCTCCCGGGCGTGGCCGCCCTGGCCTGCTTCCAGCAACTCGTCCGCCAGATCACCCTCACCCGTCCGCCCCGCCGCGCCTCGGCCCGCCACCGCCAGTACCGGCGCGACCTCCCGTAGCCCCGGCGACACACGGAAGCCCCCTTCGCGTGCGAAGGGGGCTTCGGCGTTCGTCACCGCTCAGGAAGCGGGCGCGGAGTTCTTGACCGTCAACGGCAGCAGCTTCTTGCCGGTGGGGCCGATCTGGATGGACGTGTCCATCTGCGGGCACACGCCGCAGTCGAAGCACGGGGTCCAGCGGCAGTCCTCGACCTCCGTCTCGTCGAGGGCGTCCTGCCAGTCCTCCCAGAGCCAGTCCTTGTCCAGGCCGGAGTCGAGGTGGTCCCAGGGGAGGACCTCCTCGTAGGTGCGCTCGCGGGTGGTGTACCAGTCGACGTCCACGCCGAACTGCGCGAGGGACTTGTCGGCGCAGTCCATCCAGCGGTCGTACGAGAAGTGCTCGCGCCAGCCGTCGAAGCGGCCGCCGTCCTCGTAGACCGCGCGGATGACCGCGCCGATGCGGCGGTCGCCGCGCGAGAGCAGGCCCTCGACGATGCCGGGCTTGCCGTCGTGGTAGCGGAAGCCGATCGAGCGGCCGTACTTCTTGTCGCCGCGGATCTTGTCGCGGAGCTTGGCGAGGCGCTCGTCCGTCTGCTCGGCGGAGAGCTGCGGGGCCCACTGGAAGGGGGTGTGCGGCTTGGGGACGAAGCCGCCGATGGAGACGGTGCAGCGGATGTCGTTGGAGCCGGAGACCTCGCGGCCCTTGGCGATCACACGGGTGGCCATGTCGGCGATCTGGAGGACGTCGTCGTCGGTCTCGGTGGGCAGGCCGCACATGAAGTACAGCTTCACCTGGCGCCAGCCGTTGCCGTAGGCCGTGGCGACGGTCCGGATGAGGTCGTCCTCGGAGACCATCTTGTTGATGACCTTGCGGATGCGCTCCGAACCGCCCTCGGGGGCGAAGGTGAGGCCCGAACGGCGGCCGTTGCGGGTCAGCTCGTTCGCCAGGTCGATGTTGAAGGCGTCGACGCGGGTGGAGGGGAGGGAGAGGCCGACCTTGTCCTCCTCGTAGCGGTCGGCGAGGCCCTTGGCGATGTCGCCGATCTCCGAGTGGTCCGCGGAGGAGAGGGACAGCAGGCCGACCTCCTCGAAGCCCGTCGCCTTCAGGCCCTTCTCGACCATCTCGCCGATGCCGGTGATCGAGCGCTCCCGGACCGGGCGGGTGATCATGCCGGCCTGGCAGAAGCGGCAGCCGCGGGTGCAGCCGCGGAAGATCTCCACGGACATGCGCTCGTGGACGGTCTCGGCGAGCGGGACGAGGGGCTGCTTGGGGTAGGGCCACTCGTCGAGGTCCATCACCGTGTGCTTGGAGACGCGCCACGGGACGCCCGACCTGTTCGGTACGACGCGGGCGATACGGCCGTCGGGGAGGTACTCGACGTCGTAGAAGCCGGGGACGTACACCCCGCCGGTCCTCGCCAGGCGGAAGAGGAGTTCCTCGCGGCCGCCGGGGCGGCCCTCCTCCTTCCAGGCGCGGACGATCCGCGTGACCTCCAGGACGGCCTGCTCGCCGTCGCCGATGACCGCGCAGTCGATGAAGTCGGCGATCGGTTCGGGGTTGAAGGCGGCGTGGCCGCCGGCCATGACGATCGGGTCGTCGAGGCCGCGGTCCTTGGCCTCCAGCGGGATGCCGGCCAGGTCCAGGGCGGTGAGCATGTTGGTGTAGCCGAGCTCGGTGGAGAAGCTCAGGCCGAACACGTCGAAGGCCTTCACCGGGCGGTGGCTGTCGACCGTGAACTGCGGGACGCGGTGTTCCCGCATCAGCGCTTCCAGGTCCGGCCAGACGCTGTAGGTGCGCTCGGCGAGGACGCCGTCCTGTTCGTTGAGGACCTCGTAGAGGATCATGACGCCCTGGTTGGGCAGTCCGACCTCGTAGGCGTCGGGGTACATGAGCGCCCAGCGGACGTCGCAGCTCTCCCACGGCTTGACCGTGGAGTTGAGCTCTCCGCCGACGTACTGGATCGGCTTCTGCACATGCGGGAGCAGAGCTTCGAGCTGCGGGAACACAGACTCGGCGGCTTCGGCAGGCATCTCGCGAACCTTTGTGTGCTGATTGGGGTGACCATTCAGCGTAACGCGGCCGGAGGGGTACTCCCTACGTTGTCCAGGGCCGAAGGTCCTTGGTGACCGACGTCCAGGCTTCGGGGAGGGCGGCCTCGACGCGCTCCGCGCGGTGTTCCTCGCGGGCGTGGAGGACGCCGTAGGTGAAGGCGCTCTCGCCGGCCGCGTGGGCGACGGCGGCGAGCTCGCGGAGGGTCCGGCGGGCCATGACGCTGTCCTGGTGGTCGCCGAGCAGGCCCTGGAGCGCCTTCATGCCCTTGACGAGGTCGTCCGCCGGTCCGCCGAGTGCGGGGGCTGCGGCCTCGGCGGCGTAGCGGGTGCGCTTGGTCTTCTTGCGGGCGTCGTGCAGGGCGAGGTCGCGGTCGGTGCCGGGCGGGAGGTCGAGGGCGCGGGTGACGAGGCCGGTCAGCTTGTCGAGGTCCTTGCGCACGGCTTTGGTGAGGGTCTTCTCCGGTTTGGTTCCGGCCTTCTTGCGCAGGGGCGGGTCGGCGAGCAGGGCGTCCAGGGTGTCGAGGAGGGTGAGGTACCGGCGGGAGTCGAGGATGCCGGTGAGGCGGCCGTGGGCTCCGGCGTGGCGGGCCTCGGCCCAGTGGGTGAGCCGGTGGCCGACGGGGCCGGCGACGAGGGTGTCGGGCAGGTCGGCGAGGGACGACCGGAGGCGTTCGGCGAGCACCTCCTGGTCGCGGTCCAGGCCCAGCTCGGCGGCCAGCCACTTCAGGTCGGCGCCGACGGGGTCGGTCACCTCGCGGTCGAGGACGGTGCGGAAGGTGCGGAAGGTGCTGCGCAGGCGGCGGGTGGCGACCCTCATGCGGTGCACGGAGTCGGGGACGTCCTGGCGTACGGCGGGGTCGAGCTCGACGAGGGCGTCGCGCTGGGCGCGGACGTAGGCGAGGACGTGGTCGCCGGTGGTGACGGGTTTCCCGGCCGGACGTGACCTGTGTTTCCGCTTCGGGGCGGCCCCTGGTGCCGTGGCGGGTGTGCGTGTGGCCGCCGCGGTCGTGGTTCCGTCCGGTGCCGTGTCGGCCAGTGCCCTGGCCAGTTTCGAGGCCGAGGCCGAGGGGCGTACGCCGGCCTTGCGCAGGCGTTTCTCCACCTTGTCGAGGAAGGCGGGGTCGCCGTCGTCGGCGAGTTCGACCTCGATCTCGGTCCACCGGGCGGTGCCGCCGGTGCCGGTGAGGCGTTCGGCGCGGACGGTGTCGACGCTGACCTCGGCGAGCAGCCGGCCGTCGGCGTCGACGAGGTGGCGTACGTCGCGGTCGGAGCGCAGCCGGACGACGGGCAGCAGTTCGCTGTCGCGGACGCGGGAGCGGACGAGGGCGGCGAGCTCGTCCGGGAGGGTGTCGGAGAGCGGGGCGCGGATCTCGTCGCGCACTCCGGGGGCGACGGGGAACTTCAGGTGCCAGCCGGCGTCGGAGCCGCCGGTGCGGCGGCGCAGGGTGACGGAGGACGCGGCGAGGCGTTCGTCGGTGGTGTCGTGGTAGGTGGCGTCGAGGCTCATGACGCCCTTGTCGAGGACGGCCGCCACGCCGGGGACGCGGGTCAGGTCGGGCAGTCCGCTGTCGTCGGACTCGTACTTTCGCTCGATCTCGCGCTTGGTGTCCGCCATGAGGCGAATCTATCCGCCACAGGTGGATTCAGTCGTGGGTGCGGAGTGGCAGTGGACCGCCGCTCCGCACCCGGGACGGTCAGGGGGTGCCGTTCGGGTCCGGCCGGGGTCGCGGGGGCCGGCACGCACTCCCCGGAGGGGGGATCCCTGCGGCGTTGTCGTCGCTCGCCGGCTCCCCCGCGCTCGCGCGGGGACCCTCATCGCGTCGACTCCCTCCTCCGTCTTGCGGTTGCACGCACCGGACCCCGCTCGGCTCGGCCGCAGGGCGCCGCGTCCTGCGGCCGGCCTGATCCGGACGGCATCCCCTACGCGGACATCGGCCGTTGTATCCGGATGGACTGCAGCAGGCCCACGGCCAGCCAGACGGCGAACATGGAGGAGCCTCCGTAGGAGACGAACGGCAGGGGGAGGCCGGTGACGGGCATGATGCCGAGGGTCATGCCGATGTTCTCGAAGGACTGGAAGGCGAACCAGGCGACGATGCCGGCGGCGACGATCGTGCCGTACAGGTCGGTGGTGTCGCGGGCGATGCGGCAGGCGCGCCAGAGGATGATGCCGAGCAGGCCGATGATCAGTGCGCCGCCGACGAAGCCGAGTTCCTCACCGGCGACGGTGAAGACGAAGTCGGTCTGCTGTTCGGGCACGAACTGGCCGGTGGTCTGGGAGCCCTGGAAGAGGCCGGAGCCGGTCAGTCCGCCGGAGCCGATGGCGATGCGGGCCTGGTTGGTGTTGTAGCCGACGCCGGCGGGGTCGAGCTCGGGGTTGGCGAAGGCGGCGAAGCGGTTGATCTGGTACTCGTCGAGGATCCCGAGCTGCCAGACGGTGACCGCGCCGGCCGCGCCGGCGCCGAGCAGGCCGAAGATCCAGCGGTTGGAGGCGCCGGAGGCGAGCAGCACGCCGAGCACGATGATGACCATGACCATGACCGACCCGAGGTCGGGCATGAGCATCACGATCAGCATGGGGACGACGGCCAGCCCGAGGGCCTGGAGGACCGTGCGGTGATCGGGGTACGGCTTGTCGCCGGCGTCGACACGGGCGGCGAGCAGCATCGCCATGCCCAGGATGATCGTGATCTTCACGAACTCGGAGGGCTGGAGGGAGAAGCCGCCGGGGAGCTTGATCCAGGAGTGGGCGCCGTTGATGGTGGAGCCCAGCGGGGTGAGCACCAGCAGGATCAGGAAGACGGAGGCGCCGTACAGCAGGGGCACGGCCGTGCGCAGGGCGCGGTGGCCGAGCCAGAGGGCGCCGATCATCAGGGCCACCCCGATGCCGGTGTTGAGCCAGTGCCGGACCAGGAAGTAGTAGGGGTCGCCCTGGTTGAGTTCGGTGCGGTTGCGGGTGGCCGAGTAGACCAGGAGCGAGCCCAGCAGGGACAGGGCGAGCGCCGAGAACAGTATCGGCCAGTCGAGGCGCCGGGCCAGGGAGTCACGGGCGAAGACCCGTGTCCAGCCGGCCCGCTCCGGTCCGTATCCGGAGACCTGGAAGCTGTTGACTCCGCCGGTCATGACGCTGCCCTCCGGAGTCCCTTTCCGGTGCCGGTGCCGCCGCGTCGTCGCCGGTGGCGGCGGCGGGTTTCGCGGTTGGTGTTCTCCGGCGAGGGGAGCGTGCCCGTCTGCTGCGGGTCGGCGGGGCCGCCGTCCTGCGGGGTGGTGGCGCGGGCGTCGGGCGAGGGGGAGACCCGGTCCTTGGCGGGGTCCTTGGAGATCTTCGGGGAGGTGATGGTGCCGTCCGTGCGGACCTTCGGGAGGTTCTTCTGCGGCGTGGACAGCAGCGCCTTCTTCTTGTCGATCTCGCCGTCCTCGGAGACGCCGTACAGGGCGTTGTAGATGTTGCGCACGGCGGGGCCCGAGGCGCCGGAGCCGGTACCGCCCTGGGAGATCGTCATGACGATCGAGTAGTCCTTGGTGTACGTGGCGAACCACGAGGTGGTCTGCTTGCCGTAGACCTCGGCGGTACCGGTCTTGGCGTGCATCGGGATCTCGTCCTGTGGCCAGCCCCCGAATCGCCACGCGGCCGTACCGCGGGTGGCGACTCCTTCGAGGGCTTCGTCTATCTGGGCGAGCGTCTTCTTCGACGTCGGCAGCTTGCCGTGCGCCTTGGGCTCGATCTCCGTGACGGTCTTGCCGTCGGGGCTGATGACGGCCTTGCCGACGGTGGGGTCGTAGAGGGTGCCGCCGTTGGAGATGGCCGCGTAGATGGTGGCCATCTGGATGGGGGTGACGAGCGTGTCGCCCTGGCCGATGGAGTAGTTGACGGAGTCACCCGCGCGCAGCCGGTTGCCTTCGAGGCAGTTCTCGTAGGCGATCTTCTCCGCGTAGGTGCCGTCCTTCTTCCCGTACTTGCACCAGGCGTCCTTGTTGGCCGTCCAGTAGTCCAGCTTCCACTGGCGGTCGGGGACGCGGCCGGTGACCTCGTTGGGCAGGTCGATGCCGGTCTCCTCGCCGAGGCCGAACTGGTGGGCGGTCTTGTAGAACCAGTCGTCGGCGTTCTTCTTCGGCTTGTTGCCGCCGTCGCGCTTCCACTCCTCGTGGGCGAGGGCGTAGAAGACGGTGTCGCAGGACACCTCCAGGGCGCGGCCGAGGCTGATCGGGCCGTGGTTCTGGGACTCGAAGTTCTTGAAGACCTGTCCGCCGATGGAGTACGAGCTGGAGCAGTTGTAGGGGCCTTCGAAGGAGTAGCCGGCCTGTATGGCGGCGGCCGTCGGGATGACCTTGAAGATGGAGCCGGGTGCCGACTGGCCCTGGATGGCGCGGTTGAGCAGCGGGTAGTTGGACTTCTTCCCGGTGAGGTTCGCGTAGTCCTTGGCGGAGATGCCGCCGACCCAGGCGTTGGGGTCGTAGGTCGGGTTGGAGGCCATGGCGACGACGCGGCCGGTCTTGGCCTCCATGACGACGACGGCGCCGGAGTCGGCCTCGTAGTTGCGGTTGGTGTTGCGGTCGTGCTGCTTGCGGGCTTCCTTCATCGCCTCGTTCAGCTCGTACTCGGCGATGCGCTGGACGCGGGAGTCGATGCTGGTGACGAGGTTGGCGCCGGGCTGGGCGGGGTCGGCCTCGGCCTCGCCGATGACGCGGCCGAGGTTGTCGACCTCGTAGCGGGTGACGCCGGCCTTGCCGCGCAGCTGCTTGTCGTACTGGCGCTCCAGGCCGGAGCGGCCGACCATGTCGGAGCGCAGGTAGGGCGAGCTGGTGTCCTGGGCCTTCGTGATCTCCTCGTCGGTGACGGGTGAGAGGTAGCCGAGGACCTGGGCGGTGTTGGCCTTGCCGGGGCTCGGGTAGCGGCGCAGGGCCTGCGGTTCGGCGGTGATGCCGGGGAAGTCCTCGGCGCGCTCACGGATCTGCAGGGCCTGTTTGGCGGTGGCCTCGTCGGTGATGGGGATGGGCTGGTACGGCGAGCCGTTCCAGCAGGGCTGGGGGGTCTCGGCGTCGCAGAGGCGGACCTTCTGCTGGACCTCCTCGGCGTCCATGCCGAGGACGCCGGCGAGTTTGGTGAGGACCGCCTTGCCGTCGTCCTTCATCTTCAGCAGTTCGGTGCGGGAGGCGGAGACGACCAGGCGGGTCTCGTTGTCGGCGAGGGGCACTCCGCGGGCGTCCAGGATGGAGCCGCGGACCGCGGGCTGGACGACCTGCTGGACGTGGTTGCCGGAGGCCTCCTTGGCGTACTGGTCGCCCTCGCGGATCTGGAGGTACCACAGACGCCCGCCGAGGGTGCCGAGGAGGGAGAGGACGAGGACCTGGATGACGACGAGACGGATCTGGACCCGCGGGCTGCGGCCGGTCTCGGGGATGTTGGTCACGCGGCTTCCTCCTCCCTCGGAGCGCGTACGACGGTGCGGGTACGAGTGATGAACGGCCGGGCCGTGTGCCCGCGTTCCGCCGCCCGTTCACTCGTTCCGGTGAAGTTCTGCGAGGTCACAGGCGCTTGACCCCCTTGATGCGTCCGGCGCGGGCCCCCCGGGCGCGGGCCGCCTTGACCCGCAGTCCGCCCCGCTGTCCGCCGATGCGCAGTCCGGTGCCGCCGGAGAGCCAGCCGGAGGCGATGTCGCCGGACTTGGCGGGGTTGGTCTCGGCGAGCGGGTCGTTCTCGGCGCGCCGGGCCAGGGCCATGACGCCGGGGACGACGAACGGCGCGAGCAGCAGGTCGTACAGGGCGGCGGTGAACAGCAGTCCGCCGAGGCCGACATGGCGGGCGGCGGTGTCGCCGACGAGGGCGCCGACACCGGCGTAGAGCAGGGTGGAGCCGACGGCGGCGGCGACGACCACGACCATCGGGCCGGTCGCCGACTTCACCTGACCGCTCTCGGGTTTGACGAGTCCGGCGAGGTAGCCGATGACGCACAGCACGAGGGCGTAGCGCCCGGCGGCGTGGTCGGCGGGCGGGGCGAGGTCGGCGAGGAGTCCGGCGGCGAAGCCGATGAGGGCGCCGCCGACGTGGCCGTAGACCAGGGCGAGGCCGAGGACGGTGAGCAGCAGCAGGTCGGGGACGGCTCCCGGGAGGTGGAGGCGGGCGAGGACGCTCACCTGGATCACCAGGGCGACGACGATCAGCGAGCTGGAGAGCAGGATCCGGTTGACGCGCATGGGGTGACAGCTCCTACTGCTCTTGCTGGTTGAGGCCGTCGGCGGGGGCGGAGGGCGTGACGGTCACCGTCACGGTCGGCGTGGGGGTCGGCTTCGGCTTCTTGGGCAGCACCGTGTCGCGCGGGTCCTTCTCGGGGGCCTGGACGACGACGCCGACGACGTCGAGCTTGCTGAAGCTGACGAACGGCGTGACGGAGAGGGTGCGGGTGAGGTCGCCGCCGGACGGGTCGACGCGGGAGACGACGCCGACGGGGACGCCGGGCACGAACGGCTTGTCGGCCTGCGAGCCGAAGGTGACCAGGCGGTCGCCCTTCTTGATCTCGGCCTTGCCGTTGAGGAGTTCGACGCGCAGCGGGCGGTCGCCCTGGCCGGAGGCGAAGCCGAGTTCGTCGGTGGACTCCATGCGGGTGCCGACGGTGAAGTCGGGGTCGGTGGCGAGCAGCACGGTGGCGGTGTCCGGGCCGACGGTGGTGACGCGGCCGACGAGTCCGTCGCCGTTGAGGACGGTCATGTCGCGTTCGATGCCGTCGTCGGCCCCGGCGTCGATGGTGATGGTCCAGGAGAAGCCCTGGGCCGCTCCTATGGCGATGACCTGGGCGCCCTTGATGCCGTACTGGCCCTGGCCGGAGACCTTCAGCAGCTTGTCGAGCTGCTTGAGGCGGCTGCGGCTGCGGTCGTCGCTGCCGAGTTCGGCCTTGAGCGCGGCGTTCTCCCGCTCCAGCTCGGCGAGCCGGTCGTGCCGGTCGCCGGACTCGCGGACGGCGGTGACCGCGTTGCCGATCGGGTCGACCGCGCCGGACACGCCGTTCTCGATCGGGCCGAAGACGGTCGCCGCGGCCTGCCGGGCACCGTCGACCGGTGAATCCTCCCCGCCGCGGATGTCCACCGTGATCAGTGCGAACGCGATGGCGATCAGCAGCACCAGGAGCAGCCGGCTCTCTCGTGTGTCCCTCACGTGCGGCGGCCGTGCCTTCCTCGTCGAGAACGGGTATGAGGTGGGGGTCTGTTCAGGTGTGTCGAAGGTGCTTCGTCGGGTGTGCCGAAGGATGCTTCGGGGTTACGTTCGAGGCGTTGTGGGGTGTTGTGGGGGATTTCATGCCTCTATATCAACGATCCGCCGTACGGAAGAAGGTCGTCCCGTACGGCGGTATCGAGGGGGTGCGTCATCTGCGCGGCTGGGCGTCGAGCACCTGCTGAAGCGCCTCGAACTCCTCGACGCACTTGCCGGAACCGAGCGCCACGCTGTCCAGCGGGTCCTCGGCGATGTGGATCGGCATGCCCGTCTCCCGGCGCAGCCGCTCGTCGAGACCGCGCAGCAGCGCACCGCCGCCGGTCAGAACGATTCCCCGGTCCATGATGTCGCCGGACAGCTCCGGCGGGCACTTGTCGAGGGTCGTCTTGACGGCGTCCACGATGGCGTTGACCGGCTCCTCGATCGCCTTGCGCACTTCGGCGGCGGAGATGACGACGGTCTTCGGCAGTCCGGAGACGAGGTCCCGGCCGCGGATCTCGGTGTGCTCGTCGGTGTCCAGGTCGTACGCCGAACCGATCGTGATCTTGATCTGCTCGGCCGTCCGCTCACCCAGCAGGAGGGAGTACTCCTTCTTGATGTGCTGGATGATCGCGTTGTCCAGCTCGTCACCCGCGACGCGGATGGACTGGGCGGTGACGATGCCGCCGAGGGAGATGACCGCGACCTCCGTGGTGCCGCCGCCGATGTCCACCACCATGTTGCCGGTGGCCTCGTGGACCGGCAGCCCGGAACCGATGGCGGCGGCCATGGGCTCCTCGATGATGTGCACCTGGCGGGCGCCGGCCTGGGACGACGCCTCGATGACGGCGCGGCGCTCGACGCCCGTGATGCCCGAGGGCACACAGACGACGACCCGCGGACGAGCCAGGTACCGCCGCTTGTGGATCTTCAGGATGAAGTAGCGGAGCATCCGCTCGGTGATCTCGAAGTCGGCGATGACGCCGTCCTTCAGCGGGCGCACGGCGACGATGTTGCCGGGGGTGCGCCCGATCATCTTCTTCGCCTCGGCGCCGACCGCGAGGATGCCGCCGGTGTTGGTGTTGATCGCGACGACGGACGGCTCGTTGAGTACGATCCCACGACCCCTGACGTACACCAGCGTGTTGGCGGTCCCGAGGTCGACAGCCATGTCACGGCCGATGAACGACATTGAGTTCCCCATCAGGATTCGACTGGCCTTCCCACGAGCTTTTGAGGGCTTCTCAGGTCGGCGAGGTGGGTGCGGTGACGTGAATGCTTCCATCGTAGACGCGCCTTCGCGAGCACCGCGCGAGGGTCTTCGCCATTGTCATCAGATGGCGTGCCCCGCTGCTTGTGGAGACGGTCCATCGGGGGCATCCGTTCCCCCGAACGCCACGCATATGCCAAAAAGGGTCCGGGGGCAAAGCCCCCAGACCGTCCGACAGGCGCCCAAACACACTGGACGCGGCCGCGATGTGATCGTTATGCGCGGGATTACGCGCGACCCGGGAAGAAGATCTTCACCTCGCGCTCGGCCGACTCCTCGGAGTCGGAGGCGTGGATCAGGTTCTCCCGGACGATCACACCGAAATCGCCGCGGATCGAACCCGGCGCGGCGGCGATCGGGTCGGTGGGACCGGCCAGTTGGCGCACCCCCTCGATGACCCGCTCGCCCTCGACGATCATCGCCACGACCGGACCGGAGGCCATGAACTCCACCAGCGGCTCGTAGAACGGCTTGCCCTTGTGCTCGCCGTAGTGCTGCTCCAGCGTGTCCTGGCCCAGGGTCCGCAGCTCCAGCGCGGTGATCTGCCAGCCGGCCTTGCGCTCGATACGGCTGATGATCTCGCCGGTCAGGCCACGACGTACGGCGTCGGGCTTGAGGAGGACGAGGGTGCGCTGGGTCACGACGGAGCTCCTTGTGCGGGAAGTGATGCGGGAAGACGAGGTTACCGGGCGTGTCGGGACACCTGTCACGCAGCGTCAGGCCGACCCGCCTGCGCGGCGAAACGGGCCTTGGCTTCGTCCACCTTTCGCCCGAAGTGCACCGACGCCCACCACAGCAGCGCGAAGAGCGCGCCCATGAAGAACATCATCGGGACGAAGACACCGGAGGCGATCAGGGCGATCTGCAGCGCCCAGCCGAGGGCCACCCCGCCGGGCCGGGTGATCACCCCGCACAGGGCCACGGACAGGAACATCGCGATGCCGCAGACCGTCCACACCGTGCCGGTGGACAGGTCCGGGTCCTTCATCGCGACCAGTCCGGCGAAACCGATGATGAAGAACTCGCCGATCAGCGTCGAGGCGCAGAGCGTACGCACGGGATCTCAGCCCCTCCCCAGGAGCAGTCGGGCCTCGCCGACGGTGATGACGGAACCGGTGACGAGCACGCCGCCGCCCGCGAACTCGCCCTCCTCCTCGGCCAGCGTGATCGCGGCCTCCAGGGCGTCCGGCAGCCGCGGCTCGACCTGGACGCGGTCCTCGCCGAACACCTCGACGGCGATTGCCGCCAGTTCGTCGGCGTCCATCGCGCGGTGGCTGGAGTTCCGGGTGACGACGACCTCGGCGAAGACCGGCTCGAACGCCTCCAGCAGTCCGCGCACGTTCTTGTCGCCGCTCGCGCCGACCACGCCGATGAGCCGGCTGAACTGGAACGCCTCCCCGATCGCGGCGGCCGCCGCACGCGCGCCCGCCGGATTGTGGGCGGCGTCCAGGACGACGGTCGGCGAACGCCGTACGACCTCCAGCCGGCCCGGGGAGGCGACGGCGGCGAACGCCTTGCGCACGGTGTCGATGTCGAGCGGCTGGGCGTGCTGGGCACCGACGCCGAAGAACGCCTCCACGGCGGCGAGCGCCACGGCCGCGTTGTGGGCCTGGTGCTCGCCGTGCAGCGGCAGGTACACCTCGGGGTACTCGCCGCCGAGCCCGCGCAGCGTCACCAGCTGGCCGCCGACGGCGACCTGCCGGGCCACCACCCCGAACTCCAGGCCCTCACGGGCCACCGTCGCGTCCACCTCGACGGCCTTCTTCAGCAGCACCTGCGCGGCGTCCACCGGCTGCTGCGCCATGATCACCGTCGCGTCCCGCTTGACGATGCCGGACTTCTCGCCGGCGATCTCGGCGGGCGTGGTGCCGAGCCGGTCGGTGTGGTCGAGGTCGATAGGCGTCACCACGGCGACGCCGGCGTCGATCACGTTCGTCGCGTCCCAGCTGCCGCCCATGCCGACCTCGACGACCGCCACGTCCACGGGCGCGTCGGCGAAGGCGGCGTACGCCATGCCGGTGAGCACCTCGAAGAAGGACAGCCGGTACTCCTGCGCCGCGTCGACCATCTCGACGTACGGCTTGACGTCCTGGTACGTCTCGATGAACCGCTCGGCGGAGACGGGCGCCCCGTCGAGACTGATCCGCTCGGTGATCGACTGGACGTGCGGGGAGGTGTAGCGGCCGGTGCGCAGCTCGAAGGCGCCGAGCAGGGCCTCGATCATGCGGGCGGTGGAGGTCTTGCCGTTGGTGCCGGTGATGTGGATCGAGGGGTACGAGCGCTGGGGCTCGCCCAGGACGTCCATCAGCGCGGCGATGCGGGCGACCGAGGGCTCGAGCTTGGTCTCGCCCCAGCGGGTGGCGAGCTCCGCCTCGACCTCGCGCAGGGCCTTGTCGACCTCGGGGTCGGCGGGGCGGGCGGGCACGTCCGCCCGGGGCGGGCCGCCCTGGGTGCGCAGGGTGCGGCTGCCGGCCTCGATCACCGCGAGGTCGGGGTCGCGGTCGGTCTCGGCGGCGACGATCTCGTCGAAGCCGTCGACGGGGTCGGGCTGCTCGCTGTCATCAGGGGGGAGCTCACTCACGGGGACCAGTCTACGTACCCCGCTTCCGCGGCCGGCCGCAGCGCCTCTGCGCCGACCAGTGCCGCTGGGGGGTATACACCTTCCGGGGAGGTGCCCCGTCGGCGCCGGGCGGCGCGGCCCGCCCCCGGACGGGCGAAGGCTCCCGGAGCCGTGTGGTTCCGGGAGCCTTCGGTTGCCCGTCGCGGGGTTTCGCCACCCGCGCTCGCAGGGTGCCTCCCCCACTCTCGGCTTCGCTCGAGCGGGAGGGACCCCCACCGCCCACCCGTGCCGCCCTGGGGGCACCTCCCAGGCCCTTCAGGCACTGGGGGAGGCACGACTGCCCTCAGCTGGGGGAGGCGCCACCCGAACCGGGCGGCTGACCGCAGCTGCGGGGGCGCCGCCCGAACCGGGCGGCTGTCCGCGGCTGCGGTGGGTTACGCCTGGGGCAGGCGGTCGAGTTGGGACTGGATTCGGGTGATGTCCTCCTCCGCCTTCGCCAGGCGCGTGCGGATCTTGTCCACCACGTGGTCCGGGGCCTTCGACAGGAACGCCTCGTTGCCGAGCTTCGCCGTCGCCTGGGCCTTCTCCTTCTCGGCGGCGGCGAGGTCCTTGGCCAGGCGCTTCCGCTCGGCGGCGACGTCGATCACACCGGACAGGTCCAGCGCGACCTCGACACCCGCCACCGGCAGCGTCGCCGTGGCCGTGAAGGAGTCGCCCTCCGGCTGGAGGCGCAGCAGCTGCCGGACGGCCGGCTCGTGCGGGGCCAGCGCCGTACCGTCGAGGGTCAGCCGGGCCGGGACCCGCTGGCCGGGCTGCAGGCCCTGGTCGGCACGGAAGCGGCGGACCTCGGTGATGACGGACTGCAGCGTCTCGATCTCCCGCTCGGCGTCCGCGTCCCGGAAGCCGCTGTCGGACGGCCACTCGGCGATGACGACCGACTCGCCCCCCGTCAGCGTCGTCCACAGCGTCTCCGTGACGAACGGGACCACCGGGTGCAACAGCCGCAGCGTGACGTCCAGCACCTCGCCGAGGACCCGCTTGCTGACCTCGGCCGGCTCCCCACCCGCCTGGAACGTCGTCTTGGACAGCTCGACGTACCAGTCGAAGACCTCGTCCCAGGCGAAGTGGAACAGCGCGTCCGACAGCTTGGCGAACTGGAAGTCGTCGTAGTGCGCGTCGACTTCGGCGACGACCGAGTTCAGCCGGGACAGGATCCAGCGGTCGGTCGGCGACATCACCGACGCGTCCGGCAGCGGGCCCTCGACCGTCGCGCCGTTCATCAGGGCGAAGCGGGTCGCGTTCCAGATCTTGTTGGCGAAGTTGCGCGAGCCCTGGACCCAGTCCTCGCCGATCGGCACGTCGACGCCCGGGTTGGCGCCGCGCGCGAGCGTGAAGCGCAGGGCGTCGGAGCCGTACTTGTCCATCCAGTCCAGCGGGTTGACCGCGTTGCCGAAGGACTTCGACATCTTCTTGCCGAACTGGTCGCGGACCATGCCGTGCAGGGCGATGGTGTGGAACGGCGGGGTGCCGTCCATCGCGTACAGGCCGAACATCATCATCCGGGCGACCCAGAAGAAGAGGATGTCGTAGCCGGTGACCAGGACGGAGTTCGGGTAGAACTTCGCGAGCGACTCGGTCTGCTCGGGCCAGCCGAGCGTGGAGAACGGCCACAGGCCCGAGGAGAACCAGGTGTCCAGGACGTCGGTGTCCTGGTGCCAGCCCTCGCCGGTCGGCGCCTCGTCGTCCGGTCCGACGCAGACGACCTCGCCGTTCGGCCCGTACCAGACCGGGATGCGGTGGCCCCACCACAACTGCCGCGAGATGCACCAGTCGTGGAGGTTGTCGACCCAGTCGAAGTACCGCTTCTCCATCTCCTGCGGGTGGATCTTGACGCGGCCGTCGCGGACGGCGTCACCGGCCGCCTTCGCCAGCGGGCCGACCTTGACCCACCACTGCATGGACAGCCGCGGCTCGATGGTGGTGCTGCACCGCGAGCAGTGGCCGACGGAGTGGAGGTAGGGGCGCTTCTCGGCGACGATCCGGCCCTCGGCGCGCAGCGCGGCGACGATGGCGGAACGGGCCTCGAGGCGGTCCAGGCCCTGGAAGGGGCCGTGCGCGGTGATGACGGCGTGCTCGTCCATCACGGCGATGGACGGCAGGTCGTGGCGCTGGCCGATCTCGAAGTCGTTCGGGTCGTGCGCCGGGGTCACCTTGACGGCGCCGGTGCCGAACTCGGGGTCGACGTGCTCGTCCGCGACGACCGGGATGGAACGGTCGGTCAGCGGCAGCTTGATGAGCTTGCCGACGAGGTGCTTGTAGCGCTCGTCCTCGGGGTGGACGGCGACGGCCGTGTCACCGAGCATCGTCTCGGCACGGGTCGTGGCGACGACGATGGTGTCGTCCCCGTCGCCGTACTTCATGGAGACGAGCTCGCCGTCGTCGTCCTGGTAGTTGACCTCGATGTCGGAGATCGCGGTCAGACAGCGCGGGCACCAGTTGATGATGCGCTCGGCGCGGTAGATCAGCTCGTCGTCGTAGAGCCGCTTGAAGATGGTCTGGACGGCCTGGGACAGGCCCTCGTCCATGGTGAAGCGCTCACGCGACCAGGCGACGCCGTCGCCGAGGCGGCGCATCTGGCCGGAGATCTGCCCGCCGGACTCGCCCTTCCACTGCCAGACCCGCTCGACGAACGCCTCACGGCCGAGGTCGTGGCGGGACTTGCCCTCCTTGGCGAGCTCCCGCTCGACGACGTTCTGCGTGGCGATGCCGGCGTGGTCCATGCCGGGCTGCCACAGCGTCTCGAAGCCCTGCATGCGCTTGCGGCGCGTGAGGGCGTCGATGAGCGTGTGCTCGAACGCGTGTCCGAGGTGCAGGCTGCCGGTGACGTTCGGCGGCGGGATGACGACGGTGTACGGAGGCTTCTCGCTCTTGGCGTCCGCCTCGAAGTAACCGCGCTCTACCCAGCGCTCGTACAGCGGCCCCTCTACATCGGCCGGCGCGTACTGGGTCGGCAGTTCGGTCGTGGGCGCTGATGGCTCCTGCTGAGCGTTCTCGGTCACGGGGCTCAGTTTAGAGGCGTCACGGTCCTGTCCCGAAACGCATTCCTCTGTAACGGTGCGACCCCCGCTGGCCTGAACGCATCACTCCTGAGTCAGGATGTCAGCAGCGCATAAGCATCTGGAGGGGGAAATCC
>NZ_NCTE01000541.1:0-11625 GCF_002114215.1 Streptomyces sp. 13-12-16 | reverse complement strand
CGTACGGCCAGCAGCCGCCCTACGGCCAGCCCCAGTACGGCATGCCGCCCCAGCCCCCCGCCTCCGGTGGCGGCGGCAAGAAGGCCGGGATCATCATCGGCGCGGTGGCGGTCGTCGCGGCCATCGGCGTGGGCGCGTACTTCGTGATCGGCGGGGGCGGCGGCGCGGGCGGCCTGGAGGACGACGGGGCGCACAAGCTGACGACGCCGGCGACGGTGCTCGGCGAGTACAAGCTGGCCGGCGAGGGCAACGAGAGCAGCGACTCCGACACCGCGGAGGACATGGAGAAGAGCGGCGTCAAGAACGGTACGGCCATCGTCGGGCAGTGGTCGACCGCCGACTTCAGCGGCTACGACCCCGAGGATCCCTCCACGCTTCCCGACCAGGCCGAGCTGCTGACCGCCAAGGGCATGACGATGGTGGGCGGTTACGGCGAGATCGCCGACCCCCAGAGCGTCCTGGACAAGTTCTTCGCCAACATCCAGAAGGAAGTCAAGGAGAGCTCGACCAGTGACACCGGCGGGATGCAGAACGCCGAGCTGATCGGCGACCCCGAGGAGGTCGAGATCGACGGCGCGGTCGCCAAGTGCCAGTCGACCAAGAGCACCAACGCGCTGACCAAGAAGGAGTCGACCGACTGGTTCTGCGCCTGGGCCGACCACAGCACGGTCGCCATGGTCTCGCCCGGTGACAACACCGGCACGGGCGTCGGCAAGGACACCGCGGTCGACCTCACCACCAAGCTTCGCGAGCAGATCCGCGTCAAGGTCTGACCGGCACCACATCAGCAACTCAAGGGGAACCCAAGCAATGAGCTACAACCAGCCGGGCCCGTACGGCGGGCAGCCCCAGCAGCCCGGGCCGTACGGCCAGCCGGGGCCTTACGGCCAGCAGCCGCAGACTCCGCAGCCCGGCTACGGCTACCCCCAGCAGACTCCCC
Source organism: Streptomyces sp. 13-12-16 (assembly GCF_002114215.1). Lineage (GTDB taxonomy): Bacteria > Actinomycetota > Actinomycetes > Streptomycetales > Streptomycetaceae > Streptomyces. The sequence continues at coordinate 10,685 of NZ_NCTE01000541.1, read as the reverse complement.
CGCCCGGCCAGCCCGGATACGGCTACCCGCAGCAGCCCGGCCAGCCTGGCGTCCCGCCCCAGCAGCCCCCGTACGGCCAGCAGCCGCCCTACGGCCAGCCCCAGTACGGCATGCCGCCCCAGCCCCCCGCCTCCGGTGGCGGCGGCAAGAAGGCCGGGATCATCATCGGCGCGGTGGCGGTCGTCACGGCGATCGGCGTGGGCGCGTACTTCGTGATCGGCGGAGGCGGCGGCGGTGCGGACATAGCCGACGACGGCCCGCACAAGCTGACGACGCCGGCGACCGTGCTCGGTGGCGAGTACAAGAAGGGCGACGCCGAGAAGAGCGACGGCTTCGACGAGAACGACATGAAGGAAGCGGAGAAGAACGGCGTCAAGAACGCCAAGAACGTCGACGCGGTCTACCAGGCCGGGGACGAGAGCAATCCGCTCGCCACGAAGATGGTCCAGTTCATGGGTGTCTACGGCGAGGTCGACGATCCGGAGAAGGTCGTCGACGCCATGTTCGGGGAGATGGAGAAGAACGCCTCCGAGGACAAGGAGACCGAGGGCGAACTCGTCGGCAGCCCGAAGGCCTACGAACCGAGCGCTCTGGACGGCGGTGTCCTGAAGTGCCAGGAAATCAAGATCAAGAACAGCGACGCCTCACCTGGCGACGTGGCCTCCGGACCTTCGGAGATCAGCATGCCGGTGTGCATCTGGGGTGACCACAGCACGGTGGGCGTCACCATCAACACGGTGGTGGCCGACGTCATGGCCGGCAAGCCCGCCGACCTGGAGAAGGCCGCCGAGCTGACCGCCAAGTTCCGCAAGGACGTCCGCGTCAAGGCCTGACGCGACGCGTGCGCACGCGAAAGGGGCCCCGGCACCGGCCGGGGCCCCTTTCGCGTCACTGCCGAGGCGGCGGTTACGCCGTCTTCTGCTCGCCCGAGCCCCGGCCGCGGGCGTCGCGGGGGATCAGGGTGGGGTTGACGTTGGAGAGGACCACGTCGGCCGTGATGACCACGCGGGCGACGTCCTTGCGGGACGGGACCTCGTACATCACGCCCTGGAGGACCTCCTCCATGATGGCGCGCAGGCCTCGGGCGCCGGTCTGGCGGAGGATGGCCTGGTCGGCGATGGCCTCCAGTGCCTCGCGCTCGAAGTCCAGCTCCACGCCGTCGAGTTCGAACAGGCGCTGGTACTGCTTCACCAGCGCGTTGCGCGGCTCGACCAGGATCTGGAGCAGGGCCTCGCGGTCGAGGTTGTGGACCGAGGTGATGACGGGGAGCCGGCCGATGAACTCGGGGATCATGCCGAACTTGACCAGGTCCTCCGGCATGACCTCCTCGAACTGGTCCTTGGACTCCCGCTCCTGCTTGGAGATGATCGTCGCGCCGAAGCCGATGCCCTTGGCTCCCGCCCGGCCCTCGATGATCTTCTCCAGTCCGGCGAAGGCGCCGCCCACGATGAACAGCACGTTCGTCGTGTCGATCTGGATGAACTCCTGGTGCGGGTGCTTGCGGCCGCCCTGCGGCGGGACGGAGGCCGTGGTGCCCTCCAGGATCTTCAGCAGGGCCTGCTGGACGCCCTCGCCCGACACGTCGCGCGTGATCGAGGGGTTCTCACTCTTGCGGGCGACCTTGTCGATCTCGTCGATGTAGATGATCCCGGTCTCGGCCTTCTTGACGTCGTAGTCGGCCGCCTGGATCAGCTTCAGCAGGATGTTCTCGACGTCCTCGCCGACGTATCCCGCCTCCGTGAGCGCCGTGGCGTCGGCGATCGCGAACGGGACGTTCAGCATGCGGGCCAGGGTCTGGGCCAGCAGGGTCTTGCCGGAGCCCGTGGGGCCCAGCAGGAGGATGTTGGACTTCGCCAGCTCGATGGCGTCCTCGCGGCCCTGCGCGCCGCCGTTCTCGCCGGCCTGGACGCGCTTGTAGTGGTTGTAGACGGCGACGGAGAGGGCCTTCTTGGCCGCCTCCTGCCCCACCACGTACCCCTCGAGGAACTCGTAGATCTCGCGGGGCTTGGGCAGCTCCTCCCAGCGGACCTCACTGGTCTCGGCGAGCTCTTCCTCGATGATCTCGTTGCAGAGATCGATGCACTCGTCGCAGATGTACACACCGGGCCCTGCGATGAGCTTCTTGACCTGCTTCTGGCTCTTGCCGCAGAACGAGCACTTGAGCAGATCGCCGCCGTCACCGATGCGTGCCACGGTGTGCTTCCCCTTCGCCTGGGAGTCGCCTGGACGCGGGCGTCCGGCGGCTCCTGGTGCTGCCTTATGTCCGACGGTACCTTGCCTGGCCCCCCGTTCGGGCCCCCCTTGGCACGGTTCACTTTGACGTGGACCGTGCCAAACCGTGCCAAGGGGCGGCAGACGTTACACCCCCGCCCCGCGTCAGCGCAGGCTGGAGTTGTCCATCTTCCGGGTGGTGATGATCTGGTCGATCAGGCCGTACTCCAGCGCGTCCTCGGCCGTGAGGATCTTGTCGCGCTCGATGTCCTCGCGGATCTTGTCCAGCGGCCGGGTGGAGTGCTTGGCCAGCATCTCCTCCAGCTGGCTGCGCATCCGGAGGATCTCGTTGGCGGCGATCTCCAGGTCGGAGACCTGACCGCGGCCGGTCTCGCTGTACGGCTGGTGGATCAGCACGCGCGCGTTCGGCAGCGCCATGCGCTTGCCGGGCGTACCGGCGGCCAGCAGGACGGCGGCGGCGGAGGCCGCCTGGCCCATGCAGACCGTCTGGATGTCCGGCTTCACGTACTGCATCGTGTCGTAGATCGCCGTGAGCGCGGTGAAGGAGCCGCCGGGGCTGTTGATGTAGACCGAGATGTCCCGGTCGGGGTCCATCGACTCCAGGCACAGCAGCTGCGCCATGACGTCGTTGGCGGAGGCGTCGTCGATCTGCACGCCGAGGAAGATCACGCGCTCCTCGAAGAGCTTCGCGTACGGGTCGTACTCGCGGATGCCCTGGGAGGTGCGCTCGACGAAGCGCGGGATGACGTAGCGGGACTCGGCCGAGGGGCCGGTGTACCGGCCCTCGGAGGCGGCGGGCGTGCGGTCGTACAGGCCGCTGCCGGGGAAGCTGTTCACGGTTTCTCCTGAAAGGGGCTGAGGCGGTCGGCTGGGGCTGCTGGGGCTGTTCACCGGGCCCGGGGGCCCGGCGGGGCGTCCACGGGGCCGCGAGGGCTCCGCGAGGCCGCTCAGGCCCCGGTGCCGCCGCCGCCCGGCATGCCGGCGGCCGTGGCGATCACGTCGTCGATGAGGCCGTACTCCTTGGCCTCGAAGGCGTCGAACCAGCGGTCACGGTCGGAGTCGCGGGTGATCTGCTCGACCGTCTGGCCGGTGTGCTGGGACGTCAGCTCGGCCATGCGCTTCTTGGTGTGCAGCAGCCGCTCGGCGTGGATCTTGATGTCCGAGGCCGAGCCGGCGAGACCGGCGGACGGCTGGTGGATCAGGATCTCGGCGTTCGGCAGCGCGAAACGCTTGCCGGGGGTGCCGGCGCTCAGCAGGAACTGGCCCATGGAGGCCGCCAGGCCCATGGCGATCGTCACCACGTCGTTCTTGATGTACTGCATGGTGTCGTAGATCGCCATGCCGGCCGTGATGGAGCCGCCGGGACTGTTGATGTACAGGTAGATGTCCTTGTCCGGGTCGGAGGCAAGGAGCAGCAGCTGCGCGGTGATCTTGTTGGCAATGTCGTCGTCGACCGGCTGGCCGAGGAAGATGATCCGCTCGCCGAGCAGCCGGTTGTAGACCTGGTCGCCGAGGCCACCACCGATGGAGGGCTCGCCGGCGGCTGAGGGCATCAGATTCGTCACGTATCCACCTGCTCGTCTTACGACGGCGCCGGGCCGTCTCACGTTTCCCTGCGGGGGGCCTCCGGCGGTTGCGCCGTGGTATTCCGGCCCCGTATTCATGGACCCTAACGCGGTGGCTCCGCCGGGGAATCCCGGTAACGGGGGTGTTCGCCGGGGGCGTAGAGGGGTGTACTTCGCGGTGTGCCCGGCACGGAGCGCCGTTCGCCTTCCCCGCGGGGGTCACCGGTCCGCGGGCGGCTGCGGCCCGGCGGGGCCGGTCGCGCCCACGCGGCGGAGCCGCTCACGGCCACGGCCCCGCACCCCTGGGATCGGACAGCGGGCCCCGGGTCACTACGTACCCGGGGCCCGCTGGACGTTCGTCGGAGACGGTTCGAGGGTCAGCCCTCGTTCTTCTCCTCGGCGGCGGCCTGCTCGGTGCCCTCCGCCTCGGCCTCGGCCGACTCGGTGGTCTCGTCCTCTTCCTCGTCCTCGAGGTCGACGATCTCGCCGTTGGTGTCCTTGACCGTGGCCTTCTCGACCACGGAGGCCAGGGCCTTGCCGCGGGCGACCTCGCCGACGAGGAGCGGGACCTGGCCCTGCTCGACGACGGCCTGGGCGAACTGGTCGGGGGACATGCCGGAGGAGGCCGCGCGCCGCATGAGGTGCTCGGTGAGCTCCTCCTGGTTGACGTTGAGCTTCTCCTGCTTGACGAGCTCGTCGAGCACGAACTGGGTCTTGATGCCCTTGACCGCGGCCTCGCGGGTCTCGGCCTCGAACTCCTCCTCGGTCTTGCCCTGGATCTCCAGGTACTTCGCGAGGTCGAGGCCCATCTGGCCGAGCTGGTGGTGCTCGAGGTTGTGCTTGCGGGTGTTGATCTCGTCCTCGAGCAGCTTCTCGGGGACCGGGACCTCGACCAGCTCGAGCAGCTTCTCCAGGACGCGCTCCTGGGCCTGCGTGGCCTGGTCGTACTGCTTCATGTTCTCCAGGCGCTTGCGGCTGTCCGCCTTCAGCTCCTCGAGGGTGTCGAACTCGGACGCGAGCTGGGCGAACTCGTCGTCCAGCTCCGGCAGCTCACGGGCGGCGACCTGGGACACCTTGACGGTGACCTCGGACTCCTTGCCGGCCGCCGAGCCGCCCTTGAGCTCGGAGGTGAAGGTGGCCTCGCCACCGGCCTCCAGGCCCTTCACGGCGTCGTCGATGCCGTCCAGCAGCTCACCGGAGCCGATGGTGTACGACACGCCGCTCGCGACGCCGTCCTCGAGGACCTCGCCGTCGACCTTGGCCTCCAGGTCGATGGTGACGACGTCGCCGTCCTGGGCGGCGCGCTCCACCGGGGAGGTGGAGGCGAAGCGCTCGCGGAGCTGCTCGACCGACTTCTCGACGTCCTCGTCGGTGACCTCGACGGCGTCGACCTCGACCTCGATGCCGGAGTAGTCCGGGATCTCGATGGTCGGGCGGATGTCGACCTCGGCGGTGAAGTTCAGCGTCTCGCCGTCCTTCAGCTCCGTGATGTCGACCTCGGGCTGGCCCAGCGGGCTCAGCTCGGCCTCGTTGACCGCGTCGGTGTAGAACTTCGGGAGGGCGTCGTTGACGGCCTCCTCCAGCACCGCACCGCGGCCGAAGCGCTGGTCGATGACCCGGGCCGGGACCTTGCCCTTGCGGAAGCCCTTCACCGTGACCTGCTGGTTGATCTTCTTGTACGCCGCGTCGAGGCTGTCCTTGAGCTCCTCGAAGGGCACCTCGACAGTGAGCCGAACCCGGGTCGGGTTCAGGGTCTCCACGGCGCTCTTCACGGTTCGGTCTCCTTGTGGCTGACTTCTCGGGTTCTGCCGGGACCAGAGAGGCCCGGCCGATTCGCCGCCCGGAGGACTTCAGAGACACACAGGGCGCGCAGTTTGCATAGTAACGGCAGCGGCTACGGCACCCAAAAGGCGATCATCGCTGCATGAGGCAGGTGGCTGGTCGGGGTGGCGGGATTTGAACCCACGGCCTTCCGCTCCCAAAGCGGACGCGCTACCAAGCTGCGCCACACCCCGTCTGGTGCGACACGTAGGGTACATGCACCCGGGCGGAACGGCCGCCGTGTTTCACGGGCACGGTGCCGCGTCGGGGCGGTCCGGAAACGGGGTGTGCGACGAGGGCGCACGACCCGCTACGATGCCTCTCAGTGCCGCGGTCACCGACGCGTGGCGCGCTCCGTGCGGGCGTAGCTCAATGGTAGAGCCCTAGTCTTCCAAACTAGCTACGCGGGTTCGATTCCCGTCGCCCGCTCTGTACGGCTCAGGGCCAGGTCGGAGGATCATTCCTCCGCCTGGCCCTGATCGCTTTCCGGGGCCCGGAACAGTCCGTCGCGCCGCCGGTGGCGCCGTTCGCGGTGCCGGGCGGCTGGAGCGGGCGGGCCGGGCTGCCGGGCCGAGGGGCGGTTCCCGGGGCGGCCCGGATCGTTTCCGCGCGGGGGCGGGCGGGGTCAGAAGCTGATCGAGTTGATCATCTCGGCTATCGAGTCCAGGAACCGCTGGATGTCGTCGGCCATGCCGGTGGAGGCGAGGAAGAAGCCGAAGAGGACGGCGACGACCGCCGGGCCGGCCTTGAGGGAACCGCCTCTCATCAGCACCACCAGGATGATCCCCAACAGCAGCACCACGGACAGTGAAATGGCCACAACTGATCACACCCTCGGTCGGTTCCGCTTCCCCGGCCCGGGCGACGCGACCCCGCGCACCCCGCCAGAACCATCGTGCCACCAACACGGCCGCCCTATGCGGCGGCTGACGCATCATCCGTCCCGGTGCGGACGGCACCGCCCGTGCGCGGCCGTCCGCCCGGGCCAACGGCACGGTGTCGCACGGCAATTCGAAGGAACACCCGCACAGGGAATTCAACCGGATCGTTTCCGTCTCCACACAACGCGTTCGCAGTTAATTCGAATTGTCATCGCAGATGCTCCGGCACCCCTTGGGTCGATACGGGAAAAAGACACCCAGGTCGGGACATACCACCGGAGTCGCCTGCCGGGCTTATGCGTGGATTGGTCCGGAACAATCATGACAAGGACGGTCCGAGCGCCAACCAAGTCCCTTATATGCACAGTGTGTTGGCCATCACGCCAATCATGCCGATCACTTTCCCCAATCCGGGGTACCCGAGCCGAATACCAGGAACGACGTCGAGCGTTTTACGAAATACCGAGGACGACGCTAGGGTGCCTCAGATGTTCCACGCTGCCTCGTCCCCCGCAAGCGCAGCGAGCTCCCCGATCGACTCCCCGAGTTCCCGCCGGGAGGGTCAGTGACGAACTCGCAGCGACCGTACGGCAACCGCAGAACGCCGCTCCCCCCGGCACAGTCACCGGCACCCGGAGTGCCGAGCCCACGCACGAAGAGCCCGCACACGAGGAGCCCGCGCGGCAAACAGCGCGACGCGTTCTTCGACAACGCCAAGTACCTGGCGATCGTGCTGGTGGCGGTCGGCCACGCCTGGGAGCCCCTCAAGGGCGACAGCCGGGTCCTGGAGGCGGCGTACACGGTCGTGTACACGTTCCACATGCCGGCCTTCATCATCATCTCCGGCTTCTTCTCGCGCAGTTTCGACATGCGGCCCGACCGGCTGCGCCGACTGATCACCGGCGTCGCCGTGCCGTACATCGTGTTCGAGACCGCCTACCCCCTGTTCCGGCGGGTCGTCGACCACACCCCCGAGCAGGAGATCAGCCTGCTCGACCCCTGGTACCTGACCTGGTTCCTGGTCGCGCTGTTCGTGTGGCGGCTGACCACACCGATCTGGAACGCGGTACGGCACCCGCTGCCGCTGGCCCTCGGCATCGCCATGCTGGCCAGTGCCACCCCCGGGATCGGCGACGACCTCGACCTGCAGCGCGTGCTGCAGTTCCTGCCGTACTTCGTGCTTGGTCTGTGCATGCGGCCGGAGCACTTCCACATGGTGCGCCGCCGGTCGGTGCGGATCGCGGCGGTGCCGGTGTTCGCGGCGGCGCTGGCCTTCGGCTGGTGGGCGGTGCCGCGGATGAACACCGCGTGGTTCTACCACCGTGACGCCGCGCAGGAGCTGGGCGCGCCGTGGTGGGCCGGCCCGGTCATGGTGCTCGCGATGTTCGGCTGCTCGCTGCTGCTGACCGCCTGCTTCTTCGCCTGGGTGCCGCGCCGCCACATGTGGTTCACGGCGCTCGGCGCGGGCACGCTGTACGGCTACCTGCTGCACGGTTTCGTGGTGAAGGCCGGCGACTACCAGGGCTGGTTCGAGCACTCCGTGCTGCACCGGCCGCTCGGCGAGATCGCCGTGAGCGTCCTGGCGGCGGCCATGGTGACCCTGCTGTGCACCGCCCCCGTACGGCGGACGTTCCGGTTCGTGATGGAGCCGAGGATGGAGTGGGCGTTCAAGCGGGACGCCGCCGAACCGGCCCGCGGACGCGAGCGGCAGGAGAAGAGGGAGACCCGCGAGAAGGTCTCCGCCTAGGAGTTCCCCTCCCCCTCACGGGGCCACGAGACCGAGAAGCGCGCGCATCCGCGCGTACTTCTCGGTCAGTCGCGTGCGGGTCGGTCCTTCCAGTACGGCGAGGCGGGCCGGGTCGGCGTTGTGCGCCAGGTCCGCCTCCTTCACCAGCAGCGCGCCGGGAGTGGCGAGGATCCGGGCCGCGTACGCCTCGGGCGGCTCCCCGGAGCGTTTGGTGACCGCGAGGACGATGTCCTTGGTCCGCCGGGTCAGGGCCGCCTCCTCCAGCCACCGCCGGGACAGCTTGTCGTCCTCGACGGCGTCGTGCAGCCAGGCCGCCGCGATCTGCTCCTCGTCGCCGCCGCGTGCCCGTACCCCCTCGGCGACGGCCCGGAGGTGTTCGGCGTAGGGCCGGCCCGCCTTGTCGGTCTGGCCGGCGTGCGCGGCGCGGGCGGTGGCCTCGATCTCGGCCAGGGGCAGCGGTGTCGTCTCGGTCACCCGCCCAGTGTGCACGGGTCAGCGGGCCGCCGCGGCCGTCGGGCCCTCGCGGCAGATCAGCAGCAGTGCCCGGTCGTCGTTGACGTCCTTGGCGACCGCCTCGATGAGGTGCCAGGCGGCGCCGTGGAAGCCGCCCGCGACATAGCGGTCGGCCTCGCCGGTGAGGCGGTCGATGCCCTCGACGATGTCCCGGTCGGAGGTCTCCACCAGGCCGTCCGTGAACAGCATCAGCACGTCCCCCGGGCGCAGCGAGCCCTTCACCGAGTCGAACTGGGCACCGTCGTACACGCCCAGCAGCGGGCCGTCGGCCGCCTTCTCCTCCCAGCGTCCGCTGCCCGCGCTGAGCTGGAGGCCCGGCGGGTGCCCGGCGGAGTAGAGCTCGTAGTCGCCGGAGTCCAGGTCGAGCACCAGGTGGATGGAGGTGGCGAAGCCCTCGTCCCAGTCCTGACGCAGCAGGTAGCCGTTGGCGGCCGGGAGGAAGGCGTGCGGCGGGAGGCTGCCGAGGAGACCGCCGAAGGCTCCGGAGAGCAGCAGGGCGCGCGAGGCGGCGTCCATGCCCTTGCCGGAGACGTCGGTGAGCACGACCTCCAGGGTGCGCCCGCCGTTGGTGCGGGCCGCGACCACGAAGTCGCCCGAGAACGACTGCCCGCCCGCCGGACGCAGGGCCATCTCCCGGTGCCAGCCGTCGGGGAGCTTCGGCAGCTTGCTCTGCACCCGGATGCGTTCACGCAGGTCGAACAGCATGGTGCCGCCGCGCCGCCAGGGCACGCCGACCCGGCTGCGGAACTGGGCGACGAGCAGCCCGAAGAAGCCGCAGGCTGCGACGGTGAGGACCACGCCCGGGGTGACCCGGGCCGCGCCCTCGGTGTAGGGGCCGAGTTGCACCGACTCCACGATCAGCGCGGTCGCCGCGGCGGCGTACAGGCCGAGCAGGCTCGCCGGGCGCAGCAGCAGGCCGCCGGCGACGATCGGTATGACCAGTGCGGCCGGCGCGCACCACACGGAGTTGGTGAGGGTCCCGGCCGCGATCAGCGGGACGGTGAGGAACAGTCCGGCGAGCGCGATCCAGTCGGAGCCGTCCCCGCGGAAGTAGTCGACGGCGCTCCGGCGCACGCCGACGCGGGCCCGGTGCCACTGCTTCTTCAACCGGGCCGTGAACGTGTCGGCTTCCGCGCGCCGCTCTCGTCCTGCTGCCATTAGTTCGGGACCCTATCCATCGGACCGGCCACTTGGCACGGGAGGTCCTGGTTGCCCCCTTGCCGGGGCCGACTTCACAGTCAACTTCACCGGACGCCGTCGCGGGGCCGCGTGGGAGAAATTGCCTCGCTCGTCCGGTACGGCCCTGGTAGGGATGGCTCATGACGACCGAGAAAACGGGCCCCGCAAACGGACTTCGCGTACTACAGCCGGAGGATTGGGACAAGTGGTACGCGAACCTGATCCGTGCGTTCGGCGGTGGCGAGGAGGCGGACGAGGAACGCGAGCTGTGGAACTCGCTCACCGAGCACGACCGTTTTCTGGGTTTCTGGGACGGCGACGAGTGCGTGGGGACGGCGGGCGCGTTCTCGTTCCGGCTGACCGTGCCCGGCGGTGACTCCGTGCCGGCCGCGGGCGTCACGGGCGTCAGCGTGGCCGCCACGCACCGGCGGCGCGGCGTGCTGCGGACGATGATGCGGCGCCAGCTGGACGACATCCGGTCCTGGGGCGAGCCGCTGGCGGTGCTCACGGCGTCGGAGCCGGCGATCTACGGCCGGTTCGGGTACGAGGCGGCCACCTTCCAGGTCAACGCCGAGATCGACACGAGTCGTACGGCTCTGTCGGTCCCGTCCGGTACGGATGACGTACGGGTGCGGTACGCGGCCCCCGCCGACGTGCTCGACGCGTGCGAGGCGGTGTACGCCCGGCTCGTGCCGGGCCGGCCGGGGATGCTCGCGCGGCAGCCCGGCTGGGAGCGGCTGGGGACGC
>NZ_NCTE01000540.1 GCF_002114215.1 Streptomyces sp. 13-12-16 | reverse complement strand
CAGCAGCCGCGCGGTGAGCGCCTCCGCGTCCGGCCGCGCGGCCGCCGCCCACTGCTGCAGGACCCCCGCGACGGCGAAGCACGCACCGGCGGCGAGCGAGGCGAGGACGGCGACCGCCATGGCGGAAGAGCCCCGGGAGCGGACTAGTCGGGTGTCCGGCCGGTCGGCGCGCCCCGCGTCGCTTCCCGCGTGTGGACGTACAGCTTGCGCCGGTCGCCGACGTCGAGGCGCTGGGGGAGCGGCAGCTCGTGGCGCACCGGCCGCGCGTGGTCGGCGAGTTGCCGGCGCGGGTTGTAGACCTGGTTGAACTTCCACAGCATGCGGGCGAAGTTGGTCTGCCCGTGCAGCAGGTTGCGGCCGAGCACGCGCGCCGCGCCGAACGCCGTGCGCACCCCCAGGTGCTTGCGGTTGATGACCGCCTGGGTGCGCACCAGCTCCTCGTAGAAGCGCTCCAGCGGCAGCGTCGTCGGCACCACCGCGTGCTGGATGTCGAAGAGGCGGTAGTCGCGGGTGGTGAGCCGGCGCGACTCGGTGTGCCAGATCTCCGTGCCCGGATACGGCGTCATCACCGTGAAGTGCACGATCTCCGGCACGGCCAGCGCGAACTCCCGCACCACGCGGAAGCGTTCCTCGTCCCAGGCCGGGTCCACGATCAGGTTGATCGCGACCTTGATGCCGAGCCGGCGGGCCGTCTCCAGCGCCTTCAGGTTCTCGTCCGGGCTGACCCGCTTGCGGTACAGGTCGAGCCCTTCGGCGTCGATCGCCTCCATGCCGAGGAACATGTAGCGCAGCCCCAGCCGCGCCCACCGCTCGAACACCTCGGGATGGCGCAGCAGGACGTCGGAGCGCGTCTCCAGGTAGTACTTCTTGCGGATGCCGCGACGCTCCACCTCGGCGGCGATGGCGTTCCCGTGCTCGGGCCGGATGAACGCGACGTCGTCCACGATGAACACGTTCGGCTCGCGGACCCTCGCCAGGTCCTCCGCCGCCGCCTCGGGCGAGGCCTTGCGGTAGCTGCGGCCGTAGAACGTCCACGCCGAGCAGAACGAGCAGTCCCAGGGGCAGCCGCGGGTGAACTCGATGGACGCGCACGGGTCGAGCTCGCCGATGAAGTAGCGGCGCCGGTTGCGCATCAGATCGCGGGCCGGGAGCGGTCCGTCGATGCCGTGCAGCATCAGCGGCGCCGGCCCGCGCCCGGCCGCCGTGACGACGCCCGGCACGCCCTCCACCCCGCCGTCGCGCACCGCCTCCAGCAGCGGGGCCATCGCCGGTTCCCCCTCGCCGCGGACCACCGCGTCGACCGCGCCCTCCGCCTGTTCGATGACCTCCTCGGCGACGAACGAGACACTGTGCCCGCCGAAGAACACGAAACAGTCCGGCACCTCCCGCTTCACCCGCGCGGCCAGCGCGATCGCCTCGGGGATGTTCGCCAGGTAGTTGAGCGAGACGCCGAGCGCCTCCGGACGGAAGGACCGCACCTCGTCGCGCAGCCGGTTCACGCCCAGCACCTGGAGGTCGACGACCCGGACCTCGTGACCGGCCTCGCGGGCGGCGCCCGCCACCCGTTCCAGGCCCAGCGGTTCGAGCCGGAGGAAGATCTCGGAGTACATCAGGGCGCTGGGGTGGACGAGCAGCAGACGCATGGGGACCTCGCCACGGAGTCGGACGGACCGGGTACGGAACGGTGTCCCCCTTCGTATCCCGGCACACGCGGCCGCGTACCCGTCATACGCCCGCCTGGACGCACCCCGCGGCCCGCAGGAGTGGTCCTGCGGCGCGGCGCGTCGGCCCCCGTGAGCCCGGACGCCGCCCGCCGGCGGAGGCGGGAGCGGGCCGGGCGG
>NZ_NCTE01000539.1 GCF_002114215.1 Streptomyces sp. 13-12-16 | reverse complement strand
CTGGCGGCCCGGCCCCTCGGCCCGCCGCCGGGGTAGACAGACGGCGCCGGGGCCCGTCCGGCGGACCGAGCCGGAGGAAACCGGCGGCGCCTCGCGGCCCGGGTGGGCGGGGGCGACGGGGTCCCTCCCGCACACGGGCCCCTCCCGCTCGGGTGGAACCGGGTGGGGGCCTCCGGCCGCGATGCGGGGGGAGTCGGCAACCGACGGCAACGCCGCCGGCCCGCTCTTCCCCCTGCCTGAAAGGCGTGGGGAAGAGCGGGCCGGGTCCCGCGTCTTTGGCACGGTCAGCCGGACAGGCGCTAGTCGCCCCGGGACTCCTCCTGCGCCCCGGTGTTCGGGGTGATGGCCTCCCCGGCCTCGCCCCGGTGCCGACGTCGTGCCGGGGAGTCCTCGCCGCGCCGCTCGGCCTCCTCGACCTCGCGCAGCACCTCCTCGACGGCCGTCTCGGGCTTCTTGTGGTCGTCCCGCTCGGACACGGGGTGTCTCCTCTCGTCGTACGTCCGGGTCAGCCGCGCGCGGTGGCGATGCGCAGCGCCACGGGGCCGTCGGCCGCCGTCTCCTTCTCGTTGAGGCGGATGATCTCCGCCCACCAGGACGGGCCGTCCTCGATGTGGCGCAGCAGCACCCCCTCGCGCAGCGCCCAGGGACAGATCGTCACCGTCCCCAGACCGGTCAGCTTCATCGCCGTGTGCCCCACGACCGCGCCCGCCAGGCTCTGCGCGGCGCGCGGGGCGGAGATCCCGGGCAGCCGGGCGCGTTCGGCGGCGGGCAGGGCGGCCAGCCGGTCGATCGCCACCCGCAGGTCGGCGCAGGACAACTCCCGCTCCACGAACGGACCGTGCCGCCCCGGCGCGGCCCCGCACAGCCGCCCCAGCTGCTGGAAGGTGCGGGAGGTGGCCACCGCCGTACGGGGTCCCTCCCAGCGGATCCGGGCCGCCACGTCCCGCAGCTGGTGGCGCACCCGCCGGCGCAGCGCCCGCACCTGCTCCGGGGACGGAGGGTCCGACTCCGCGAAGTACTCGTGGGTGAGCCGGCCCGCCCCCAGCGGCAGCGAGGCGACGAAGTCGGGCAGCCGGCCGCGTCCGAAGGCGACCTCCAGCGAACCCCCGCCGATGTCCAGCAGCGCCAGCGGCCCGCAGCGCCAGCCCATCCAGCGCCGGGCCCCGAGGAACGTGAGCTCGGCCTCCACCTCGCCGGGCAGTGTGCACAGGTCGACACCGGTGCGGGCCCGGACCGTGCTCAGCACCTCCTGCCGGTTCGGGGCGCTGCGTATCACGGCGGTCGCGAACGCCAGGGGACCCGACGCACCCCACCGCGCGGCGGTCCTGTCCGCCGCGGCGACGGCGTCCACCAGGCGCTCCACGGCCTGCTCCGGCACCGACTTCCCGGGCGTGACCTGCTCGGACAGCCTGAGCGGCCACTTCGCCGTGTGGACCGGCAGCGGCGCCCCGCCCGCCGTGTCCGCCACGACGAGTCTGACGGTCTTCGATCCGACATCCATCACGCTGGTTCGCATGGCCCGTGGGTACCCATTTACCGGGCGGAGCAACGGCCGGGCCCCGTGTACGGCGAAGACGCGCCACAGGTGTGGCCGGACGGTGACCGTCCGCCGACGGTCTCCGTCACGCCATCTGCCGCCGCACCAGTTCGTGCAGCCGCCCGCCGGTGTCGGCGAGCAGCCGGGCGGGCGGGCCCTGCTGGACCACCTTGCCGCCCTCCATCACCACCACCCGGTCCGCGTCGAGCACCGTCGACAGCCGGTGCGCGATGACGATCCGGGTCGCCTCCAGGGCCTTGGTGCTCTCGATGACCGCGCGCTGCGTCTCGTTGTCCAGGGCGCTGGTCGCCTCGTCGAAGAAGAGGATCCGCGGCCGGCGGATCAGCGCCTGGGCGATCATCAGCCGCTGCCGCTGGCCGCCGGAGACCGCGCCACTGCCGGAGACGATGGTGTGCAGCCCCATCGGCATCCGCCTGATGTCCTCGGCCAGCCCCGCCATCTCCGCCGCCGCCATGGCCTCCTCCGGCGTGTACGGCTCGGCGCCGCAGATGACGTCCAGGATGGATCCGGTGAACGGCTGTGCGTGCTGGAGCACCACACCGCACTGCCGCCGCACCGCCGACCGGTCGAGCGCGGCCAGATCCTGGCCGTCGTACAGCACACTGCCGGAGACCGGCCGGTCGAAGCCGATCAGCAACCGCAGCAGGGTGGACTTGCCGCAGCCGCTGGGGCCGACGATCGCCACGAACTCGCCCGGCCGCGCCTCGAACGACACGTCGTCCAGGACCAGCGGACCGTCGTCGGAGTAGCGGAAGGACAGCCGCCGCGCCTCGATCGCCCCGGACAGCGGGCCCGGCCGGGTGCTCGCCGCGCGCACCTCGGGCGTGGCGTCCAGCACCGGCTTGATCTGCTCGAACAGCGGCAGCGCGGCGACCGCCGAGACGAACGCCCCGGTCAGCTGGGTGACCGAGGTCAGCACCATCGTCACCGACGTGTTGAAGGTGAGGAACTCCGCCGCCGTCATCGAGCCGCGGGCCGGCCCGGCCAGCAGCATGAACATCGCCAGCGTGACCAGCGGCAGGTAGACCGCGCCCAGCACCGCCGTCAGGTTCTTGATCCGGCCGGCCTTCTGCTGCAGCTCACGGCTGCGGGCGAACTGGGACGCCCACGCGGCGTACGCGTAGTTCTCCGCCGCCGCCACCCGCAGCTTCGGCAGCCCGCGCAGCGTCTGGAAGGCCTGGTTGTTCAGCTTGTTGGTGAGCACCACCAGGCGGCGCTGCCAGCGCACCTGCCACAGCCCGAGCCCCAGGAACACCCCCGCGACGACCACCAGCATCCCGAGCGCGGCCAGCGCCATCGGCACGCTGAACCACAGCAGCAGCCCCAGGTTCACCGCGCCCACGGTGACCGACTGGGCCACTGTCGGACCGACCCCGGCCAGCATGCGGCGGATCGCGCTGATGCCCATGGCCGCGCTCGCCAGCTCACCCGTCGAACGCTCGGTGAAGAACGTGGTCGGCAGCCGCAGCAGCCGGTCCCACACGGCCGGCTGGAGGGTCGCCTCCACCCGGCCCTCCAGACGCAGCAGGGTGAGGTTCTGCAGCAGCATGAAGGCGGCGGCCACCACACTGCTCAGGATCACCGCGAGACACACCTGCACGATCAGTTCGGTCCGCGCCTTCGGCACGAACTCGCCGAGCACCTTGCCGGTCGCCAGCGGCACCAGGGCCCCGATCGCCACCGTCACCAGACCGCTCAGCAGCAGCCCCGTCAGATCACCCCGCGTACCCGTCATGCAGAACCGCAGCAGCCGCAGCGGGCTCAGCCGCCGCTCGGGCAGCGGACGGTAGAACATCACCGCGCGGGGCTCGAACTCCTCGGCGTTCGCCTTCTCGACCGGGGT
>NZ_NCTE01000538.1:3623-5595 GCF_002114215.1 Streptomyces sp. 13-12-16 | reverse complement strand
CCGTGCGGATCCGCCGTGTTGAAGCCCTGCCAGTCGTGATCAGAACCTGGCTGAACGAGGACGAGATCCTCGGCGCTCTCAAGGGAATCCTGCCGCACGTGCCACAGTGCCTCCTCAAGGGCGAGGGATTCGCGATCCACAGCTACGTGGAAGGCGTGCCGTTCTCCAGCGTCTGCGGCAACGGCAAGCCCGTGGACGCCCTGATCGTCAGAGCGCTGGCCGGGCTGCTGGCCCAGATGGCCCAGGTGCGGCGCAGCGCGCTGCCTCCCCTGCCGCCCGGCTGGCCCCGCGACGAAACGGACAGCCAAGGCTTCTTGCGCATGCTGGCGCACATGGCGGACCGGCAGATCCGTCGGCCCAATTGGGCTGTCTTCGGCGGCTTGTTCACGACCCTGGGCATCCCGGAGGACGCCCTGCTCCGGCTGGCCGAGCGGGTCCCCGTCATGGCACGGCGACCGTACAGTCTGCTTCACGCGGACCTGCACCGCGACAACCTGATCGTGTCCTATGGCGGTGTTCCCCCACTGATCTGCGTCGACTGGGAGCTGGCGACGTACGGGGACCCGCTTCACGACCTCGCCACCCATCTGGTGCGGATGCGGTACCCGGCCCACCAGTGGGCCGAGGCGATCGACGCGTGGGCGGAGGCCGTGTGCGACATCCGCCCCGCCGCCGTCAACGGACTGACGGAGGACCTGCGCCACTACCTGGCCTTCGAGCGGGCACAGTCCGTCTATCCGGATGTGATGAGGGCCGCGCGGTTCCTGGAGGGGGCGCTCACCCAGAAGAACCTGGACGAGGCGACGGCGGAGGTGAGCAGGGCACTGGAGGCGGCCGCCGTACCGCTGGGACTCGGAAGCGTGCCCGACGAGCGGAAGATCGAACGGGCGTTGTTCCGCTGGCTGGCGCCTCGCCGCATCCCCGACCGCGGCCACGGCCCGATCACCCAGGTCCTCGGCTGGCAGCCGGACCGGCGGCTGCCTCTGCCCGACGACTTCCCCGAGTCCGCTGTACAGGGGGCCCTTGCGATGGAGGGGGCCGCTCCGGCGGGCCGTGTGTTCAAGGGAACTGCGCATCTCAACACGGTGGCCCGGGTACCGGGCATGGACTGTCCCGTGGTCGTACGGCGACGACTGCCCGAGGCCCGCCGAGGGGAGCGCAGCTTCCTGAGCGAACACGCCGTGCTGCGCGCCATCGAGCAGGCGCCCGTGGCCGTCGCGGCGCCGAGGGTCCTGGCACTGGGCGAGAGCTACCCGGACGATCCCTTCGCCGTCCACACCTACGCGGGACCGCGCGACATCGACCGCCTCCCGAGCCATCCCGTGAACGGCCTGTTGCCGCATGAGGCGGACGGCCTCGTGGACCAGCTCTGCGCCCTGACACGGGTGGACTACAAGCAGCTCGATCCGCTGGCCGGGCTGGAGGGTTTCCACCGTTGGCTGAGGGACCAGCTCGTCTCCCTCGTGGCGGGGCTGCCCAGGAAGTCGCAACAGCTGGCGCGACACCTGGGACTGCCGGACGCCGAACGCCTCCGGGAGATCCTCTCCTGCTATGAGGTGAGCCACCGCGAGCCGTCCCTGCTGCACGGTGACCTGCATCCGTGGAACCTCGTACGCCGGGACGACGCCCTCGCCCTCAGCCTCATCGGCTGGGAGATGGCCCTGGTCGGCGACCCCCTGTACGACCTGGTCCGCCACATGCACCTCACCCCGACCCGCCCGGAGATCCGTGACCGGATGTTCCGCCGCTGGGAACGTCGGCTGCCTCCCGAGTACACCCATGACTGGCGCGAGGACTGGCAGGTGTACCGCCGGCTGGAGATCGTCCGCTCCGCATACGTCGACCTCGACCGCATCGTAACCGGCGCGGGCCTGGACGCGTCGAACGTTCGGCGGACGGTGGACTCCTACGCCACGACGCTCACTGTCGCCATAGGGACGCTCGGCCTCCCGGCTCGTTCCACCGCGAATCC
>NZ_NCTE01000538.1:0-3412 GCF_002114215.1 Streptomyces sp. 13-12-16 | reverse complement strand
GGCGCCCGGGGTGAAGCCGCCCCCGCCGTGCCCCCGCGCGACGACCCGGCGCGCCTGGCCCTCGATCACCCGCATCACGCTCGCGTCGATGCCGTTCGCCTCGGAGGCGTGCACGATGTGGGCCATGGTCGACACGGCCGAGGTGATCGGGTTCAGCTCGCCCGAGTACGTGCCGGCGTCGGTGTCGGCCGCGAACTCGGTGAACAGCGGGGGCAGGATCGCGGCGATCCCCTGGGCGAAGGGGGCGAGTTCCGTCGCGGTGACGCCCTCCGCGCGGGCCACGGCGAGGGCGTGCGTGTAGCCGGCCATCGCCGTCCAGAAGATGTCGAGCAGCGCGATGTCGTACGCCGCCGCCCGGCCGATCTCCTCCCCGAGGTGGGTGTGGCTGCCGCCGAGCGCCGCCAGCACGGGCCGGTGCTCCCGGTACAGCTCCTCGGGGCCGCTGTGGAGGAAGACCGCGTCGTCCGTGCCGATGGCCGGGGTCGGGGTCATGATCGCCCCGTCCAGGTAGCGGATGCCGTGCCGGCCCGCCCACTCGGCCGTGTCCCGGGCGCGGCCGGGGGTGTCGGCGCTCAGGTTCACCACCGTACGTCCCTTGAGGGCGGCGGTGACGGCGTCCTGGCGCAACACGGCGTCCGAGGCGTCGTAGTTCACCACGCAGACGACGGTGAGCGGGGAGGCTCCGACCGCCTCCTCGGGCGACCGCGCCGTGACCGCGCCCCGGTCGGTCAGCTCCGCGTCCCGGCCGGGCGTGCGGTTCCAGACGGTGGTGCGCACCCCCGCGTCCAGGAAGGCGCCGGCCAGCGCACGGCCCATCGGGCCGAGCCCGAGGACGGTGACGGAGGGCCGGTCGATGTGCTCAGACATGCATGAACTCCCATAATGTGTATCGCGATTACCGAAGAAAGGGGCACGGCATGGTGCACCGGCGCCACGATCCGGACGTCTGCGGGGTGACCGCCGCGATCGCCGTGATCGAGGGCAAGTGGAAGACCACGCTGCTGTGGCTGCTGGAGTCCGGACCGCACCGTCCGGCCGCACTGCGCCGGAAGGTGCCGGGCCTCACCGAGAAGGTGCTGACCCAGGCGCTGCGCGAGATGGAGGCGGACGGGCTGGTGCACCGGGAGGTGTACGACGTGCTGCCGCCGAAGACGGTCTACTCCCTGACCGCGTTCGGCCGTGAGCTCGCCGAGGCGCTGGCGCCGCTGTCCGACTGGGGCCACCGCCGGCTGGAGGGGCTGGCCGAGGCATCGGCCTCCTGACCGCCGGCCGTTTCCGCTCCCTTCCTGTCCGGCGCCCCGCATCCAGGTTCGCCGCACACCGCCACGCTGCCAAGTACGCACAAAAAAGTGCGTGTGCCCGCCGTCGGGACGCCCCGTGCGATCGTGTGACCGAGTGAGGATCCGGTGTTCCTCGCGGAGGGGAGTCATATGAGCGAGACCGAGGTCAGCACCGCGCCCCGGCCCCTGTCGCTGGCCGACGGCCGGCCGGCGGCGCGGGCCTGGTCACTGGATCCCGCCCTGCGCCATCTCAACCACGGGTCCTTCGGTGCCGTACCGCTGGTCGCCCAGGAGCGGCAGCAGGAACTGCGTGCGCGGATGGAGAGCGCACCGGTGGTGTGGTTCCCCGAGCTGCCGCGGCGGCTCGCGGCGGTCCGGGCCGAACTCGCCGCCTTCCTCGGCGCGGACCCCGGCGACCTCGCCCTGGTGCCGAACGCGAGCGCCGGCGCGAGTGTCGTCTACGCCGGTCTGGAGCGCCGGGGCGGCGGGGAGATCGTCGTCACCGACCACGGGTACGGCGCCGTGACGATGGGCGCCGAACGGCTGGCCCGCCGCTGGGGCGGCCGGGTGCGCACCGCCAGGGTGCCGTTGGACGCCGACGAGGAGCGGGCGTACGAGGCGATCATGGCCGAGGTGGGCGAGAACACCGGGCTCGTCGTCCTCGACCAGATCACCTCCGCCACCGCCCGCCGGCTGCCGGTGGAGCGGATCGGCGCTCAGGCACGGCGACGCGGGATCCCGCTGCTCGTGGACGGCGCGCACGCGCCCGGCCTGACCGCCGCCCCGCTCGAAGGGCTGACCTGCGACTTCTGGACGGGCAACCTGCACAAGTGGGGGTGCGTCCCGCGCGGCACCGCCGCCCTGGTGGCGCGCGGTCCGCTGCGGGACGGGCTGTATCCGCTGATCGACTCCTGGGGCGCCGCCGATCCGTACCCCGACCGCTTCGACCAGCAGGGCACGGTCGACGCGACCAACTACCTGGCCGCCCCGGCCGCCCTCGACTTCGTCGACCGTACCTGGGGCTGGCCCGCCGCCCGCCGGTACATGGACGAGCTGGCCGGTTACGGTGCGCGGGTCGTGGGCGCCGCGCTCACCGGGCTGACCGGCGAGGACGCCTCCGTCGACGTCGGCATGCCCGTGCCCGGCATGCGGCTGGTGCGGCTGCCCGACGGGCTCGCCGACAGCCGCCTCGCGGCCGACGCGCTGCGCGACCGGGCACCCGCGGAGCTGGGCGTCGAGGCGGCGTTCACCAGCTTCGGCGGAGTCGGCTACCTGCGGCTGTCCGCGCACGTCTACAACACCGCCGAGGACTACGAGTACTTCGCCGAGCGGTGCGTCCCCGTGCTCGGCGAGTGGGCCCGCGCGGCACGGTGAGGGGTGCCGGTCAGGCCTCCCGCGCCACGCGCTCCAGACGGTCCCGGTACGCCTCCCACCAGACCGGGTCGTCCGACGGCAGGCCGGTGTTGGTCTCGTTCATCCCCGCGGCGCCGTCCATGAGTTCGCGGAGGATGTCGGCGTGACCGGCGTGCCGGTGGGTGTCGGCGATCACCCGGACCACGGCGTGGTGCAGCGTCACCTCGTCCCTGCCGTCCGGCCACCACGGCACCCGGCCGGCCGTGTCCAGCGGCAGTGCCCCGATCGTCGCGTCCGCGTGCGCCCACGCCCGGCGGTACAGGCCGATCACGTCCTCGCGCGACTCCTCGGCGGTGGCCCACATGTCCCCGTTCGGTTCCGCCCCGTCCGCGAGCCAGGGCAGCGGCTCACCGGACGGCCGGCCGAAGGTGTCGCCCAGGTAGCCCAGTTCCACACCGGCCGCGTGCTTCACCAGGCCCAGGAGGTTGGTGCCGGTCGGCGTCAGCGGGCGGCGGACGTCGTACTCGGGGAGCCCTTCGAGTTTCCACAGCAGGGCGTCGCGGGCCGACTGGAGATAGAAGCGGAGGTCCGTCTTGGCGGTGTCGAATGGGGTCATGCGGGCCAGTCTGCCGCGTGGGGAAGGCCGAGCCGGCGGCCGTCGCGCATGAGGACGCGCCCGCGCGGTCCGTCCGCCGGCAGGTCGCCGCCGGGCGGGGAAGTGCGGGTCGGGCTCGCGCGGGCCGGGTCCGGTTGCCGTGGTGGACGCGCCGCCCGTGTCG
>NZ_NCTE01000053.1 GCF_002114215.1 Streptomyces sp. 13-12-16 | reverse complement strand
GGCTGGCGGCCGTCCCGTTCGAGTTCGCCCTCGTCGAGCAGGTGCGCCGGCGGACCGTCCCGGAGGCCGGCCCGGAGCACCTGGCCGAGATCCTGATGGGCGGCCTGATCGACTGGGGCGACGACGGCAGGGCGCGGCCCGAGTTCGCCGTGGGGGCCCGTGAGGCCCTCCTCGCGACCACGACCCGCGGCCAGTTGGCCAGGACCGTCTCGATCCTCGGCGAGCTGCCGGCGGCGGGGGCGCACGGTGTCGCCCTGCGTGCGGCGCTGCGGGATCCGGCGGGGGCGGGGCTGCCCGGCGCGTCCGCCGGAGCGTGGCAGCGGTCCGAACTCGCCGTCATGAGGGCGCTGTCGGGGCCCTACGCCGAGCGGGCCCGC
Source organism: Streptomyces sp. 13-12-16 (assembly GCF_002114215.1). Lineage (GTDB taxonomy): Bacteria > Actinomycetota > Actinomycetes > Streptomycetales > Streptomycetaceae > Streptomyces. Next base: position 3,557 of record NZ_NCTE01000053.1, on the reverse strand, counting down.
CGGATCGAGGCGGACCTCGAGCCCGTGGCCGACCCCGTCGGCGTTTCCCGGCCTACGGCCGACGCGTCACGTGACGAGGCGCCGGTCCGGGCATCATCCGCATACACGGACTCGGTGACCTCGCGATCGTCCGGTGATTCCACGGAGGCAAGGCCTGGCATGAACACGACTCCGCCGCTCGAACCCGGCGCATCCGCCCTCCTGGTCAACGTTCCCCTGCGCAACACGTCGTTCGTGGGCCGTACCGCGTTGCTGCGCGCGGTCGAGGAACAACTCGCGGAGCAGGACACGGCGGCCGTGCTCCCGCACGCCCTGTACGGGTTGGGTGGTGTGGGCAAGTCCCAGCTGGCTCTGGAGTACGTCTACACCCACCAGCGCGACTACAAGGTGATCTGCTGGATCCCGGCCGAGCGCGACAGCCTGATCCTGGCCGCGCTCGCCGGACTCGCGGCCCGTCTGGGCGTCGCCGAACAGGACGGTGCCGGCACCCCCACCGCCAACACGGCGGTGCCGGCCGTCCTGGAGGCACTGCGCTCCGGGGAGCCGTACGACGACTGGCTGCTCGTCTTCGACAATGCCGAGGACGTCGAAGGCGTGCGCCGGTACTTCCCGACCAACGGGCCCGGCAAGGTCATCGTCACGTCCCGGAACAGGGCCTGGGAGCGGGTCGCCACGCCGCTTCCGGTGGACGTGTTCGAACGCAAGGAGTCCATCGAGTTGTTGCAGAGGCGCTCACCGGACCTCTCCGACGAGGACGCCGACCGGCTGGCCGAGGCGCTCGGCGACCTGCCGCTCGCGGTGGAGCAGGCGGGCGCGTGGCGCGCGGTCACCGGCATGCTCGTCGGCGAGTACCTGGAACTGCTCGCCCGGCGCAGCCCGGAGATCCTCGAACTCGAACCGGCGCCCGACTACCCGGTCTCCGTCGCCGCGGCGTGGGACATCTCCCTGGAGCGCATCCAGGAGAAGAACCCGGGAGCCCGCCAACTCCTCGACATCTGCGCCAGCATGGCCCCCGAGCCCATTCCCCGGTCCATGCTGCGCGGCAGCCGCGGCATCAACATCACACCCGAGGTCGACCCCCTGCTGCGCGAGTCGATCAAGATGAACCGCGCCATCCGCGACCTCAACCAGTTCTCCCTGATCAGGGTGGACCCCCGGGCCGACACCCTGCAGATGCACCGCCTGCTGCAGACGGTGCTCCTGGCCAAGCTGGACCTGGAGAAGCGCGAGCGGATGCGGGACGCGGCCCACCAGCTCCTGTCGGCCGCCAAGCCGGGCCCGTTCGGATCGTCGCTGGAATGGCGCGCCTACCAGGAACTGCTTCCGCACGTCCTCACCTCGCAGGCGGTGACCAGTACCGACACCTATGTGCGTGACCTGGTCTTCGACACCGTCTGGTTCCTCTACTACTGGGGCGATCAGCAAGGCGCCGCGGACTTCGCCCAGCAGGCCTGGAACACCTGGCACGAGGCCTCCGGCGAGGAGGACTACCACGTCATCCGCATGACGAAGAGCCTCGGGTTCCTGCTGCGTCAGAACGGCCGGGTGCCCGAGTCCATCCCGCTCACCGAGAAGGCGCTGGAGATCTCGCGCCGGATCGAGAACGACAGCGAGGAGCTGATCGACTCGCTCTGCGAGATGGCCGACGCCCGCGTCTACCAGGGACGCTCGGAGGAGGCCCGCACCCTGACCGAGGAGGCCACCAAGCTGGCCCGGACCCTGTTCGGTCCCGACGACCCCATCACGCTGCGCGCCACCCACGCCTGGGGCATCGACCTCCGGCTGTGCGGCAGGTTCCGCCAGGCCCTGCCACTGGACCGGGACAACGCCCGCCAGCGGGAGCGGCTGTTCGGTCCCGCCAGCTTCTTCACGCTCAACTCCCTCAACGCTCTCACCATCGACATGCGCGAGAGCGGCGACTACTGCAACGCGCGCGACTTCCAGGAGGACGTGCACCGCCGGGCACGGAACGCGTTCGGTGAGGAACACCCGCTCACTTTGCGCATCGCCTGCAACCTCGCGGTCTGCCGACGTCGTGACGGTGCGCTGGAGGAGGCCGGCCGGCTCTCCGAGGAGACGCTGAGGCGCTTCGTCTCCCGCTACGGGCCCTACCACTTCGACTCCCTCGCAACGGCGGCCAACCTCGCCGTCGACCTGCGCCTGGCCGGTGACCTGGAGGGCTCCCGCCGGCTGGCGGAGACGACCGTGCGGGGGTTCGAGCAGCGACTCGGCGTCGACCATGTGCACACGCTGCTGACCAAGGCGAACCTGGCCGCCACGCTGCGCGTGCTCGGGGACCTGGACGCAGCGCGGGAACTGGAGGACGAGGCCGCCCGCCGCATGGCCGACACACTGGGGCCCCGGCATGTGGTGACACTGACCACCGCGATGGGACAGTCCAACACGGCCTACATGCGGCTGGACTTCGGCCGGGCGTACGAGATCGACGAGAGCAACCTGGCGCTGCTCGCCGAAGCCGCGGGTGAGGAACACCCGTTGACCCTCTCCTGCACCGCGAACCTGGCCCTCGACCTGCGTGGCCTGGGCCGTGGGGCGGAGGCGGACGAGAAACAGCGCAGGGCGGTGGAGGGTTTCGGCCGCGTCGTCCGTCCGGACAACCCCTGGCTCCTCGCGGCACGCCTGCGCCGCCGCATCGAGTGCGATCTGGCACCCCTGCCGCTCTAGGAAGTCCGGAACACCAGCCGATGCGCCAGGTGGGTTCGGCCCTTGCGACGCTGGTGTGATTGAGTGGCCTGATCCTGCGATGTCGACATGGTGGGAAGGCCATGAGGAAACGGGGACACGGGGCATCGGGTGTCACCGTGCGAGAAGGGGGACACACCGTGGAAGATCCACCCGCTCCGCACAAGGCATCGGCGTCCGCCGATGAGTGGTCCACCGTCACGGATGCCCGTGGGTGGGACTCGGATCTGGCCGACCTCGCGGGCCTGCCCTTGACCGCGGTGGACGATCTCAGGCCGCTCGGCCCGACCGCTCGCGTTCTCGAAGAGGTCCTGCGCGCCCGCGGCGGCATCAGAGGCGGAGGCGAGGGGCCCGCCCGGGCCGAGTGAGGGCCCTCGCCGTGCCGGGGCGCCGTACCCGGGGCCCCGCACGCCCGTTCCCCCGACCGGAGGCACCGGTGATGACCAACGAGCACCCCAGTACGTTCCGCATGCCCGCCCCCCTCTTCGACGAACTCGCCGCCGGCGGTCACTCCGCCGAAGCCGTCGCCTTCCTCGAACAGGGCGAACGCGCACGCCGGTTGCTGCTGCTGCGCACCCTGCTCAAGCAGCTCTGGGACCTGCCCACTCCCCTCACGCCGGTCGCGCAGGCCTGGCGGGTCCTCAAGGAGGCGGCCGGGCGGGCGCCGGAGCCGGTCGAGCGGCTGCTGCTCGCGCCGACGACCGGCGCCTGGATCGCGCACATGCTGCGCCGGGCGCACGGCACCGCGACCGGGCCCCGGCTGTGGGTGGAGGCGGCCAGGATGAACACCCTCGCGGTGGTCGCCGCGCTGCACGCCGGCACGGAGGCGTCGCTGAGCGTCCCGCTGGAGGACG
>NZ_NCTE01000537.1 GCF_002114215.1 Streptomyces sp. 13-12-16 | reverse complement strand
CCCAGGGGCGCGGGGCAGGCACATGCGCGGCTCCGCCGCGTGGGCGCGACAGGCCACGACCGGCCCGCGGCCACCGGACGGCCCGCGCCCCCGAGCCACTGGGCGGCTAGCCCGTCGCGTCGACGAGGGCCAGCTCGTGGAGACGGTCCGGCGGCCCCGGCCGGGCGTAGTACCAGCCCTGCGCCGTGTCACAGCCGAGGACGCGCAACTGCTCGGCCTGCGCTCCCGTCTCCACGCCCTCCACCGTGACCGCGAGGTCGAGGCTGTGGGCCAGGGATACGATCCCCTCGACGATCTTCAGGTCGACGGGGTCGGCCGGGAACCGCTGCATGCTCTGGGTGAAGGAACGGTCCAGCTTCAGGACGCTCACCGGGAGCCGGCGCAGGTTGGCCAGGTTGGAGTAGCCGGTGCCGAAGTCGTCCAGCGCGATGTCGACGCCCATCTCCGCCAGCCGGCGCAGCGGCTTCAGCAGGTCGTCGTCCGCGCCGATCAGCGCCGACTCGGTCACCTCCAGGCACAGCGCGTCCGGCGTCATCCCCGTGCGCTCCAGGATCTCCACCGTGTCCTGGACCAGCCCGGGATGCGTGAGCTGGCAGGGCGACAGGTTCACGTTGATGCGCAGCGGGCCGAGCGCCTCTCCCCCGTGCCGGTCCCGCCACTCACGGGCCTGGCGCACCGACTGCTCCAGCACCCAGCGGCCCAGCGGAACGATCAGCCCCGTGTGCTCGGCGAGCGGGATGAACCGGTCCGGGGACAGCACCCCGTGCTGCGGGTGCAGCCAGCGCACCAGCGCCTCCGCGCCCCGCACACTGCCGTCGCCGAGGTGCACCAGCGGCTGGTACTCGATGAAGAACTCGCCCCGGTCCAGGGCCGTCGGCAGCGCCGTGGTGAGCCCGTGCCGGGTGATGGCGCGGGCGTCCGCCTCCGGGTCGGCGAGCTCGAACCGGTTGCCGCCCGCCGACTTGGCCCGGTACATGGTGATGTCGGCGCTGCGCAGCACCTCCGCCGCGCTGCGTTCCCCGGCCGGTCCCTCGACGATGCCGATGCTGCCGCGCACGGTCAGCTCCCGGCCGTCCACACTGATCGGGGCGAGCAGCGCGTTCATGATGCGGGCGGCGAGCTCGTCGACGGTGCGCTCGGTGCCGGGGCCGGTGGTCAGCGCCACGAACTCGTCGCCGCCGAGCCGGGCCACCATCTCGCCGGACGCGGTGGCGCAGGCCTGCAGCCGGTCGGCGACCTCGACGAGCAGCCGGTCGCCGGCCGCGTGCCCGAGGCTGTCGTTGACGGTCTTGAAGCCGTCCAGGTCGAGGTAGCACAGCCCGAACCGCTGGCCCTCGCCGGCGCCGAGCGCCTTCTCCAGCCGCTCGAAGAAGAACGCCCGGTTGGGCAGCCCGGTGAGCGCGTCGTGGGTGGCCTCGTACCGCAGCCGGAGGTTGAGCAGCCGCCGCTCGGTGGTGTCCTCCATGAGGGCGAGCTGGTACTGCGGGTCGCCGTCGGCGTCACGCAGCAGGGACACCGTCAGATTGGTCCACAGGACCGTTCCGTCCGGGCGGTAGAACGCCTTTTCGAGGTGGTAGTGCTCACGCTCACCGCTCACCAGCTCGTCGTAGAGCCGCCAGGTCTGCGGGGCGTCGTCGGGGTGGACCCACTCCTTGACGTTGCGACCGCGCAGGGCCTGCTCGGTCAGGCCGAACATGCGCCGCAGCGCGCCGTTGACCTGGAGGATGTTGCCCTCCAGGTCGGCGATGCCGATCCCTATGGCCGCGCCCTCGAACACCGCCCGGAACCGGGCCTCGGTAGCGTGCAGCGCCTGCGCCACCACCCCCTGGGCCTCCAGCGCGGCCCGCGCGACGGCCTCCTGCTCGGCCAGCGTCCGTTCGCGCAGCGCCTGCGCGAACCCGGCGGCCATGGCGTGCTGGAGCCTCGCGGAGCGCGCCCGCAGGTCCTCCCGGTCACCGCCCTCGCCGCAGTACAGGACGAGATAGGCGTCCACGCAGTCCAGGGTCCGGCTGAGCGCCTCCGGGTCGGTGCAGTGCGCCTCCACCAGCGCGGCACCGGCCGCCCGGCCCGCGTCCGCGTCGAACGACCGGGCCCGCAGCGCCTCGCTCAGCAGCCGGGCCAGCGGCAGCAGCCGCTCCTCGAACTCCGGGCGGGTCGACGACGTCGAGGTCACCGGGAAGACCGCCCGGCTCCAGATCGTCGCGAACCGGCGCAGTCTGTCCTCCGGCCCGTCCGGCTCCGCGCTCACGCCGTACGCCCCACGCCCGCGAAACCGGAGAACGCGTAGGGATCCTCGTCCTCCGGTGCGGTGTCCGGCCGCCACTGCGGCATCGGCACCAGTCCGGGTTCCACCATGTCGTACCCCTCGAAGAACCGCGCGACCTCGTCGCGCGTGCGCATGATCAGCGGGTTGCGAATGTCCTGGTACACGTCCACCGCCCCCTCGGCCCGCTCCGCCGGCAGCGGGATCCCCTCGTACGAGGCATGGGTGAGCACGAGCATGCTGCCGGGCGCGAGGGCCTGGCGCAGTTCGGCCACCGCCGCGTACGGGTCGTCCGCGTCTTCCACGAAGTGCAGTATGGCAACGAGGAGCAGCGCCACCGGCCGATTCAGGTCGATCAGCCGCAGCACTTCGGGACTGTCGAGGATCTCCCGCGGCTTCCGGAGGTCCGCGGCGACGACGCCCGCGCCCTCGTCGCCCTCCAGAACGGCCTGACCGTGCGCCACGGCCACCGGGTCGTGGTCGACGTACACCACGCGGGCGTCCGGTACGGCCGCCCGCGCCACCTCGTGGACGTTGCCGAACGTCGGGATGCCGGAACCGATGTCCAGGAACTGGGTGATGCCCTCACCGGCCGCGAAACGCACCGCCCGCCGCATGAAGGCACGGTTCGCCTGCATGATCTTGGGCAGGCCCGGCATGAACTCCATGGCCTTGCGGGCCGCTTCCCGGTCGACCTCGAAGTTGTGCGAACCGCCCAGGTAGTAGTCGTACATCCGGGAGACGCTGGGCACCGAGATGTCGATGCTCCGCGGGGCCCAGGCGGGACGCTCCATGTATCTCTCCAAGGCGTAGGCGATCCGGTGTTCGAGCAGAGGCTACTGATCGCCCGGCAAAGGAGCGACCCCAAACGGAAATTGACCATCCGTTACCGGTCACTGCCAGTGGCACGTGCCTATTCGGCGCCCCGCGGAAGCGTGACGACATGTGCCCACGGCATTCCGGAGAGTTCCGTCACGCCGAGAAGTACGCGGAGAAGGGTGCCGATAATTCCACGGGTGCCGGTGAATCACGGCAAAACGGTCCGCCCCTCCGCGGACTGCGGAGGGGCGGACGCGGGGCCGGCGACGTCCGGAGCGGACGACACCCTTGGGGGAGGTTGCTACTTCTCCGACGCGCCGACCGGCTTTCCGTCGGGCCGTACGGCGTACCAGGTGCCGCCGACGCCCTGACCGTTGGTGTCGCCGGGAGCCTTGTCACCGGCGAAGGTGTAGATGGGCCAGCAGTTGATCGTCTGCTGGTCGGCGCCGTCCGGGCGGGTGAAGGTCATGTAGCCCTTCTCCTGGATGCCCTTGGTGTCCTCGAAGTCGACCGGCGACACCACCGGCCACTTCTCCAGGCAGGCGCCGGTGCAGGCCGACACGGGTTTCGGCCACGCCTCGTCCTTCATGAAGCGGTAGACGGTCATGCCGTTCCCGTCGACGACGATCTCGCCCAGCTTCGCGTCCTCACGGGTGGACAGTCCGGGCCGGTCGGCCGCCTGGGCCTTCTTGCCCTGGGGGTTCAGCGCGTACCACTTGCCGCCCACGCCCTGGCCCTTGACGTCGCCGGCGTTGACGTCCTTGACGTAGCGGTAGGCCGGCCAGCCGGCGACGGTGAGCTGCTTGGTGCCGTCGGCCCGGTCGACCGATCCGAGCAGCGCCTTGTCGATGCCCTCGCCGGCCGTGGCGTCCTCGGCGGGCACCGGCGGCCAGGTCTTGGCGCAGTCGTCCTCGCAGTTGGAGGCCGGCGGCTCGGCGGTGTCCTGGTCGAAGCGGTACAGGGTCAGACCGAGGCTGTCGGTCACCACCTTGCCCAGTTCGGCGTCGGTGGAGACGTTCAGCTCGCCCGCCGTGT
>NZ_NCTE01000536.1 GCF_002114215.1 Streptomyces sp. 13-12-16 | reverse complement strand
GCCCGGTGCGGGCACCGGGCGCCCCCGGCGCGCGTACCGGCTAGGACGCCGCCGCGTCCGCCGCCTGGGCGCGCAGGGCGCGTTCCACGCCCGCGCGGGACTCCGAGACCAGGCGGCGCAGGGCCGCGTTCGGCTCGGCGGAGGTCAGCCAGGCGTCCGTCTTGTCGAGGGTCTCGCCGGAGACCTGGACCGTCGGGTAGAGGCCGACCGCGATCTGCTGGGCCATCTCGTGCGAGCGGGACTCCCAGACGTCCGCCAGCACCTCGAAGTACCGGTCCGTGTACGGCGCCAGCAGCTCCCGCTGGTCGGTCTGGACGAAGCCGGCGATGACCGCCTCCTGGACGGCGTTCGGCAGCTTGTCGGACTCGACGACCGAGGCCCACGCCTCCGCCTTGGCCTCCTCGGTCGGGCGGGCCGCGCGGGCGGTCGCGGCGTGCCGCTCACCGGCCGCCGTCCTGTCCCGCTCGTACTCGTCCGCGATCTCCGCCTCGTCGAACCGGCCCACCGCCGCCAGCCGCTGCACGAACGACCAGCGCAGCTCCGTGTCCACGGCCAGCCCCTCGACGGTCTGCGTACCGGCCAGCAGGCCCTCCAGCAGGTCGAGCTGCTCCGGCGTACGGGCCGTCGCCGCGAACGCCCGCGCCCACGCGAGCTGGTGGTCGCTCGCCGGCTCGGCGGACCGCAGGTGGGCCAGCGTGGCGTCGGTCCAGCGGGCCAGCAGGGCCTCGCGGGCGTTCGGGTCCGCGTACAGGTCGATCGCCAGCTTCACCTGGCGGTGCAGCGACTGCACGACACCGATGTCGGACTCCTTGCCGATGCCCGACAGGACCAGGGACAGGTAGTCGCGTGCGGCGAGCTCCGCGTCCCGCGTCATGTCCCAGGCGGAGGCCCAGCACAGGGCGCGCGGGAGGGACTCCGCGAAGTCGCCCAGGTGCTCGGTGACGAACGCCAGCGAGGCCTCGTCCAGGCGGACCTTGGCGTACGACAGGTCGTCGTCGTTGAGGAGCACCACCGCCGGGCGGCGCTCGCCGACGAGCTGCGGCACGGCCGTCAGCTCGCCGTCCACGTCCAGTTCCACGCGCTTCCCGCGCACCAGCTTGCCGCTCGCCTCGTCGAGGTCGTACAGGCCGACCGCGATGCGGTGCGGGCGCAGCGTCGGCTCGCCCTTGGCGCCGGCCGGGAGCGCCGGGGCCTCCTGGCGGATGCCGAAGGAGGTGACGACACCGTCGGCGTCCGTCTCGATCTCCGGGCGCAGCACGTTGATGCCGGCCGTCTCCAGCCACTGCTTCGACCACGTCTTCAGGTCGCGTCCGGAGGCCTCCTCCAGCGCGCCCAGCAGGTCGGACAGGCGCGTGTTGCCGTAGGCGTGGCGCTTGAAGTACGCCTGCACGCCCCGGAAGAACTCGTCCTCACCGACGTACGCGACGAGCTGCTTCAGCACGGACGCGCCCTTGGCGTACGTGATGCCGTCGAAGTTGACGAGCACGTCGTCCAGGTCGCGGATGTCCGCCATGATCGGGTGCGTGGACGGAAGCTGGTCCTGGCGGTAGGCCCAGGTCTTCATGGAGTTCGCGAACGTCGTCCACGAGTGCGGCCAGCGCGAACCGGGCGCGGCGGCCTGGCAGGCGATGGACGTGTACGTGGCGAACGACTCGTTCAGCCACAGGTCGTTCCACCACTCCATGGTGACCAGGTCGCCGAACCACATGTGGGCCAGCTCGTGCAGGATGGTCTCCGCGCGCCCCTCGTACGCCGCGTCGGTCACCTTCGACCGGAAGACGTACTGGTCGCGGATGGTCACCGCGCCCGCGTTCTCCATCGCGCCCGCGTTGAACTCCGGCACGAAGAGCTGGTCGTACTTCGCGAACGGGTACGCGTAGTCGAACTTCTCCTGGAACCAGTCGAAGCCCTGCCGGGTGACCTCGAAGATCGCGTCGGAGTCGAGGTACTCGGCCAGCGAGGGGCGGCAGTAGATGCCGAGCGGGACGGACTGGCCGTCCTTCTCGTAGACGCTGTGCACGGAGTGGTACGGGCCGACGATCAGCGCCGTGATGTACGACGAGATGCGCGGGGTCGGCTCGAACGCCCAGACGTTCTCCGCCGGTTCCGGCGTGGGCGAGTTGGAGACGACGGTCCAGCCCTCCGGCGCCTTCACGGTGAACTGGAAGGTCGCCTTCAGGTCGGGCTGCTCGAAGCTCGCGAAGACGCGGCGGGCGTCCGGCACCTCGAACTGGGTGTACAGGTACGCCTGGTCGTCGACCGGGTCGACGAACCGGTGCAGACCCTCACCCGTGTTGGTGTACGCGCAGTCGGCGCTCACCCGGAGGATGTTGCGGCCCTTCAGCAGGCCGGGCAGGGCGATGCGGGAGTCCGCGAAGACCTCGGCGGGGTCGAGGGAGTCCCCGTTGAGGGTCACCTCGTGCACGGTGGGGGCCACCAGGTCGATGAAGGACTCCGCGCCGTCGCCGTCCTCGGCGACGTCGAAGCGCACCGTGGTCACGGACCGGTAGGTGCCGCCCTCCTGCGCGCCGGAGAGGTCGAGATCGATCTCGTACGAGTCAACGGTCAGCAGCTTCGCCCGCTGCCGCGCCTCTTCGCGAGTCAGGTTTGTGCCAGGCACGCGGTCATCTCCTCGATATGTGTGGGTTGCGCCATCCTTCCACGCGACATCGGGATGAGGCGACGACCGAGCCGGACCATGGGGATTCCCCTGTGTCGTCCGGCGGGCGAGGGTGGGCTCGACGTCCGGAACCCGCCGGTGGTGAGGGGCGCCGGCCGCGAGTGTGGGGGCATGACGATCCACACCGCACGTCCCGTACCGCCACCGGTCCTGCGCGAACTGCTGGTCACCGACGACGCCGGCCGCCCGGCGGTCCCCCGAACCGACGACGAGGGCGGCGCCCCGCTCCGCTGCTGCCTGCGCCGCAGCCGCCCCGGAGAACTGGTCGCCCTCGTCTCCTACGCGCCGCTGCGCCGCTGGGCGGCGGAGACGGGCGCGGACCCCGGTGCCTACGACGAACAGGGCCCCGTCTTCGTCCACGCCGAGGAGTGCGCGGGCCCGGGGGGCGGAGAGCTCCCCTTCACGAACGCCCACCGCACGCTCCGCCGCTACTCCGCCGACGGCCGCATCCTGGGCGGCCGGCTCGTCGAGGCCCCGGAGGACTTCGGACCCGCCCTCACCGAGGCGTTCGCCGACCCCGAGGTGGCGCTGGTGCACGTACGGGCCGTGGAGTACGGCTGCTTCCTGTACGAGGTGCGCCGGGGCTGAGCTTTTCCGGGGCCGTCTCAGCCGCCCACCCCGGCCCGCCAGGCGCCGTCGGCCTCGATGCGCAGGAGGCCGGGTGCCTGGACGGGGGCCAGCACGTCGAGGTGGCCGATCTCGTTGACGAGGAGGTCCTCGTCGTCGCCCCGCCACTCGGGGTCGGGCGAGGTGAAGTAGTGCCAGACGGCGAAGTTGCTGCTGCCCCGGTGGGTGAAGGACAGCACGCCCGCGGGACCCTCGTACACCAGCAGGTCCGGGCCCCTGCCGTCGAGGCCGTGCACCAGACGCCGGGCGTGGGCGAGCGGCAGCACCCGCAGCGTCCAGGGGGTGTCGGCGCGCACCAGCAGGGACAGCGGGCGGTCCTCGGGGACGGTGGCGAACGTACGGGCGTGGACCTCGTCCTCGTACGACGACAGAAGGTCCCGGTCGGAGCGGCCGTACGCGTCGCAGGAGTCGATGTGCACCGAGATGCTGTCCCTGCACTCGATCTCGACGACCACGCGGGCGCCGGGCGGCAGGTTCGGCGGGCAGGTGACGCGCTGCTTGCCCGAGCCCTGGTGTGTGAACGGCGGGAAGGAGAGCGCCAGTTCCGACGCCAGGCGGTCGGCGGCCGGGACCGGGCCGTCGGCCGGGACCGGGGCGGCGTACGGGGCCGGGGAGGTGTACGGGACCGGAGCGGTGCCGGGAGGCGGGGGAGGAGGGGCCGGGGCGGCGGGGAAGGGGGCGGGCGCGGCCACGGGGGCCGGCTGCGGG
>NZ_NCTE01000535.1 GCF_002114215.1 Streptomyces sp. 13-12-16 | reverse complement strand
GGGAACGGGGGTGACCGACGGGCCCGAGGGGCGGTCGACGGTGAAGGGTGCCGCCGCGCGCTGCACCGGCGGCTGCTCCGTGCCGGGCTCGCCGGGAGCGGCGACGGGCAGGGAGAGCGAGGGAAGTTCGAGTCCCGGCGAGGGCCGCGCCGAGGCGGTGAGGACACCCTGGACCAGCCCGCCGGGCGCGCCGTCGAGCACGGCGTGGGAGAGCGTGCCGGTGAAGGCGGGGTTCTGCCAGGTGCTCAGCCTGCCGCCGAATCCGGAGTCGGCGACGGGCCACGACGGCCGGGCGGTGGCCCGCTGGATCGGCGGCAGTCCGGGCCAGGCGGCGGTACGCGCCACGGCCGCGGACGCACCGTCACCGCCGTCGCCACCACCGGTGTCGGCCGATCCCGTGGCTCCCACGGCTCCCACGGCTTCCGTGGACGCGACGGGCGTCTCCGGGGACGGGGCGGGCGTGCCGGCCCCGTCCCGCCTCCCCGGCGCGTTCCTCCGCAGCCGGTCGAGGAATCCCATGCCGCGTCAGCCCTCCGCCGTGGCGCGGGTGACGAGCGAGGTGATCTGCTCCGTGTACCGGCGGCGGTCGCCGTGTTCGAGGTCCAGGATGTCCTCCAGGCTCCAGTGGAAGTGGTAGGCGATGTACGCGATCTCCTCGTGCAGCCGGTCGGTCGCGTACGTCACGATTCCCCCAGGCGGCTCCCGCCGAGTTCGACCTCGAACGGCTGCTCGCAGTGGGGGCAGGTCACGCCGGCCCGGGTGTGGCCCTCGGCGTTGACCTGCCGGTAGAAGTCCTGGAGGAACGCCAGGTCGGAGGCGAACATGTTCTCCACCACCCCGTCGTGCACCAGCGGAAGCGTGCCCAGCCTGGTGATCACCCGGCCGAGCAGGACCACCGACAGGTACGCGGGGTTCTCCTGCACCCGGATGTCGCGCAGCGGGATCAGCTCGTCCCGGGCGGTCGCGAGCCGCATCACACCGTGCCGGTGCACGGTCCCGGAGTCGTCGACGTACCCGCGCGGCAGTTCGAACGGGAACTCGGTGCGCAGCGCCTGGCCCGCGGGGGCGGCGGACGCCGCCGGGGCCGGGTCGGGCACGGACTGCTCCGGCGGCGCCGCGCTCTCCGCGAACGGACCCTGAGCGGCCCCGTCGGCGGAGACGGAGGCGGGTGCGGCGCCG
>NZ_NCTE01000534.1 GCF_002114215.1 Streptomyces sp. 13-12-16 | reverse complement strand
CTCGTCGGCGGTGGCGGACCGGCCGCGCAGCGCGGCGGCGGCGACCCGGCCGGGGTCGGCGTCGGGCAGGTCGGCGGTCAGCTCGGTCAGGGTCCGCAGCAGCGCGGCACCGGGGCCGCCGCTCTCCTCGGGCACGTCGATCGCTGAGGCCGGATCGGCTGGCGCGATGGTCACGTGGGGCTCTCCCTCGCTCGGCACGGGGCCTCGAAGAGCGCAGGGGGCAGTACACGAGCGCACGCGGCGTCGCGTCCACCGGCCCATTCCGCGAGGCCCGGACGTCCACGCACCCGGACCGGACGGCCGGGCGCACTGTCGGCAGGTCCTCGGACTGACGCCCACGCACACGCGCACGCGGGCATGGGTACACCGTTGCGGGACAGTTCCGGATTCACACCGGATTCCCCTGCGGCGACAGCGAGCATGAGCATACATCTTGTGCCGGGTGCCGCCGACAACCCCATATGTTGTGTCGCGCTGGTGTCAGAGCGTCAACTCGTAGGTGATGAGCGTGATGTCGTCCAGCTCCGGCAGCGGGTTCCAGTCGCGCTCCGGGGTGCGGGTGAATCCCAGCCGCTCGTAGACGCGGTGGGCGGAGTGCATGGTGCGCTGGGTCGACAGCACGATCCGTACGCAGCCCGCGGTGGCCCGTGCCCGGTCGACGCAGGCACGCACCAGGGCCTCCCCGGCGCCCCTGCCCCGGCCCGCGCGGGCGACCGCGAGCATCCGGATCTCCGCCTCGCCCGGCCCCGCTGTGTCGGCCATGGGACCGGGGCCCGGCACGAAGGTCACCCCGCCCAGCACCGCCCCGTTCTCCACGGCGACCAGCACCTCGGCGGCGGCCGCCCGCTTCCCCACGTTCCGCAGCTCACCGAGGTACGCGTCGCTCTCCCCGAAGTCGAGCAGCCCGTCCAGCAGATAGGCCTGGGCGGTGATCTCGCCCAGTTCCGCGTGCTCGCCGGGCTCCACCGGCCGGATGACGATGTCCATGAGGGGAGTGTGCCGGACGGGTACGGCAACGGGCCGCCGGATTTCCCCGGCGGCCCGTCACCCCGCGCCGCGGACGTCAGTGCGCGCTGCCCGCCGTGGCCGGCGGAAGCTCCACCTGGACACCGGGGTCGCCCGCGTCCGCCGTGTAGTCCTGCGGCCTGGTCTCGTCGATGCCCTCGGGCGCCTTGACGGCCCTCATGACGAAGGTCAGGACGACCGTGACCAGGACGTTGAGCACGAACGCGGTGAGGCCGATGTAACCGATCTCGCCGATGCCCGGGATCTCCTTCGACGACCCGCCGAAGTGCTTCTGCGTCGGCGAGGCCACCCCGTACGCGGCGACCGTGCCGTAGATCATGCCGACCGCCCAGCCGCCGATCAGCGCCCAGCGGTGGAACCAGCGGGTGAACAGGCCGCCCACCAGTGCCGGGAAGGTCTGCAGGATCCAGATGCCGCCGAGGAGCTGGAAGTTGATCGCGACCGTCTTGTCCATGGTCAGGACGAAGGCCAGCGCGCCCACCTTCACCAGCAGGGACACCAGCTTGGAGACCTTGGTCTCCTGCGCGGGGGTGGCGTCAGGCTTGATGAAGTCCTTGTAGATGTTGCGGGTGAAGAGGTTCGCCGCCGCGATCGACATGATCGCCGCCGGCACCAGCGCGCCGATGCCGATCGCCGCGAAGGCCACGCCCGCGAACCAGTCCGGGAACATGTTCTCGAACAGCTGCGGAATGGCCAGCTGGCCGTTGCTGACCTTGACCCCGGCCGCGATCGCCATGAAGCCGAGCAGCGCCAGCAGGCCCAGCATCAGGGAGTACAGCGGCAGGATCGTGGTGTTGCGGCGGATCACCTCACGGCTGCGCGAGGACAGCGTCGCGGTGATCGAGTGCGGGTACATGAACAGCGCGAGTGCCGAGCCCAGTGCCAGCGTGGCGTACGTCCACTGGCTCGTCCCGGCCGGTACCAGGCCGCCCGCGCCCGCCTCGGTGAACTTGTCGTTCGCCGAGGCGAAGATCTCGTCGAAGCCGCCCAGCTTGATCGGGATGTAGATGATCGCCACCGCGATCACGATGTAGATCAGCGTGTCCTTGACGAACGCGATCAGCGCGGGGGCCCGCAGACCGGACGAGTACGTGTACGCCGCCAGCACGCCGAAGGCGATCAGCAGCGGCAGGTCCTTGATGAACCAGTTGGTGTCCTCGCCGCCGCCGACGCCCATCACGTCCAGCACGGCCTGGATGCCGACCAGCTGGAGCGCGATGTACGGCATCGTCGCCAGGATGCCGGTGACCGCGACGGCCAGCGACAGCCCCTTCGAGCCGAACCGGCCGCGCACGAAGTCGGACGTCGTGACGTAGCCGTGCTTGTGCGACACCGACCACAGCCGGGGCAGGAAGGTGAAGATCAGCGGGTACACCAGGATCGTGTACGGCACCGCGAAGAAGCCGGCCGCGCCCGCCGCGTAGATCGCCGCCGGTACGGCCACGAACGTGTACGCGGTGTACAGGTCGCCGCCGAGCAGGAACCAGGTGACCCAGGTCCCGAAGGACCGGCCGCCCAGGCCCCACTCGTCGAGGCTGTGCTCGTTCTCGGCCTTGCGCCAGCGCGCGGCCAGGAAGCCCATCGCCGTGACCAGCAGGAAGAAGAAGATGAAGACGGCGAGTGCCACGCCGTTCACGCCGTCGTTCACCGCGACGCACCGCCCTTCGCGGCCGAGCGGGCGCGCTGGTCACGCTGCCAGAGCTTGTACGCGATCATCGTCAGGGCGGTGGAGAGCAGCACCCACAGCATCTGGTACCAGTAGAAGAACGGGATGCCGATGAACAGCGGGTCGGTCTTCGCGTAGGACCCGACCCACAGCATGGCCACGAACGGTGCGACGAGACAGAGGGCGATGACGACGCGCACGGGCGTCACCACCGGCCCTCCGCTGGTTTCTGGGGCTTGTGACATCAGACGGTTCCCGTCCCCTCACTGATCACCGGCGGTAATGCGCGGAAATGTAGGTCAGGGCGCGGCGCGGTCGTAACCCCTCGTCCGCACAGCGGTACCCAGGCGCCGCTCAACCGAGAGGCAACAGCAACGAAAACCTTGTCAACCGCCCGCTTCGTCGGGTTTTGCGGGCCCGTTCAGGGCCCGTTCAGGGCCCGGTCCGAGACCGCTGCGAGACCGCCGCGAGCCTGCCGCGGGTTCAGTCCTGGGGGCGCTTCAGGCGCGCGACGAACTTGTACCGGTCGCCCCGGTACACCGACCGCACCCACTCCACCGGCTGCCCGTCCCGGTCCCGCGAGTGCCGGGACAGCATCAGCATCGGCAGACCGACGTCGGTGCCGAGCAGACCGGCCTCGCGCGGGGTGGCCAGGGACGTCTCGATGGTCTCCTCGGCCTCCGCGAGATGGACGTCGTACACCTCGGCGAGGGCGGTGTAGAGGGAGGTGTACTTCGCCAGGCTGCGGCGCAGCGCGGGGAAGCGCTTGGCGCTCAGGTGGGTGGTCTCGATGGCCATCGGCTCGCCGTTGGCCATGCGCAGCCGCTCGATGCGCAGCACCCGCCCGCCGGCCGTGATGTCGAGCAGCTCGGCGAGCCGGTCGTCGGCGGTGATGTAGCCGAGGTCCAGCAGCTGCGAGGTGGGCTCCAGGCCCTGGGCACGCATGTCCTCGGTGTACGACGTGAGCTGGAGCGCCTGGGAGACCTTGGGCTTGGCGACGAAGGTCCCCTTGCCCTGGATGCGTTCGAGGCGCCCCTCGACGACCAGCTCCGAGAGCGCCTGGCGCACGGTGGTGCGCGAGGTGTCGAACTCCGCCGCCAGGGTGCGCTCGGGCGGGACCGGAGTGCCGGGCGGCGCCGTCTCGGTCATGTCGAGCAGGTGCTTCTTCAGCCGGTAGTACTTAGGCACACGCGCGGTACGGACCGTGGTCCCACCCTCGTTCTCCGCACTGCTGACGTCGGTGCTCATGCTCTGCCTTCCCGGCTCCGGGTGCCGAAACGACCGACATCCCCATCGGCCGCGGCTGACATCGTGGCACGGCTCGGGCCGGGGGTGCGCCCCGCACGCTCCGTGATCCCCTTTGTATACCCCTGGGGCGGGGGCTGGTCCAGACCACGGGGGGTGGTCAGATCCCCTGCCACTCCGGCTTGTTGGCGTAGGTGTGCCGGAAGTAGTCGGCGAGCTTCAGCTTGGCGGCGGCGGCCTCGTCGACGACCACCGTGGCATGGGGGTGCAGCTGGAGCGCGGACGCCGGGCACACCGCCGCCACCGGCCCCTCGACGGTCGCGGCGACCGCGTCCGCCTTGCCCTCGCCGGTGGCGAGCAGGACCAGGTGGCGGGCCTCGAGGATGGTGCCGATGCCCTGGGTGATGACGTGGTGCGGGACCTGGTCGATGTCGCCGTCGAAGAAGCGGGCGTTGTCCACCCGGGTCTGCTCGGTCAGCGTCTTGATCCGGGTGCGGGAGGCGAGCGAGGAGCACGGCTCGTTGAACCCGATGTGCCCGTCCGTGCCGATCCCGAGCAGCTGGAGGTCCACGCCGCCGGCCCCGGCCAGCTCCCTGTCGTACGCCTCGCACGCGCCCTGCACGTCCTCGGCGGTGCCGTCGGGGCCCATGAAGGCGTCCATCCCGATCCCGAGCGGCTCCAGCACCTCGCGCCGCAGTACCGAGCGGTAGGACTCGGGGTGGTCGGCGGGCAGTCCCACGTACTCGTCGAGCTGGGCGATCCGTGCCCGGGAGGTGTCCACGGCACCGGAGTCCACCCGGGCCGCCAGCGCCTGGTAGACGGGCAGCGGCGTCGAACCGGTCGCCACGCCCAGCAGGGCGTCGGGCTTGCGTCGCAGGAGCTGTGCCATGGCCCCGGCGATGAGCTCGCCGCCCGCCTTGGCGTCCGCAACGATGACAACTTCCACGGTGAGCCTGCCGATCTTGAGAAGGACTCGACTGGGACCGGATCCGCGAGCACGGATCCGCAGGGTGGTGCAATGTGGTTTAGACCAATCTCAATCTAACAGAGCGGATGCGGTGGCCGCGCGCCGAAATTGCCCCGTCCGACCGGCCCCGCGCGGGAACCCCACGGGTTAGGCTGCGTGACGGACGCCCGTGCGGCACCGGTGGGATGAACGGCGTCCGACGCGATTGGTCCTACGCATTTACAGGGACAGTGGTCTAGTCCACAATGCGTAGCAGGGCACACCAAGCCTGCCTTCCCCGCACAGGAAGGCGGAACCGAGGAACCGGAGCTCTCTGCCCTGACTGCCCCGGCTCCTCGTCCTCGGCCGAACGGGACCGCACACCCCACGGCCGATGTTGCTCCGGGCTGCGGTGCCGGGAGGGTTGAGGGTCCCTCTCAGGCGCCGCGGCCCGCGGGTGTTTCAGGGCGCCGCAGACCGCCGGGTACGCTCGCTGACGTGCCCTCCATGAACGAACTCGTACGCCAGCACACCGCCCTCGACGACACCGATCTCGAGTGGCTCCATCTGCTGGTCTCGGAGTGGCAGCTGCTCTCCGACCTCTCCTTCGCCGACCTGGTCCTGTGGGTCCCCACCCGTGACGGCACCCGCTACGTCTCCGTCGCCCAGATGCGGCCCAACACCGGCCCGACCTCCTACCAGGACGACATGGTCGGCCACCTCGTCCCGCGCGGACGCCGCCCCATGCTGGACGCGGCCCTGGACGAGGGCCGGATCGTGCGCGAGGGGGACCCGGAGTGGCGCGAGGAGGTTCCCGTACGGGTCGAGTCCATCCCCGTACGGCGTGAGGGGCGCGTCCTCGGGGTCATCGCGCGCAACACCAACCTGCTCACCGTGCGCACCCCGAGCCGGCTGGAGCTCACCTACCTCCAGAGCGCCTCGGACCTCGCGCAGATGATCGCGGCCGGCTCCTTCCCGTTCGCGAACCAGCAGCTCGAGATGGACGCCTCGCCCCGCGTCGGTGACGGGCTGATCCGCCTCGACGCCGACGGCATCGTCCAGTACGCCTCCCCGAACGCCCTCTCCGCCTACCACCGGATGGGCCTGGCCGCCGACCTGGTGGGCCATCACCTCGGACAGACCACCGCCGAACTGGCCCCTTCCCGCGGTCCGGTGGACGAGGCGCTGGCCAAGGTCGCCAGCGGCTGGGCGCCGCGCGAGTTCGAGATCGAGGCGCACGACGGGGTGATCCAGTTCCGGGCGATCCCGCTCAAGCCGAAGGGGACGCGCATCGGCTCGCTGGTGCTGCTCCGTGACGTCACGGAACTTCGCCGCCGCGAACGCGAGTTGATCACCAAGGACGCGACCATCCGGGAGATCCACCACCGGGTGAAGAACAACCTCCAGACGGTGGCGGCGCTGCTGCGGTTGCAGGCACGGCGCATCGGGTCCGAGCGCGGCCGGGCGGCCCTGGAGGAGGCGGTGCGCCGGGTGGGGTCCATCGCGATCGTGCACGAGACGCTGTCCCAGAACCTGGACGAGCGCGTGGAGTTCGACGAGATCGCCGACCGCGTCCTCGCGATGGTCGCCGAGATCTCCCCGGGCAAGGTCACCGGCCGGCGCACGGGCCGCTTCGGCATACTCGACGCCGAGGTCGCCACCCCGCTGTCGATGGTGCTGACCGAGGTGCTGCAGAACGCCCTGGAGCACGGCTTCCGCGAGGGCGAGACCGGCACCGTCGAGGTGTCGGCGGTCCGCGGCGGCACCTCGAAGGAGACCCGCCTGCTGGTCACCGTGCAGGACGACGGCGTGGGTCTGCCCGAGGGCTTCGACCCGCACACCGCCGGCAACCTCGGTCTGCAGATCGTACGGACCCTGGTGGAGGGCGAGTTGGGCGGAACCTTCGACATGGTGCCGGCGCCGGAGCGGGGGACCAGGGTGATCCTGGACATCCCGGTGCAGTCGGACAAGTAGCTGGAGCGGACGGGCACGGATCTGCACGGGCCTGCACGGACGTGTGTGGACATGCGCGGACCCGTGTGGACATGCGCGGACGGCAAAGAGCCCCGGCCGCTGAAGGCGGCCGGGGCTCTTGCTCAACTGCGCGCTGCGGCTCGGGGCGGGAGATGCGTACGCGCCGTACGCGCCGCCAAGCTCAGGCTGTCAGCAGGGGTGGGTTGTCAGGCGGATGCCTGACGGGCCCGGTTGCGGGCGGCGCGGCGCTTCATCGCGCGACGCTCGTCCTCGCTGAGACCACCCCAGACGCCGCTGTCCTGACCGGACTCGAGTGCCCACTGCAGGCAGCTCTCGATCACCGGGCAGCGACGGCAGACGGCCTTGGCTTCCTCGATCTGCAGCAGCGCAGGACCGGTGTTGCCGATGGGGAAGAAGAGCTCGGGGTCTTCCTCGCGGCAAACGGCGTTGTGACGCCAGTCCATGGCTGCTACCTCTCCTGGGTATGTAATGCGATTGCTTGTGAATGTGAACGCTTTCACGAATCCCTCGACAAGGGAAGGGCCGACTGCCAGGTTCACTGGCGTCGTCCTTGGGTTTGAAGAGGGGTTCCGGTGATCTGTGGAGGCCGGTGTAGCGGGCCGTCCCGATCGCCAAGAAGAGACTCGCAAACCTCGGCGGCGGATACAACCCCTTCCGGAAAGTTTTTTTTGATTCTTCGGTGTCGACTAGGTCACAGCCGTACTTCCATGGGGTGGATCCTGGCCTAAACGTTCGACTGAAAGGACTTTGGCCCTTTCTGCTCACACAATCACACGCAGTGCACGGCGTACGCCTGTGAACGTCACGCTGGTTCGCAGCCCCAGGTGGTCACCGTCCATCTGGAGGGGCAGTGGCACCTTCGAATGCAAGGTGAAGCACGTCAGATCGTGCCGGGAGACCGCATGCCTGCCGCGGGGTCCGCGCTCCGGGGACGAAGTGAGCAACTGGGTGCCATACCGGGCAACCGCGGCGGTGGACAGCCGGCTCAGACCGAAGAGATCGAGGCCCGTATCGAACGAGGCCTTAGGTGACG
This sequence comes from Streptomyces sp. 13-12-16, assembly GCF_002114215.1. Taxonomy (GTDB): domain Bacteria; phylum Actinomycetota; class Actinomycetes; order Streptomycetales; family Streptomycetaceae; genus Streptomyces. The sequence continues at coordinate 2,459 of NZ_NCTE01000534.1, read as the reverse complement.
CGTAGATCGGGCGATTGCCGAGAAACGTCCACGGCGAGGTGTTCGAGACTATGGAGAGCACCAGATCGGTGACCGGTTCCTCGCCCGGGTGCTCCAGGGTGATCACCCCGCGTCGCCGGTGCGGCTCGCCGAGCAGTTGACGGACCACCTGGCGCATGTACAGCGCGTGGGTCGACTTCCTGCCGCGCTCCCGCTGCTGCTCCACCCGGCCGACCACGCCGGCGTCGAAGCCCAGCCCCGCGTTGAAGGTGAACCAGCGGGCCGGTACGGCCTCGTCGTCCGAGCCCGGCGTGCCCGAGGTCAGGCCCAGGCCGACGGTGCGCTCGCGGCCCTCGCGCAGCGCGTCCAGCAGGACGCCGGTGGCCTCCACGGGCTGGTTCGGCAGGCCCAGGGCGCGGGCGAAGACATTGGTGGAGCCGCCGGGGACCACGGCGAGACCGGGCAGGTGCTCCGGGTCGGGCCCCGCGTGCAGCAGGCCGTTGACGACCTCGTTGACCGTGCCGTCCCCGCCGAGGGCCACCACCAGGTCGATGTCGTCGCTCTGTGCGGCCTGCCGGCCGAGGTCGCGCGCGTGTCCGCGGTACTCGGTGGTGACCGCCTCCAGCTTCATCTCGCTGGCGAGCGCGTGGATCAGCACATCGCGCGTGCGCGCACTGGTGGTGGTTGCCGCCGGGTTGACCACGAGAAGTGCACGCATGACGTGCAGGGTACCTACTGAGCGGTACCGGGCCCAGACCGAGTCGGGGCGGAAGGAGGAGACGGGGCGTGAACCTCGACACGGGGGCGCGCACGGCGAGGGCTACCCTTCAGGGGTGAGCAGTGAGCAGACCCCCACCACCGCCCCGGACGCCACCGGCCCCCGCCCGCGCCGTCTGACGTACGCCGCGGCGCTGGCCGCCCTGGAGGGGCTCGCGCTGGTGGCCGGCGGCGTGTGGATGTCGGTCCTCGCCCTCACCGGCGAGCCGGACGACCGTCAGCAGGCGATCACCGGCGGGGTGACGCTGATCGTGCTCGCGCTGCTCCCGCTGCTCGCCGCGCGGGGGCTGTTCGCCCGGCGGAGCTGGAGCCGCGGTCCCGCCGTCATCACGCAGATCATCGCGTTGCCGGTGGCCTACAACCTGCTGCGCTCCGACAGCGTGGCCATCCCCGCCGGAATCGCGCTCGCCGTCGTGTCCGTCACGGCGCTCGTCCTGCTGGTCAATCCCGAGACGACCCAGGCCCTCGGCATCCGGGGCCCCGGGAACGCCGAGAAGTAGCGCCCGCCCCGGCCCCTGCCGGGGTCGCGGGACCTGGCACGCACCCTCCCGAAGGGATCCCTCGGCGCGGCGTTGTCGTCGGTTGCCGACTCTCCCGCGCTCGGCCTCGTTCGAGCGGGACCCCGTGCGCGGGAGGGAGTCCCACGACCCCTGCCCGGCCCGGCTGCGAGGCGCCGTCACCCGGGGGCGGCCCGATCCGGAGGACGGGCCCCGGCGCGCCGGCGCCCGCGTCGGGTCACTCCTCCACGAGCAGCTTCTCCCGAAGCTGGGCCAGGGTGCGGGCCAGCAGCCGGGAGACGTGCATCTGCGAGATGCCGACCTCCTGCGCGATCTGCGACTGGGTCATGTTGCCGAAGAAGCGCAGCAGCAGGATCCGCTTCTCGCGCGGCGGAAGGTCCTCCAGCAGCGGCTTGAGCGACTCCCGGTACTCCACGCCCTCCAGCGCCTCGTCCTCGGCGCCGAGGGTGTCGGCGACCGCCGGGGACTCGTCGTCGGTGTCGGGGACGTCCAGGGACAGCGTGGAGTACGCGTTCGCGGACTCCAGGCCCTCCAGGACCTCCTCCTCGGAGATGGCCAGCTTCTCGGCCAGCTCGTGCACCGTGGGGGAGCGGCCGTGGAGCTGGGACAGCTCCGCCGTGGCCGTGGTGAGCGACAGCCGCAGCTCCTGCAGCCGGCGCGGCACCCGCACCGCCCAGCCCTTGTCGCGGAAGTGCCGCTTGATCTCACCGACGACCGTCGGGGTCGCGTACGTCGAGAACTCCACACCCCGGTCGGGGTCGAAGCGGTCGACCGACTTGATCAGGCCGATGGTGGCGACCTGGGTGAGGTCGTCCAGCGGCTCACCGCGGTTGCGGAAGCGGCGCGCGAGGTGCTCGACCAGCGGCAGATGCATGCGCACCAGGCGGTTGCGCAGCTCCGCGTACTCGGGAGTGCCGTCCTGCAGCGTGCGCAGCTCGAGGAACATGGCGCGCGCCCCGCTGCGGTCCTGCGGGTTGTGGTGCGCGTGCCCGCCCTGGGTGCCCGGAGCACCGGGGGTGCTCCGCGCCCCCCGGGCGGCGGGCGCCCGTGGCGCCTCGTCCTCGGCGTGTCGCTCGTGCTCGCTCATCGTCCCGCCCGTCGCCCTTCCCCGAGCGCTCGCCTCGTCCCCCGCTGCCGGCCTGGCTCTGGCGGGGGCACCCCCCTGGCCCGGAGCGACCCCGGCCG
>NZ_NCTE01000533.1:33084-42009 GCF_002114215.1 Streptomyces sp. 13-12-16 | reverse complement strand
ACCTTGTGAAGCGCGGGGCCCGGACGGGCCGGACCCCGCGCAAGAGGGCGCTCACGATCCCTCGTACATCGTGCTCACGGCGTGTCGAGCACCGTCCCCGTCAGCACCGGCTCGTCGGGCAGCGGCTCGGCGTTGTCGTCGGTCAGTGCGAGGCGCATCGACTCGGTCGGCTCGGCGACCTGGTCCCGTACGACCGGCACGACGAAGTCCACGCCGGTGCTCCCGGGCGGGATGTGCAACCACACCCACAGATCCGCGTCGGACAGCGGCCGCTCGGGATCGGGCACGCCGCCGGACCAGTCCATGAGCCACTGCGGGTCCACGTCCTTGGTGGACAGCTCGGCGCCCTCGGCGACCGGAAGCACCCGCACCGGCTGCCAGATGTCCACCGCCACGGGCGCGTCCACGGACAACCGCCAGGTCAGTGTCTCTCCCTCGGTCACCCGGTCCGTGACCGGCGACAGGGTGATCACCGGCTCGGGGTCGTCGTTCTCGACGGTGAGCCCGCCCCGGTGCTTGCCGACGACGGCATGGTGGACGGCCTTGACGGCGATGTCGTGCTCCACGTCGTAGCCGTAGGCCGTGTCGCCCTTCACCTCGACCGGCACGTCGATCGCGTCGCTGCCGGGCCGTACGGTCACGAGGCGGCTCTCGGTCCGGCCGCTGTCCGGGTCGAGGACGTACACACGGACCTGCCCGCTGCCGTGCCCGGAGATCTCGACCGGAACCCGGTAGGTGCGGGTGCCCGAGTCGCCCTCCTTGACGAGCGTGCGGCCCACGTCGACACGCGGCAGGGCCGCCGCCTCCACCGCCGAAGTGCCCGGCGCCCAGCCCCAGGCGTCCATCAGCCAGGCCCGCCCGGACTGTGAACGGGGCGTCAGCTCAAGGGACTCGACATGCCTGAGATCGAGCCCGGCCCGGGTCGCGGCCGACAGCGGGACGCGCAGCTCCTGGGCCCAGTAGGAGGCGGTGCTCGCGGAGCCGGGGAGCCCGTCCACCCGGACCGAGCCCAGCGTCACCCGACGGTTGGAGGAGTCGGTGACGGACACGTCGAACTTCGTGCCGGTCGTGTTCGGCGGTACGAAGAGCCGGAGCGCGAGCTTCTGGGAGCCGCGGAGGGAGAGCGGCTTGGCCGGAGTGATGCGTGCGGCCGTGCCCGGCGCGGACCACTTCAGGTCCACCGCGCTGCGGCCGGTCTCCTGCTCCGTCTCCCACCACGCGAAGTGCGGTGACGATCCGGGGGTCTCCGGATCCAGACAGGCCACGGCCGGGTCGGGGTCGATCGCCGAACACAGCCGGGCTCCGGTCACCTTCGCCCCGCCGTCCGGCAGGAAACCACCGCTGCGACGGCCGCCGACCGCGTGGGTCAGCACCCGGGCCGGGTCCGCGGACGGGGCCCGCTTGCCGGAACCGTCGAGCAGCGGACGCACCCGATCGTCCCCGGCGACGAAGAGCCGGGCCGCGGCGGCGATGTACGTGGCGCCCGCCTTGTGCTGCTGGGCGGCGGTCAGCCTGGTCGCGGCACCCGGCGCGCACACCGGGTCCGGCTGCTCCGGGTCGGTCCAGAAGTCGTCCCCGGCCGGTGCGACGGCCTCGCCCGGGGTCCACTCGCTGTTGAAGTAGTTGTGGTTGGCGCCGACCATGTAGACCGCGCTGTGCAGGGCCGTGCCCCGGCTGATCCCGCGCGTCCCGTCGACGAAGTTCTCGCCCTGCAGGTCCGACACGTCGCCGTCGCAGCCCGGCAGCAGCGTCACGGACGGCACGTCGGCGACCGGGTTCTGGCCGAAGACCGTCGGTCCGATGAGCACGGTCCCGCGCACCTTCCAGCGCACCGGTCCCCGGTAGCCGTCCTCGGCGGCCGGCGGCGGGTAGAGGCTGTCCATGGCGGCCCGGTTGACGCCCTCGCCACCGCGTGAGTGGCCGACGAGCAGGACACGGGAGAGGTCCGCTTCCGCCGCCTCGCGTACGACGGCCGGGGCGGAGGAGCGACGGGCGGTCCAGTCGGCCCAGCGGGCGAGGTGCTGGCGTACCAGCGAGGAACGCGCCTGCGCGCCGGCGTCCTCGGCCTCCCAGTCCTGGGCGTTGATGCCGTTCGCCGAGATCGACACCGTCACGTAGCCCTGGGAGGCCAGCAGTCGCTGGTCGCGCAGGTAACCCAGGTGGCTGGGGATCGGCTTGTAGCCGTCCGCGCAGGGCCAGTCGCCGGTCACGTCGTCCTCGGAGCCCGGCTTGTAGCAGGTGCCGTGGCGGCCGTGCAGGAACAGCGCGAGCGGCCGGCTGCCGGTGGCTCCCTTCGGCGCCACCACCTCGGCGGTCATCTCCACCGGGGTGTCGAACCCGGGCAGGCGCACCGGGTCGAGGTCGTACTCCCCGGTGACCGTGCGGTACGGGCCGGGTCTGCCCGGATCAACGCCGTTCGCCGGCGCCTGCGCGGGCATCCGCGCCACGCGCGGGCCGGACCCGTGCGTGTCGTCGGCCGCCGCGTCCAGCCGACGCCCGGCGGCCGTCACTTGAAGATCCGTCAGCTGCTCGGTCCGCGTCCCGCCGAGGGCGAGCCGGAAGGTCCTCCCGTCCCTCGCCGGCTTCGGCGCCCCGAGCAGCCGGTCCCCGGTACGGAACTCGACCCGCGCATCCCCCATGGGCACGGCCTTCGGCGTACGCCAGACCAGCTCACGCGCCCCGTCCTCCCCGTCGATCCGCCACCCCGGCGGAAGCGGATTGTCGTCCGTCGTGCTCGACGGCTCCGATGTGTAAGGCTGTTCGGCCTGTGCCAGTCCGGGTGAGCCCGCCAGGGCCGCCAGCACCGCCACGGCGGTCACACATATTCGCCGGGCATGGATCAATGGTCCTCTCCTCAAAACCCCGTGCGCAGACGTCCCGTCGGTCTCGGGCGTCCCTCGCGTCACCTAGGACGGGGGAGGGACGCCCGTGGGTTGTCCGTGAGGAGACGCCGACAGCGGGCGAGCGGTGTGATCAAGCCAGTGCAACTGAGCGCTCTCCGGCACGTCGCCGCGAAGCATGCTGGTTCCCACGTCCTCGGGTGCACCGTCTGCCGGTGCGTCCTCCCCGCTCAACCGGCCGACCACCGTGCAACTGCCCTCGACAAAGGCGCAGTTCGGCCTAGGAAGGCGCACGACGGCCTTGTCCCGGCACGACTCACTTCGTCTGCTTGAGTCGCTACGTTCGACGGATGGTCTCGAACCGGTCCGGAAGGTCACCGAGCGGCTGCTGCGGGAACTGATCGGGACCGAGGCGAGTGCGAAGATCGACGCCCTCCGGACCACATCCGGTTCCCCTGCCTCGTCCTCGACGCCACCCGCGTCAAGGCCCGCGTCGGCCACCGCATCGTCTCCGGGCGATCGCCATCGCCACCGGCGTCACCCAGGACGGCGGCCGGGAAGTCCTCGGGGCCATGGTCGGCCGAAGCCGACGTGGGTCAGCAGGCGTACGTTGCATTACCACCGAGGGAGGCGGCTACGTTCTTGACGGCTGCTCAGGCGGGGTCGGCGCGGTTGTGGCGGCAGCTCGTGACAACGGCGAAGATTCCTGCGAATCAATGGGGGCGGCGTACCGAAAAGGTTTGTCATGCAGCCGGACGTCGACGGTGATCACCCCATGACGATCAGAAAGGGCTATGCCGTCTAGGGCCTGTGTGACGTCGTGATCAATCTTGCCGATCCGGGTCCGCCTGGATGGCTGATCCGGTAGGAAGACGATCGTGACGCGCAGGCAACTCGCCGAAAAGCAGTGGAAGTTGATTGAGACGTTCCTGCCGATAGGCGAGTACGGCCCGTACCCCGAGCGGCTGCGGGAGCAGTTCGAGGGGGTGATCTGGCGGTTCCGTACCAGCAGCCAGTGGCGGGAGATGCCCGGCGAGTTCGGCCCGTGGGCGACGGTCTATGGCCGCTTCCGTGTCTGGAGGGACGCCGGCGTCTTCACCGCACTGCTGGAAGGCGTGATCGCCGAGGCCGCTTGTCAAGGGCAGACGGACTTGTCTTTGGTCAGCGTGGACTCCACGACCGCCCGCGCCCATCACGACGCCGCCGGGATGTGCATCGGCAAGGAGGTCTTGGACGCCCTTGAGGAAGCCGCCGCCGAGCAGGAGCGGACCCGGCAAAAGGGGGCGGCCCGCCGGTACAGACCGGACAGGACGGAAGCGACGACCCCGGCCGGGAAGAGCGGCGGCGCATCAGGCGACGACGCAAGTTGCGTCTGAAGGAAGCCCTGCTCGGCAGGTCCCGAGGGGGGGTGACGAGCAAGGTTCATCTCGCCGCGGACCGCCGTTGCCGTCCGTTGTCGTTCGTCCTGACCGCGGGACAGGCAGCCGACAGCCCGCAGTTCGTCCCCGTGCTGCAGAAGGTGTGGTTCCGCCTGCCGGTCGGCCGTCCCCTAACCCGGCCTGGAGCTGTCGCCGCGGACAAGGCCTACTCGTCCCGCGCCAACCGCTCTTACCTGCACAAACGCAATATCAAAGCAGTCATCCCGGAGAAGAAGGACCAGGCAGCCAACCGAAAGAAGAAGGGCAGCCGGGGCGGTCGGCCCACATGTCACGACGTCGATCTCTACAAGGAGCGGAACACCGTCGAGCGCCTGATCAACAAGCTGAAGGCCTGGCGGGGCATCGCGACTCGATACGACAAGACACCCGAGAGCTACCTCGCCGGCCTCCACCTCCGCGCCTCGATGATCTGGATCAATGACCTGCTGGAGGCAACCGCCTGATCACGACATCACGCAGGCCCTAGTCGGGGATTCCTGGCATGCCCCATCGGGCGGCTCTGTCGCTGACTTCGGCTTTCGGGCAGGTATGGCGCCAGGTCGTGAGGGCCGGGGGGCGGGCCGGGCGGCCGAAGAGGCGCTGCCTGCCGTGCACGTTCAGGCGGAGTGTTGCCAGGTCGTGCACGTTGTCGTGAATGAGGACGACGCGGGTGACATGCTGGGGGTCGTGTTCGGTGGTCCGTCCGCCGACGCGGCGGAGGCGGACTCTGGCAGGGCCGTCGGCTCCACCCGGGACGATGCGCGCCTCGACCAGACGCCGTCGGTCCCACCCCCAGTACGCGATCTCCCCGAGCAGGTAGACGGCACCTGCGTAGAGGACCCATGTAGCGTCCGAGTCCGTCCACATCAGCAGGCCGAAGAAGCCGAGGCAGCCGGCCGTCACCCCGATGCGCCGGAGCCGCGGAACCATCTGCATGCTCTTGTCGTCCGCGTCCCACAGCAGATCCTCGCTGGCAGCCATGCCGCCATCATGTGCCCTGCCCGTCTTCGTGGAAAGCCCAGAGTGTGCTTCAAGGACAGGTCGACTCAGGGGACTTCGACTCATACTGTGCTGAGTGTTGGTCCGGTTCCGTGGGCTGCGCGGTGATCCGTCCAGCATCGGGGTCGATGCGGCGGATCGTGGAAGGCCGGCCGCAGAGAGCAGGAACCGGCGAACCAGCCGCTGCCAGGTGATCCTCTGCAATTGCCTCCCTGTTGAGTTTCTCGAAGGAGACTCCCCAGCTCTCCGCCCAGCAGCCGATTGATCACGACATCACACAGGCCCTAGGCGCCCCGTTCCCCTCTCCACCGCTCGCGCGCCGCCGACCGCCGCTCACCGCAGCGTCCGATGGCCGTGACAGCCCACCCAGGAGAGCCCACCCGTGCAGAAGACCGCCCTCATTCCCTACGCCGACCTCCCCCGAGCGCACCACGAGCGCTACGTCCTGACCAGTACGGTCGACGTCTTCGGCGTCGCCCACTGGCTGCTCGGCGAACGTGCTCCGCAGCCCGGCGGCGATGTCCGGCCCTTCGACGCCCTGGTCGTCTCCGTCCATCCGGGCGGCGGCGTCGAACTCACCGAGCTGAGCGCCGTGCGAGCCCGCTGGCCGTATCTGGACCGTCTGCCCGACGGCGGGTTCGTCGTCGCCGCGTCTCGCACCCGCCGGGACGAGGACTCGGACCAGGTCCAGGTCTTCGACGCACTCGGCCGCGAGACCTCGAACTTCTCCGTCGGGGACGCCATCGAGCACCTGCTCGTGGACGAGGCCGGCCATATCTGGGTCGGGCACTTCGACGAGAACCCTGCCGGGATCCGCCGCTGGAGTGCCACGGGCCGACTTGCCTGGACATCGGACAACGCCCGCATCCCCGGTCTCTTCGACTGCTACGCCCTGAACGTGTCGGGCACCGTCGCCTGGTCGTGCCCGTACACGGACTTCCCGCTCGTCGAGATACGGCCCGACCGTCCCGGGCGGCCCGTGAGGGTGTGGACGAACCGCGTACGGGGCGCCCGTGCGGTGGCCGTCCACGGCGACCGGGTGGCCTTCTACGGCGGCTACGGCGAGGAGCGGGACCGCCTCGCCCACGGAGAACTCACCGAAACGTCCGTCGAGTCGACGGACGTCGGCCTGCTCACCCCGGCCGATGGCCCCGCTTCCGGTCGCCGACGGGTCGTCGGCCGAGGAAGCAGGATCTACGTCCAGACCGAGCCGTTCACCGCGTGGGGCGTGTTCGACCTCAGCAGCTGATACCCGGTACTGAAAAGGCCCGTTCACCGACCGTCCGACGACGGTCAGTCCGGCAGGGAGCTTGCCGCGGCGCGTGCCGGCGAGGTCCGGCATACGATCCTGTGCCTTGTCGAACGGGCCGACCACGCCGCCGACGGCAGTCACCTCTGCAAAGGCGGCCAGGCAGACGGTACGGACACTGTCGTCGTCCAGCGGTCAGGATCACGAGGGAAGAGGGATCAGGGCTGTCCGTTCGCAGTCACCGGCAGGCGTCCGAGGCGTGCTCCGGTACCGGTACCTGGTGGTACAGGTGGTCGGTACTCTCACGGGCATGGGGCTGGACATCACTGTGATGATCGCCGACTGGTCATGGCTGGGTGAGGTTCCGCCCCGGGAGAGGCTGTCGCGGTTGCGGGATGCCTGGTACGCCGACGAGAGCGGGCTGCGGGATCACGACGCGCCGGCGGTAGAAGGCGACTGGGAATGGCCACGAGGGCCCGGCAACTCCTCCTTCGCCGTCTACGAGTTCCGGGGAACCCTAGGTTCGTTCAAGGCGCACTTCTGGGCCGGGGAGCGGTGGGAGGCCGTACGCGACCACGCCGACCCGCTGGTGCGGGCCGGGCTGGACACCTTGCTGCTCGGGCTGATCCGGGGAGGGCTGGACGGCGAGGCGGAGCACGTGGATCAGGGCTTCCTCTGGGATGACCCCGCCGTCACCCATGGCGTGCTGCTCGCGAGGTCGCCGGACAGCGTGCGGGAACTGGCAGTGACGTGGGAGGAGGTACGGACCTGGCTCGAGGGGTTGCGTGAGGCGTTCGACGAGCATGCCACCGTGCCCGAGGGCTGGGTCCGCGACTTCGACGAGTTCACCGACCTGCTGCACGACTGGGGCCGCGTCCTTTCCGAAGCCGCCCGACGGGGCTGGGGACTCGTGGGGCTGAGCGAGTAGGACACGACCGGTCGCCTCGCTTCCGGGCCCTGTCACCGCAGGGCATGAGGTCTGCGGGAGTTGCCGACGGCCGGGGGAGGCCAGGGCGGTGCGGGTACGCCGGGCGGCGCGATACGCCCCGGTGGAGAGCCGGCCACCGTGCGACTGCCGCGCGATCGGGTGTGTTCGCACCAGGAGCGCAGGGAGCCCCGCCGGGGCGGGGTGACCGAATGGGTCCCCTGCCCCGACGGAGCTCGGTCGGCCGGGCGGCGGCTCACCGGCGCCCGGCCGAGGCCGGTGCCGTGCGCGGCGCTCTTCGGCTCAGCCGAAGTTCACGTCGCTGCACCACATGTAGGCCTGGTCGAGGTGCGAGGCCTGCCAGATCACGAACAGGATGTGGTGTCCGGTGTAGCCGGAGGTGTTGACGTTGAAGCTGATGTTCTGCGCCGGAGCGTAGCGGCCGGTCTGCGTGATGAAGTCGAGGTTGCCCCAGCCCAGGCTCTGGGTCTTGGGGTTGAAGCCCTGCTTGCTCACGTAGACCTTGAAGTAGTCGGCACCGTGGGACGCCTGGTCGTGCAGCTGGACCGTGAAGTTGTTGCTGATGTTGGTCGTCTTCCACTGCCCGGGCTTGTCCAGGCTGGCGTTCCTCGAGAGGTTGTTGCTGCAGAGCGTCCCGTCGGGGGTCCGCGCCTGGAACTGACCACCGAGGCCGTCGCGGAGCGCGCTCATCCAGTTCCACATGGTGTCGGAGTTGGCCTGGAACGCCTGGTAACACATGGGGTCTTCGGTCTGCATGGCCGGGCTCGTGTGGTTGCTGCCCCAAGTCTTCCAGCACTGGTACGCGCGGGTGGCGGGGCTGACGATGGTGCCGTGAGCCTGGGCGGGGGTGGACCAGGCCAGTGCGCCGACAACCACGGCGAACACCATGACGAGCGCCCGGAGGGGCCGGCGGAGGGACGACCGCGAACGCCTGGTCAACGGATTCTGTTCATGCATGTGGGGGGAACTCCTTCCAGTTGCAAGACTGTCATGGGAGCGCTCCCAACGGTACGACTTCTGAGTGAAATGTCAATGAAACAAGCGGAGTTGATCACAGAGGTGGGTGATGAGCAGGGGATCTGCCGGGAGCCGGGAGCCGGAACCGTTCCCGGGACCGGAAGGCGAGGATGCGGCCTGGACCGGTGCGCGGGGCGACGCCGGGGAGGGGCGTTCGCGGCATGGCTCGGAGCGGCCCGGGCCTCGACGACTCCTCCCGGTCGATCACCCGACGCTCCGACACCGCTTCTGCCTCTCGGTGAATCCGACCGCGACTCGTTCCGCCCGAGGGCGAAGCTCCTCCGCCCGCACCAGGGCGGCCGCCTTCCGCACCTCCGGCAATCCCAACCATCGACTGCGTCGGCCGACTCGCCTTTCCCGAAACGGAATTGAGCTGGCGAAACCTGCCACGGCGAAACCGGGAACAGATCTGACCAAAGAAGCCCAATCACCACATCCAGAGGGATACCGGCTTAC
>NZ_NCTE01000533.1:17191-32901 GCF_002114215.1 Streptomyces sp. 13-12-16 | reverse complement strand
AAGCAGGCCGGCCCACCGCCGCTCCATCGAGATGAGGTCTCATGAACCGAAACCGAGCCACCGTCAGCGCGGTCGCCGTGACCCTGTTCACCGTCGGCCTCGCCGTCGGCCCGGCAGCCGCCGCCACCGCCGCCGAGGCGAAGGCCCGCGTCGGAGCCGACTGGGAAACTCAGTCGATCGTCTTCACCGCCGCTGCGGGGCAGACCAACAACCTCAACATATTCTCCATGTACACCAGCGACGGGATCCGGCGGATCGGCTTCAGCGACGTGGTCCCGCTCGAACCGGGCGACCACTGCGCGTACTCCAGACCGGAGGACACCACCTCCGTCGTCTGCGAACTGCCCGCCGACAGCCCCCGGCCCGACAGGATCGACGTCTTCCTCGGTGACGGCGACGACGCGATCGCCGCCTTCACTCCCGGGATCGGCACCGTCAGCGGCGGCCCCGGCGACGACGAACTGCACGCCCACACCGCGCGCACGGTGCTGGGCGACGCGGGGAACGACATGGTCATGGGACCCGCAGCCCTGTACGGCGGCGACGGCATGGACCACCTGATGGGTGACGGCGGCGACCAGCAGATGTGGGGCGGCCGGGGCGACGACATGATCGAGGGCTACGGCGGCGACGACACCGTGCACGCCGGCCCCGGCGACGACCACGCCATGGGCGGGGACGGCCGCGACATCGTCCTCGGCGGCCCCGGCAACGACACACTGGACGGCGAAGGCGGCGACGACCTCGTCTGCGGCGGCACCGGAAGGGACACCCTCGAAGGCGGACCCGGCCGCGACATCGTCCTCCCGTGAGTGTGCCTCCACGCCCGAAGGCCCTGGCCCGCGACGCGAACGGCGTCGCGGGCGCCGAGCCACCGCCGTCGGCGACCCGCCGGCGGGCCCACCGACAAAACGCGGCAGCAAGGGCGGTCGGCCCGCGGGCTTCGACCGGGCCCGGTGTGTCCGCGGAAACGAGGTCGAACGAACGAGCGACGCCCTCAAGGGCTTCCGCGTCGTGGCCACTCCATTCGACAGACGGGCGTACGTCTTCCGCGGCACGGTGACCGTCACCGCGATCCGCCTGTGGCTCCGCTCCCGAGCCCTCCCCGCTGACTTCCGATCCCCCCGGCCTACCGCAGGACCGGGCGGTTGGCGGATGTGTACTCGTCCGCGATGTTGAACACGCCGGCACAGCGTGGGCATTCGGCCTTGCCGAAGAGGTGGGCGATCCCGTCGGCGAGGGCCCCGTGCCCGTCGCGGACGGCGGTCTCGTGCATCCACCGGCCGATGCCGGAGAACTCCCCGGAGGACACCGGCTGCAGACCACGACGGTCCACGTCGCCCAGGTGCCAGTCCCGGATCGCTGAATAGCGCCCGTGGTCCCCGATGGCGATCGTCACTTCCACGGCGCAGTGGGGGCAGGCCAGGTGGTAGAAGTCGTCCGTGAAGTCCCCCAGGACGGCACTCCAGTGGTACTGCTCCTTTGCCGCGAGCAGATCGAGGAAGGTCGCGAGGTAGTCGACCGGCCGCGTTTGCAGGTGCCGGTCCAGCAGCTCGCTGAACTCCGCGATCGCGTCGGCGCAGTCTGCCAGCAGGTCGTCGCAGCCGTGGTGTCCTGCCGCGCATCGCAGGATCGTCCCGGCCAGTCCACGCGCCCGTGAGCTCCTCGAGGCGAGATGCACCAGGTACGGCAGGGCGGCAAAGCCGGCGGGGAAGACGAGCTCGCACTCGAGGACCAGCCGGTGTCCGAGCTCCTCCCACGCCTCGGCGTCGTCTCCGAGCTCCACCCGCTCCAAAAGCGCGGGAACGTGATCGACCTCCCCATAGCAGTCGTGCATCTGAATCCAGTTCACCACCTGAGCATTGAAGCGCCCCATGGCAGCCCGGATGGGCGCCTCTGTTCCTGACCCGTCGGACAAGCCCTGATCGGCGGGCCTTCTTCCCCACCTGGCAGCGCAGGAGTTCCTGGATCCGCTGGTCAAGCCCGTCCGGTTCTGGTGGAAGACCGCGTTCACGGCCTCCCGGAGGTCACAAACCCCTGGATCTCCCGTTGTCCCGATGGATGAGATCCGGCAGAGGTTCTTGATGGGCCGTACCGCTGCGTGACCGTCCGTCTGACCCCGGCGGCCGCCATGGCACGACCCGCTGTGGCGTTCAAGGGTGCCGCACCATGTGCCGGACTTCCGGCAGGCAACGTTGCGTGACGGAAACGGGTTGCAGTTGAAGACGGTGAAGCAGATGCTTCCACCATGAAGATGCACGCCAACCAGTTGACGGTGTCGCCCGAGACGGTGCGCATGTTGGTGGAGCAGCAGTTTCCTGAGTGGCGGGGCTTGCCGGTCAGGAGCATCGCGACACAGGGTACGGTCAACGCCGTCTTCCGTATCGGCGATCGGTTCGCAGCCCGATTTCCTCTTGAGCCCGCAGACGTCGAGTCGACGCTGCGCCGGCTGGGGTCCGAAGCGGAAGCGGCTCGCGAGCTGGCAGGTCGCACGCGTTTCCCCACGCCCGAGCCGGTCGCGCTTGGTGAACCCGGGGCAGGTTACCCGCTTCCGTGGTCGGTGCAGACGTGGCTTTCCGGCGTCGTGGCCACCGACGAGGATCCAGGCGAATCCTCCGCGTTCGCTCATGACTTGGCCGACCTCATCGACGACCTGCGCGCGATCGACACGCACGGCCGGACGTTCGCCGGCACAGGTCGAGGAGGTGACCTGCGGTCCCACGACGCGTGGATGGAGACCTGTTTCAGACACAGTGAGCAACTCCTGGACGTCCCTCGACTGCGCCGTATCTGGGCAACTTTGCGTGCTCTGCCGCGAGGTGCGGCTGAGGACGTCATGGCCCATTGCGATTTGATTCCTGGCAACGTGCTCGTGTCCGCTGGTCGGATTGCGGGGGTTCTCGATGTGGGCGGCTTCGGACCGGCTGACCCTTCGCTGGATCTTGTGAGTGCGTGGCATTTGCTCGAGGCCGGGCCGCGGCAGATACTCCGTGATCGCCTGGGCAGCGACGACCTCGAATGGGAACGTGGCAAGGCGTGGGCTTTCGTTCAAGCGATGGGATTGGTCTGGTACTACGTCAAAAGCAACCCGGTCATGAGTCGGACCGGCCAGCGGTCCTTGGAACGCATCCTGGCGGACGAGTCGTTCGCGTGACCTGAAACAGCTCCTGGCCGCGGATGAGGAGATCCTGATGGGACCGTGTGCGATCACTGAGCCTCTTTCATCTTGAACGGCTGCAGGTCATCAGCGTGTGGACGGCCTGGACGATGGTGCCGATGCGGCGGGTGGAGCATCTGGCCCGCCGGAGCAGTCGCCAGGACTTCGACTGCGCGAAGGCGCGTTCGCCCGGTGCCCTCAGCCGGGCGTGATCGTGTTTGAACCGCTGGTGGTGCGCGGGTTGTTCGCGGTGGTTCCCGTACGAGGAGCGCACGGTCGCGCCGGCACCCTGGTGGGCGCGGTTTGCCGGCACGAGGGTCTGCCAGGTCCTGGAGTCCGTCGACGGTCAGTGCGCCCCGGCGGTTGTCACTGGTCGTCCGATGCCAAACAGCCCACGCCAATGCACCCAACAAGGCGAGACGTATCGTCTTGCGACTTCGCTCGTTGTGGCGTACCGTCCTGTTCATGGGTTCCCTGTGAGATCACCGGCGCCGACCGCGTAGAGCAGTGCTCCGCCGTCGCCGCGCTCGTCGTGCAGCCGTCCACCCCGATCCGGCCCGGGCCGAAGCCCGCGTGGCCAGGAGGGAACTGATCTTGCGCACCTCACAACTCGCGCTCAGTCATGTCACCAAGCGCTACCCCGGCCGCACCGTTCTGGACCAGGTCTCCTTCACACTGAATCGCGGGGAGAAGGCCGGGCTGATCGGTGACAACGGCGCGGGCAAGTCCACGCTCCTCAAACTCATCGCAGGTCAGGAGCGCCCGGACAGCGGCGAGGTGACCGTGACCGCCGACGGCGTCGGCTATCTGCCGCAGACCATCGCCCTGCCCCCGACCGCCACCGTCCAGGACGCCGTCGACCTGGCCCTTGCAGACCTGCGTGCCCTGGAGGCGGAGCTGCGCCGGGCCGAGCAGGCGCTCGGTGACGGCGAGGACCCGGTGGCACTCGCCGCGTACGGCGTACTCCTCGGACGCTACGAGGCCCGGGACGGTTACGACGCCGACCACCGGGTGGACATCGCGCTGTACCACCTCGGCCTGCCGGCTCTCCGCCGTGAGCGCCGACTCGGCACCCTCTCCGGCGGCGAGCGCTCCCGTCTGGCCCTGGCCGGCGTCCTCGCCGGCCGCCCGGAGCTGCTGCTTCTGGACGAGCCGACCAACGACCTGGACGATCAGGCTGTGGAGTGGCTGGAGGCGCAGCTGCGGACGTACCGAGGCACGGTGCTCGCGGTCACTCACGACCGCGTTTTCCTGGGGCGCCTGACCACCACGGTCCTGGAGGCCGAGGCGGGAAAGGTCACCCGCTACGGTGACGGCTACACCGGCTACCGTACGGCGAAGGCGGCGGAGCGCCGCCGCCGGCTTCAGGAATACGAGCGGTGGCGGTCCGAACTGATTCGCAACGAACGGCTGGCCGTCGGCCACGCCGCCCTCCTCGACACCATCCCCCGCAAGGCGCCGCTGGCCAACTTCGGCCACGGCGGCTTCCGGGCCCGCGGCCGGGCGCACGGCGCGATGGCCCGCATCCGCAATGCCCGAGAGCGCATCGAGCGGCTGACCGCGAACCCGGTGGCACCGCCGCCGGATCCGCTGGCCTTCACGGCACGCATGGCGACGGCACCGGCCGTCGCGGAAGGAGGCACCGAAACCGCCTCCGCGGAGCTCCCCGCCGCTCAGCTGTCGGACGTACGGGTGGGAGACCGTCTGAGCCTGAGCTCCCTCACTCTGGACCGCAGCGGCAGGCTTCTCGTCACCGGCCCCAACGGAGCCGGCAAGACGACACTGTTGAAGCTGCTCGCCGGTGAACTGCGGCCGGACGAGGGCTCGGTGCGGGTGCCCGGCCGGGTGGGCCATCTGCGACAGGACGAGACGCCGTGGCCGCCGGACCTGACGGTGGCCGAGGCGTTCGGACTGGGGCGCGTGGGATCTGCCGACGAGCACGCTGATGCCCTGCTCGCCCTCGGCCTCTTCCACCCCGCGGAACTGCGGTCGCGCATGGACGAGTTGTCGTACGGCCAGCGCCGCCGTGTGGATCTGGCCCGACTGGTCTCGGAGCCCGCCGACCTCCTGCTGCTGGACGAACCGACGAACCACTTGTCGCCGGCGCTGGTCGAGGAACTGGAGGAAGCGTTGACCGGATACTCGGGAGCGATCGTGCTGGTCACGCACGACCGCGCGCTGCGGACGCGGTTCCAGGGCCGGCATCTGGAACTGCCGGGGACAGCGGGAATCAGGGTCGGACGACGACCGGTCGTGCCTCTGCCGGCTGCCTCCGGCCGGGGAGCGGCAGTCGACTCCGGCCGACCGGCATCGAACTGATCGTTGTCCTCCGGACATCTGGCACGCTCAAAGCGGTCAGCCAGTCACAACGGCGCCGATCCGACGACGACCACCAGTGCCAGGAGGGGGGATCAGCCACCCTCCTCCGTCTGGCCGAGTTCGGGCACCGCACTGCAAAGCTCCTGGTGGCCGGTCACCCGGCGCGCGTACGGTGCACCAGTTCATGGGCGCAGAACGGGAAAGTCGGCCTTGGTCCACAGGGCTCGGAGAGCGGCGGCGGGCGTGTCGTCGGTGCCGGTGCCGGCGTGGTTGTCGGCTGTCCACACCTTGGCCCGGGTGGTGGAGTCGCGGACGGGGGGCCAACCCGGGCTCCCGGCGGTGGCGAAGTCGGCCCAGGCGCGCACCATGCGGCGTGCCAGTTCCTGGTCCGCGGCGGTGGGTGTTCCGCCGATGAGGAATGCCAGGCGCTCGTCGTGGAGGTTACCGAAGGCGAAAGGAATGTCCGCGCAGTGCCATGCGCGCACGGCTCCGTGCGGGCCGGTGCGTCGCCGGTCGAAGCGGGAGAGGAACGCCCGGCCGCCGGCCCGGGCGTGGAGTTCGGCGAGACGGTTGCCGTACTCGACGAACAGCAGATCGCCGTAGACGGCGAGGTAGACGTCGAGTACCGGGGCCTGGGGCATTACGGCGCGGTAGCCGGCCACCAGGCCGTCGGGGAGGCCGAAGTCCTCGGCGAAGCGGGCGAGCTGCCCGTCGGTGGTGACCTTCGCGCTGCTGCCGACGGCGTCGAGCAGCCAGTACTCCTCCGTGGTGTGGCAGACCAGCAGGTCCACGTCCCGGGTCGCGCCGGTTGCCATACCCGTGAGGGGGTCGGTGGGCAGGACGTCACCGTCGAGGACGGGGGCGTACAGCGAGGGGTCGTAGTAGCGGGATCCGGAGGCGGGGTCACGCCGGTAGCTGTCGACCACCTGGTCGGCGGCGGCGACCAAGGCCTGCGGAGTCGTGGAGGCCAAGCCCTCGGACGTCGCGGGGCAGCCCGCCGCGGCGGCGACCTCGCGCGTGGTCGCCGCCGCGATGCCGCGCGTGTAACAGGGGCTGGCGGGGCTGTGTGCGATGGCGCGGCGGAACAGGCCACGGGCGCGGTCCATCACCATGAGGCAGGCGACCGAGGCCGCCCCGGAGGACTGGCCGGCGACGGTGACGTTGTCGGGATCGCCGCCGAAGGCGGCGATGTTCTCGCGCACCCAGCGCAGGGCGGCCACCTGGTCGAGCAGGCCCCGGTTGTCCGGGTAGGCGATGCCTCCGTCCGCTGGGACATGGCCGAAGCCCTCGAAACCGATGCGGTAGTTGAGAGTGACCACGACCAGTCCGGCGCGGGCCAGCACGGTGCCGTCGAAGTCGGGCTGAGCCGAGGAGCCGAAGGTGTAGGCACCGCCATGGATCCAGACGAGGACCGGCAGGGGGCCACCGTCCGGGGCCGGCGTCCACAGGTTGACCGTGAGGATGTCCTCGTCGCCGGGAGACCACACGGGTGCCCCGGGCAGCCGCGCCGACTGCGGCGCGATCGGACCGAAGTCCCCGCACTCCCGCACTCCGGTCCACGCCGGCGCCGGAAGAGGCTCCCGGAACCGGTTGGCGCC
The DNA here is from genome assembly GCF_002114215.1 of Streptomyces sp. 13-12-16. Classification (GTDB taxonomy): domain Bacteria; phylum Actinomycetota; class Actinomycetes; order Streptomycetales; family Streptomycetaceae; genus Streptomyces. The sequence goes on along the minus strand of NZ_NCTE01000533.1, from coordinate 25,827 downwards.
GAACGGCGGGGCGGCATAGGGGATACCGAGGACGGCGACGACGTCGGCGGAAGCCCGAAACCCTCGGACCGAACCGTTCTTCGTCTCGAAAAGCTCCACGGGGACGGTCTCTCGCTCCCTGTCAACAGGTCCGGGGCCTTCAGTCTGGCTCAGCATCCGGGCCTCCTACGGGGAGACAGCCGTGAACCACATCGGCACCGTCCTGCTTGCTGCCGCCCTGGTCGTCGTGTTCGCGCTCCCGGCCGCCGCGGCCGCGGGCACACTCGCACGCCTCGGCGGCGCCACGTACCCCGCCGCCCTCATGCGCGCCGCCACACCTTCGCCGCCGTCCTCACTCTCGCCGCCGCCGTCACCGGAGCACTCGCCCAGCTCCTCTCCTGAGCCGGCCGGCGCTGCCGCACCATACCGTAGACGGCCCGGACCTCAGGCTGCCCGCCCGCGAGGCCATCCGCCTCGACGGCGACACCGTCAAGATCGGCGCCCGGCGCGCCGAAGCCCGCACCGGCCGGCTCCCCGGCGACCGTGTCCGCCTGATCGCCGCGCTCTTCGACGGCGGCTCGAGGGCCGAGCCCACCGTCCTCGCCGTCCTGGCCTGAACACCCGCCTTCAGCGGAGCGTGACCCGGGCCCGTATGCTGCGCCAGTCCGTGAACCGCCCGCCGAAGGGAAACCGCACCACCGTGTTCCAGCAGACCCCCGTCTACGACCGCCTCGTGGCCGAACGCGGCGACGTCCCCGTCCAGGTCCGCGGGGAAGCCGACCGGATACACCGCGACCTCGCCCAGGTACTGCGCCAGGCGTCCACTGCCCGGCCGAGCGCGCCGCAGAACGTCTTCGACCCGAAGACCCCTCCCTCCGCCCTGTAAGGGATCAGCTCCCAGGGAACCGGCCGTTCCGTGACCCTGGTGGGATGTTCGTCATGGTCTGGGTGGTGCCGCCCCTCATGCCCTCGGCCGATCACGGGGAAGTCCGATCCCCGGGATCCGCCTCGTCTGCGACGGCCGAGGCAGGCCCCTGCCCCTCCTGATCGCCTCCGGCCGAGCGCACCGGTGTGACTGAGCGCCTGAGGGGGGCGCTCTCCAACTGGACTGCTCAGTCCGGTGCGAGGCCGGGGAGGCAGCAGCGCGCCGGGTCTCGGTTGTCCGGGGCTTCCTGCCATGGCACGGCCTCACGCACCGCGAGCCAGCGCTCCGGGTGGTCGGGCGTGGGCTCGGCGGAGCGTGTGCCGGCGTCCGGCCGCAACGACAGCGCGAGCCGCTCCGCGATGCCCTCGACCAGCGCCCTGTCCGGATCGTTCCAGCTCAGGAACCGTCCGCCGATCGACTGGTCGTTCAGACCCTGCGCGGTATCGGGTGCGATTCCCCGGCGGCTGAGGAACCGCGTGAGCGCCTGGCAGCGGTGCCCGTGCCGGCCGCTGCCGCAGCCAGTACGGTCGGTCACCTGCGGGATCAGATGTCGAGCAGCGCGTACCCACGGGATCCGCCGGCCCCCGACGTCGGCCGGCTCCAGCGGGTACGCCTCGAACCACCCGGCGAGGCTCTCCAACCGTCCGCGCCACTCGCACAGGGCGGCGACGACACGGGCGAGCGTTTTCTCCGGAGTGGTGATCGAGCCTCGCGGGCAGCACCGGTTCCCCACCGGCCCACCGTCGGAGTCCCCTTCCTCGTGGGCCCAGCGCCGGCCCGCCGTCCAATGCCCGTAGCGCCGGACAAGGGCGTACGACATGGCGGCGGCCCACAGCCCGGCCTCACCGCGGCTCCAGGCGCTCATCGCCGGGACGGCGAAGGGGACGTCCGGGCGGCGAGGCGCACACCTGGCCGGTCCGAGCGAGTGCACCACCCGCACCGCCGACACGGCGTCACGGCCGACGTTCGAGATCCCCGGCGGAGGCCGACTGCGGTTCCTCGAGATCAACGTCCTCTCCGGGGTGCGCCCGGCACGCCATTGCGCGCCGCGGATGGGGCCGGGGGATCTCCGTGAGCAGCGAGGCGGGTCTCCGGACATCAGCGGACACGGCCCACTACGGGGTGATCGAGATGGCGCGGCCGGCGGTACCGCGCGGGATGGCCCAGGAGCCCACAGGCGCAGGGGCCGCCGTGTACTGCGTGCTGCCCGGGCCGACGACGAGTGACGGTGTGCCGGCCATGTTCGGCGAGCTCTGCCCCGGAGCTCGCCCCGGTCGAGCAGGAGCGGCGCCGTCTGGCGGAGGACCGTGCGGCAGCGTCCCTGTTCAAACGCCTGATCCGCCCCCATGAGGCGGTCGGCATGATCACTTGCGTGGCGTCGGAGCAGGCTTCGACGATCATGAGCCGGGCACTCGGCGCCGACGGTGGCCTCGTTCCCACGACCAACCCCTGACGGGCGTCCGGCCGCCGCGCCGTACGGCTCGCACCCGCCGCGTCCGCAGGGTGGTTTCCGCGGTGCATCCACCGGGCGGTGTCCAGGCCTCTTCGGCGCGACGGGCGACACCCGCTTGCATTAGCCCGCGTATGCAACTATTGTCTTCGCTTGTAAAGGGCTCCTGCAATCAAATGTGGGATCGCCTGTACGCCCCGGACGGGTGTCCTCTCACCCCGTGCCCGACTCCGTCGGATGAGCCGCCGCACCAGGAGGTACCCCCGCTCCCTCAGCCTCACACCGAGGCTTCGATCGAAAAGGCATCGTTCATGTCCCTGAAGGAAATCCTCCCCGGCCGTCTCGGCTTCGGCACCGCCCCGCTGGGCAACATGTTCCGCGCGATCCCCGACGAGGACGCCCGCGCCACTGTCGAGGCCGCCTGGGACCAGGGCATCCGCTACTACGACACCGCCCCCTTCTACGGCGCCGGCCTCGCCGAGGAGCGCCTGGGCCAGGTGCTCTCGACCAAGCCCCGCGACTCCTACGTGCTGTCCACCAAGGTCGGCCGGGTCGTCCTCGACGAACCGGAGACCGACGTCCCCGACTTCGGCGAGAAGGGCGGCCTGTTCGAGCACGGCAACCCCAACAAGGTCCTCCACGAGTGGACCGCCGACGCCACCGAGCGCTCCATCGAGGGCAGCCTCCGCCGTATGGGCGTCGACCGCTTCGACATCGTCTGGGTCCACGACATCGCGCAGGACTTCCACGGCGACGCCTGGGTCCAGAAGTTCGAAGAGGCCCGCACCGGAGCCTTCCGCGTCCTGTCCCGCCTGCGCGACGAAGGCGTCATCAGGGCCTGGGGACTGGGCGTCAACAAGACCGAGCCCATCGAGATGACCCTCGCCCTCGACGAGCCCAGGCCCGACGGGTTCCTCCTCGCCGGCCGCTACACCCTCCTCGACCATGCCCACGCCCTGCAGCGGCTGCTGCCGATGGCCCAGGAGCAGAACGTCGACATGGTCGTCGGTGGCCCCTACAGCTCCGGCATCCTCGCCGGCGGCGCCCACTTCGAGTACCAGCAGGCCCCGCCGGAGATCATCGAGCGCGTCGACCGTCTCAAGACCCTCACCGACAAGCACGGCATCAGCATCAAGGCCGCCGCCCTCCAGTTCTCCCTGGCCCACCCGGCGGCCGCCGCCGTCATCCCCGGCGCCACCCGACCCAGCCGGATCGCCGAGGACACCGCCGCCCTGAACGAGACGGTCCCGGCCGCCTTCTGGACCGACCTGCGCGCCGCGGGCCTGGTCAGCCCGGCCGCCCCGCTGCCCAACGGCGCCTGACCCCCACCATCCCCACCAGCACCACCGTCCGGAGAAACACCATGGCCTCGACGTCCGTCAGCCGCATCGTCCCCGCCTCGCCCGACAAGGTCTGGAGCCTCATCGGCGGCTTCGACGCCCTGCCCGACTGGCTCCCCTACATCCCCGAGAGCACCGCACTCGAAGGCGGCCGGGTCCGCCGACTGACCAACCCCGAGGGCGAGGTCATCATCGAGCGCCTCGTCGACTTCAACGAGACCGAACGCCACTACAGCTACGCCATCCTCCAGGCCCCCTTCCCCGTCAACGGCTACGTCTCCACCATCCGCGTCCACACCGTCCCCGGGCAGGAGAACACCGCCGAGGTCCAGTGGTCCGGCCGCTTCAACCCCGAAGGTGCCACCGACGACGAGGTCGTCGACCTGTTCACCGGCATCTACCGCGACGGCCTCGACGCCCTCCACGAGACCCTCGCCGCCTGACACCGGCACCGGCCCGCCCGGGACCCCGGACCGCACGGCCCGAGTACGCACCCCGCGTACCCGGGCCACGGTGCGCCCGGGGCGCGGAGCCGCTCGTGAGCCGGACCATGGGCAGTCGAAGCGAGTTCGGCGGCTGGCTCCCACGCCTGCACTCCTGACTCGGGCAAGCCTCCACAGAGCGGCCGGAACAGGCCCTGCTGCCGGTCTTGCCGCAACAGGAGAGGAATTCCACAGGCTGACGGGCGCTCACGAAGCCTCTGGACGTGCCGGTGGGTGACTCGGACAGACGGCGAAGTCGAGGAAGGCCTCGTGGATGTCGTCGCGTCGTTCCCAGTCCTGCAGTTCGGCCTGAGCCCGGTGCAGGGTGACGGTCAGCCGGGGTGACACGACCGCCCGTCACGATCCTCGGCGAGGGAAAATCACCATGCAGGTTGAAGGAGAGCCGCATATCGGATCATCCTTGGCGTCATGAGTCTCGTCTCTCCCTCCCCGGACGCGCCCGCCATAGGCGATTACGCCTACGACTGGGCCCTGATCGACGTGGAGACCTCGGGACTCATGGCCAGGCGGGACCGGGTGCTGTCCGTTGCGGTCATCACGATCGGTCCGGACGGTGAGCAGACGGGGGAGTTCTCGACACTGCTCGATCCGGGGTGCGATCCCGGGCCGGTGGAGGTGCACGGGCTCACCGCCGAGCGTCTGCGGGGCGCACCGACCTTCGACCAAGTGGCCGGACGGATCGGAGCGATGCTCCAGAACCGGGTCCTGGTGGCCCATAACGCCCAGTTCGACTACGACTTCCTGGCCCACGAGTTCGCCCGTGCGCGGATGCGGCTGCCGGTCTCGCAGCGGCTGTGCACCCTGGCCCTGAACCGTCAGGTGGATCCGCCCACGGACGACATGAAGCTCGGCACCCTCGCCGCCCACTACGGCGTCTCCCGGCAGCGCGCTCACGACGCCCTGGACGACACCCGGGTACTCGCCGGGGTTCTGCGGGCGTCACTGCGCGAGGCAGCTCGGCTCGATCTGCCCTTGCCGCTGGTGACGTGCCCACCACGGGCGGAATCCCGATTCACGCCGAAGCCGCCGAAGACTCCCTGTGCCTACCGCAATCCGGGACGTCCGACTCCCGGCGGGCCGCTCCGACAGGGAATGAAGGTCGCGATCACCGGTGAGACCGCCCACGCCCGGGCGGAGCTGGTCGGGAGGGCGGTTGCCGCCGGGCTGAACATGATGACCTCCGTCAGTCGGCACACCAGTGTGCTGGTCACCAATGAACCGGCAGCCGGTTCGGCGAAGGCCCGGCGCGCAGTCGCCGACGGTGTGCCGGTCGTCGACGAGCAGACCTTCCTGCGACTGCTGGCCGACGTACGGCCGGGGGCACCCCATGAGGCGACGGCCGCCGGGGGCGCCCCGGCGACCGGGCCGGAAGCAGAACAGGTCGAGCCCGTGGAACCGGTGCCCACCACGGCCTCTGCGGTACCCACCCCGGAAACAGCGGCCCTCCCCGCGACCTCTCCCCGCGTGTCAGCCCCCGCGCCGGGGCCATCGGAGTCCTCCGCCGGCACCTCGGACAAGCTCCTGGCGGGACGTCGGGTACTGGTGCTCGGTGGCGTCCACGCCGATGCGGCGGCAGCCCGTACCCGTGTCGTCGAGCTGGGCGGATCCGCGGCGATCAACCTGTCCGCCAGCGTCACCGACGTCGTGCTCCTGGCGGGAGGAGAAGGCGACCGACGTATGAAGCGCATCAACGCCCTCGAACTCCCCGTGCACGACCTGCACTGGCTCGCCTCTCCGACCACAACGGACCGGAGTGCGGTGGCTCTCCGGCTTCAGGAGCCGCACGTGATGCCGAGGGGCGGCGTCATCGACCTGCCCATGCCGCACGGCGGACCCGCGCCGGAGTGGTACGTCACCGCCGGCTGGGCCCCACAGTCCGACTGCGAGATCGACGTGGTCGCCTTCCTCCTCGACGAGGAAGAACAGGTCGCATCCGACGAAGACTTCATCTTCTACGGAACCCCGGAGAGTCCCGCCGGGACGGTGCGTCTGCTGACCGGTGGTCCTGCCGAACAGACCATCGCCCTCGACCTGGCGTCCCTGCCACCCGCGACGCGGAAGATCGTCGTCGCTGCGGCCGTCGACGGCGCCGCCACGTTCGGGACCGTCGGCGCGATCCAGATCGGTGCGGCCCCCGGCAGCAGCGGGGCACCCCTCGCCCGGGCCACCCTGGACGCCGCCACCACCGAACGCACGATGCTGCTCGTGGAGATCTACCGCAGGGGCCCGCTCTGGCGTCTACGTGCCGTCGGTCAGGGCTACGACCATGGCCTCGACGCCCTCGCACGCGGATACGGGGTCGACGTGGCCGACTGAACGACGGCACCGATGCGGAGGTCCTTGCGTCCTCTGGACCGGACCCGACGGCGAGGTGCGGGCGAAGGACCGGGCGGAGTGACCGGAAGGCAGGAAGAGGAGGCCATGGGGCTGGAGGCTGTGCGAGTCCCGCGATTCACCGGTCCTCCCTCACCGGGCATCGTGCGGCACAGCGGAGAAATACAGCGGCACCAGCCGACCGCGTGCCCAGAACGATAAACCTCAGCTACCGTCCTGCCCGTGGTTCGAGGAGGTCGTGCCAGGAAGTGCGGGAAACCACGGGGGACACCGGCCACCAAGTCGGCAGCCGACCAGGCCGAAGCGCTACTCCGTCACAGTTCGACCCTCAAACCGGCTACGGAAAGCACAAGCTTCCCAAGCTCGGAGCTTCGAGTGATATCCATCCACCCGCTCCCTTCCTCCTTGGAGAACGCCCTCCGAATGCTTTGGATGCTCTCTCGTCGATCAGGAAGGGCCGTAGGCATTCCTGTGACGTCAGGGAGTGATATCGGGGAAGTGCTCAGTAAGCGAAGGCCACCAGGTGGGGTGCCGACTCACAACAAACCGAATCGCGGGAGCGTTTTCCAGCATGCCCTCGACGTACTCATCCCAACAGTCATAGTTGTCGGTTTCAGGCGCTAGCGACTTGATGAGAAGGCCGTAATCCAGCGAGTCCGCTAACATTTCCGCCAGTATGAGAACCTGAAGTCTCTCCGCTCCTGCTTGAGGCAGCGGACTCCCCGAGTAGAAGTAGGGTATGTACTGCGGGTTTTCGAACAGCATGCTGTCGATGCTGTGAAGCCTGTCCAGGCTGTTGTGAACTGCAGACGCGGCAGATATTCCGTTGTTTATCTTGGTCTGCCTGGCAAGCTCTCTGGTTTGTCGCGCGGCGAAGAGTATGGAGAGCACTGCAGCCAGTGAGGCAATCAGGCCAAATATGAGCGCTGCCAACGATTCTCCCGTGAGAGCTTCCTCTGCTGGTTGCTCACCTTCCCATTGGTGAGGTGCTCGACGCCTGGAGATGGGAGCGCATGGAAGTGCGCCCGGCGCACTCCTGGATCAGGTAGTGCGGAAGGTATCGGTCCGCACTATCCGCGCGGCGCTGTGCGTGTTGACCAACCTCTGCCGCGCGCCACTGGCCACAATCTGATGCTTTGGCTCCTGTTCTGCAAGCGGGGCGGCCCATGCGGCAAGACGCGCCAGATCGACCTGAAGCCGTCACGTGCTGCGTGTTGTTCCATCGCCCGCCCCAGCAAGGCGGAGGGTGGGCCGCCGTGTTGCCACTTGGGGCTCCAGGGGCCGGCGGTGGCGTGAGTGCTCACGAAGCGATCCGGCCCCAGCCGGTGGTGGAAAGCCTCCGGCAAGGCGGTGATGGGGGAGGGGTCCGTGGTGTTCAAGGATGCTCCTTTCGAAGTGCTCGGAGAGCGGGATGCGGCGAAGGCTACGGTTGCAGCGGATCGCCACGGCGAACCGGTGGAAAACGCGCAGACCGTCGCACCGGACCTGGGATGCGACTCGTAGGCGTCACAGTGCCGGTACGGCCGGTGCGGCGGAAAGCCCGGGGTTCTTGCCCACACCTCGCGACCGGAACCAGCGCCGATGGGTGTCGGGCGGCACGCCTGCCGTGCGACCGAAGTGCCGGCGCGGCGTGGCGGCGGTCCCCATGCCGGTCTGAGCGGCGATCTGCTCCACGCTCAGCTGCGTGGTCTCCGGAAGGCGCCGCGTCGGACTCGCCCAGCAAAGCGGAACCACTGCTCGGGAAACGCCTGCCTGACGCCCGTGACCGGTGACGAGGGGGAGAGAAGGAGCCCGGTGTGTTTGCGACATCACCCTTGCGGGGCGAGGTTGATGTCGCAAGCCTGCCAGCCTCGGTGCCGGAAGACTGTTGCACTGAACGGGTAACGACGGACCCTTCACAGGACGGACTTCATGGCCTCGACAACCACCGCCGACACGCGCCTCGGTGGAACCGGCCTACCGAATCGATCCCCTCTTGTCGGATGGTTGGCCGTGGTCTCGGTGATGCTGGGAATCTTCTCGATCGTCACGACCGAGATCCTGCCGATCGGTCTGCTCACCAGGATTGGGGCAAGCTTCACCGTCTCCGACGGGATGGCGGGTCT
>NZ_NCTE01000533.1:14042-16918 GCF_002114215.1 Streptomyces sp. 13-12-16 | reverse complement strand
GGCGGTTTCTGGTCGATCGGCGCCGGCCTGGCCGAACGCCTGGTGCCCGCCGAGTCAGTCGGCCGGGCCACGGCAGTGATCTTCTCCGCCGTACCGCTGGGCTCGGTGCTCGGCGTCCCGGCCGGCACCTTCATCGGAGACATGGCCGACTGGCGCACGGCCTTCGTGGTCATGGGCGTCCTGACCGTCGGTGTGCTGATCCTGCTCATGCTCGTCGTGCCGCCGCTGCCGCCGACGCAGGTGACCCGCCTGAGCGTGCTGCGCACCATGATGAGCAGCGCAAACACCCGGTTCGCGCTGCTGCTGACCTTCCTGGTCGTGCTGGCCCACTTCGGCACGTACACCTACGTCACCCCCTTCCTGGAGCAGGTCACCCAGGTCAGCTCCGGCATGATCACGGTCTTCCTGCTGGTCTACGGTGCCGCGGGTATCGCCGGGAACTTCCTGGGCGGCGCGATCGTCTCCCGCCGGCCCCGCACCGCCTTCGGCCTTGCAGCCGCTCTGATCGCGGCCGCCACCCTGCTGCTGCCCGTGCTGGGCCGCTGGGAGGCCGGCGCGCTGATCCTGCTGATCGTCTGGGGCGTCGCCTACGGGGCCGTCCCCGTCTCCTCCCAGACGTGGTTCGCCAAGGCGTCCCCCGCCTCACCCGAAGCGGCCTCGGTGCTGTTCACCGCGTCCTTCCAGGCGACGATCTCCATCGGCGCGCTGGTGGGAGGCGTGATCGTGGACCGCTCCTCCCCGTCCACCGTCATGGTGCTCGGCGGCATCACCGCAACGCTCATGGTCGTTGCCGTAGGGGCTCACCTCACCCGGCGCCTGACCCGGCCGGACTCCGGCTGAAATCACCAAGACCGTGCTCGACTCCCTCGCGGGCGATGCGGACGCCGATGTGCTTGCCCATGGCCATCGCCGCAGGTGAGGGATGTCGTACGCCTTGTCCGGACGAAGGCGTTGAAGCTTGGAATCGGTCGCGTGGGATTCGTATGAGCGGGCTGATGGTCTGCACGGCACGGCTTAGGCTCGTCCCATGACGGAGCCGCCCCTCACCGAAGCCGAGATCGCCGAGGCCGAACGGGAACTCGGAGTGTCCTTCCCGGAGGAATACCGAGCGTATCTGCGCGAGGTGAGCGCAGGCGGGGCGCTCTTCCGGCTCGAGCGGACCGGACGTGGTTGGTGGTGGGCCGGGAACGACGAGGGGCGGCGCGAGCTGCTGGTTGCTCCCTTTCCCCATCCCGACTCCTACGCCGAGGCCGACGACGAACTGATGGCGCGTGAACCACAGGCCGAGGCGTTCGAGGACGACGCCGCGTACCGGGAGGCTCGGTCTGCCTGGGACGACGAGGCCGACAGGTTCGAGGATCTGAAGACGGCCGGCGCGGTCGTCATCCAGGAGCACGGCTGCGGCTTCTCCACCTTGTTGGCCCTGACCGGCTCTCTGGCCGGCACGGTCTGGTGGGACGGACGGGCTACCTGCGACCGGATCGTCCCGCTGTCCTTGGACCACCTCGGCGGCGCCCGGCCCGTTCGGTTCGGCGAGTGGTTGGACCACGGCTCCTGGGCACTCCTGCCGCCGGGCTGGGGACCATCCGTTCCACCAAGTCCTGTTGTTCACCGATAGGTTTTGGCTTTGTGGTCAGCGTCGGCTCACACCTTCGGGCGCAGATGCGCCAGAAAACGTGCTCACCGGCCTTGTACGAGACGTCGAGCATGGCTCATGCGGGACCAACAGGCGCTCCGTTTCGGTACGTTGGCGGGTGAGACCACCAGCCGGAACGATCAGGGGCCCTGCCGCGTCACGGCCCCTGACCACCAGCCGTCATCACCCGCGAACCACGGGATGAGAAGCGTTCACTGATCAACGACATCAGCCGCCGATGTCCGTGAGCGTGGTGGCGAGAACACCGGCCTCGTCCGGGGTCAGTTCGACCACCAGTCGACCGCCGCCTTCGAGCGGTATGCGCATGACGGTGCCTGGTCGGGTTCCCGGCCGGAACCATTGGTCGTCACCCCCGGCCCGTTGCCCTCGGTCCTGACCGCGTACGTCCCCGGAGCGGGTGTCGCAGTGGCGGCGGGCGTCAGGACGGCCGTGGCTCCCAGGACGAACGATGGGACGACGAGCGAGATGACGGCATTGCGTCGGATGCGCCGGGCCATGAGGGGTGTCCTCCCTCGCGATGACCGAAGGGCGCCGCAGAAGCACGGGGGCAAGTCGCCGCGCCAGCGCTCTGAGAGCGGTTCCTCCGGCCACAGCGCGACAGCGGACGTACGGCTGTGACGCCGGACTGATCGGAAAGGCGCCGCTCCACCCATCCTCCTCCCCGAACCGGGTGTCGACCGGACGACCGTGTGAGCCGGCTTGACGGCCAGGCCCAGCGAATCTCGCCACAGTGTCCGTCGTCAGCCGCTGTGCTCAGTCGGTTGAAGGCGGGCAACTCGCCCGACAGGCCTCGGGAGGCCAAGGCCCACTGCACGGAGCCGGGTCGAGCGGATCGGTCCCTCGCGTGACGGTGCGGTCGCACCAGTCGCAGACCACTGCTGCGTGGGCACCCGCGGCCTCAAGGACACCGGCTGCTTCCTGGGCGGCTTCGAGCCAGTCGGGTTCTGTGACCGCTACGGGCGCACTGTCCAGCAGGAGCTTGCTGTTCCAAAGGCTGAGGCCGGTGACCGTCCGGATCACACGGATCGCCTCCGTCCTCCGGTCCCCTGACTCCGTCAGCAGGACTCGAAATCCTGGCTCCTCCACACACCCTCCCGGCAGCCTCGAGCTGTTCGGCAAGTGAATCACCCCCGCAGCCGCTACCGCCGAGCCAGGACGAGGGCGGCGGCAAGGTGGGGTGCGGCCTGGTGGGCGATGGCGGGTCTGTCCGTTCGCATGG
>NZ_NCTE01000533.1:0-13965 GCF_002114215.1 Streptomyces sp. 13-12-16 | reverse complement strand
GGGTCTGTCCGTTCGCATGGTCGGGCCGCACCACTGCTTGAACCGGTTGACGCATCGCTCCGTCGCGTTGCGCTGTCTGTACATCTCGGCTCGTAGGCCGGCGGGCGCCCGCCGGCACGGCCTCGCCGCGGACGGTGGCAGACCTGGTCGGACGGCTGAGGAGTGGCTGCACGGGTCCCGCGGCGGCGGAGATGCTTCTGGGGCGCCCGGGATGAGTACGCGCGGTCCGCCAGGACGGCCTCCGGCCGAGGCCTCGGTCTCCCGAGGCCGGCGCGTGGGACACGGATGCCTGCCATGACGGCCTCGAAGGCCGGCGCGTCACCTGCCTGGCCTCCGGTCACGCGGATGGCCAGAGGCCGTGCACGGCTGTCGCCGGCGCCTCCAGATACTGCTCCAGGCCGATCAGCCGGCGTCGGAGTACTTCTTCCGCCTCCGCCAGGGCTGCCCGTTCCCGGACCGGTTCGGCTTCGATTTCCTTCACCCGCACCACCGCGGTCTTCTGCCACGCTTCCGACACCGCTCGCATCGACGGCGCCCGCCACTCCCCACGACATTTCGGCCGGCAACGGACCGAGACTCCCGTGACAACCGCGATCTCATGCCTGACCAGGAAAAATCGCACATGAGGTTCGGAAAAGAACGACCTCTGGCTCAGGGGGCAGTGATGGCACCCCAGAAGTCTGCAAGATCCGCTGTGGTTTCCTCCGGGCGATGGACGTTCGGTGAATGTCCGCCTCCGGGCAACGCGATGAGTTGTGCCGACAGAGCGTCGGCCATCTTCGCCACACCTTCCGGCGCCCAAGTGAGGTCGGGTGAGCCCGAGACGACGGCCTTGGGGAGCCCGATGGCCGCCAGCGCTGCCGTGCGGTCGGGCTCGGTGAGCAAGTGCTCGGCAGCCGCCCTGACGTGGTTGTGGTCATTGGCGAGCCAACGAGTCCGCATAAACGATCGGACGTCATCTGGAGCTGTGGCGTCCTGGCCCTCCAGGAAGGGCCAGATCTCCTCCAGGGTCATTGAGCCGAGCACGGAGAGCAGTAGACGCAGTCGTTCGCGCTGTTGAGCGGAGACTTCCGCCGGGCCGAAGTTCATGAGTGTCAGAGACCTCCAGAGGGAGGGGTCTCCATGAGTCCGTAGAACGGCGACCCGCGCCAAGAGAGCGCCGTACGAATGGCCCACGAGGTGGACCGGGCCGTCACCGACAGCCTCAACGACGGCAACGAGGTCTTGAGCGAGCTCCTCCCTCACATACGTCGCAGGGGGATGGGGGCCACCCGTTTCGTGCTGGCCTCGGCCATCGATGGTGACAACACGGTAACCAGCTCGGCTCACCGGTGGCAGCATGGGCAGGAAGTCCTCCTTGCTGCCCATGAAGCCGGGAACCATGACGACAGTGCCCCTGTGGGGTACAGAGCCGTCGGGTGCCATGTCGAGAGCGGCGAACATGCCGCGACTGGTGGTGAGAGATCGAGCACGGGCGCTGGATGGGACCGTCAGGGTGAGCAGCTGACTCATGGACGAACAGCATAGGGGGCTTCGCTGGTGCCCTCGTGCTCTGTTTGGTGGCAGGGGTCAACGAGCAGCCCCGATCACTCACCATGCGTTCGAACCCTCGTGCGGCCATTCGGGCTGGTGCGTTGTCCAGGAAGTTCTTTGGTCGGCTTGCGCAAGTGCCAGCCCCCGAAGATGCCGATCACCTTCCAGGTCCATCCCTCTCTTTCGCGCTGGCCTTGCCGACGACTTTCCCAGGAAAGAACTGGTTGTCCGTAGACTTCAACGGCAAGCGCGTTGATGTCCTTCTCCAGATCCTGCAGATGAAGACCGATGCGCTGGACCCCCTTATTGCTGTCCCGGAGGTAGAGGGCCGAACCCAGAACCACCAGCGTCACGATGAGCCACCGCCACCAGCCGAGATTCCCGCCCAGCGTCGCGGCGATAGCGGTCAGCGCGGCGGCATACCCGGTCATCTGCTGCCGAGCGGCGATCCTTTGGACGACCTCAGTACGAAGCGTCTCGTACTCCTGCATCCGCAGGCCGATGACAGCGCTCACTCGCTCGTGCTCTTCCAGTGCCATCAGGCCTCCCCTGCCGGCGACCGGCGATGTCCCGTCCGACCGGATCATCCGATCGGATCGCACCAGTGTTCCTGCCGCTTTTTCTGCCGCTTTGGACTGCAACAGAAGTCTTCCGCCGAGAGGCGGCTGCCCAATCCGATTTGAGCTAAGTCTGCGCTTTGACGTACCAAGTCACCGCTGATTGCCGGTACTCACCACGCGAAGATCCCGGCCACTCGCCGAATGAGCCTTGCCGGGACCTCGCTCACGGGCGGCGGGAGTGCGTCCGGCCGACTGGGTTGTCGGGGGCTTGGACGGGTCGCCGGACGGGTGCGGAGGGCCTGTTGGGGAGGATGTCGGTGAGCGTCGCGGCCAGGACGGGGGCGCCCTGTAGGGCGTTCGGTGCGAGTTGGCCGGCGGTGTCGTGGAGGCGCGGATGCGGTTGTCGGCCCCGGCCGGGCCGGTGCCCTCGAGGAGGAGCCGTCCGGCGTCGCTGTCCCAGTCACCGCGCATGCCCGGCCCGTTCAGCAACCGCAGCAGGAGACGGAAAACCTTCCGAACCGGTTCGAACAGCGCGGAGGACGTCCCGAGGGGGTCTCCGGGCAGCGCGAGCAGGAAACGGACGAAGAAAAGCGGGCGCAAGGACGGAAGCCCACCTGGAGGCAGTTCCTGGTGATGGCCCGTTCTCGGGCGTCATCGGCTCTGCCGCCGTCTTCCGCCGTACTTCCTGAACAGTGCGGCCTGCCCCTGCGAGCATGCTCACGCACAGACCGCCGGTAGGCTGCGGTGGTGCGTACGGTCGAGCTTCTGTTGGATGAGGCGGCGGAGTTGGCGGTTCGGGAGGCCTGGCGGCGGCTCGCGGACGTGGGGCTGCCCAGTCAGGCGCGCCACCGCTCGCCGACCAACAGCCCGCACCTGACCCTGGCCGCCTGCCCGGAGCTGACTGCTCCGATCCGCTGGGAGCTCGCCGAGGTGGCCGCCGTCCTGCCGCTGCCGGTGCGGTTCACCGGCGTGGTTCGCTTCGAGCGTCCTACCTCGGTACTGGCCTGGGGGTTGGCTCTCGACTCCGCGCTGGCCGGTTTGCACCGTCGGGTGTGGGAGGCGGTGGCCTCGGACAGTCCGCCCGGGAGCCTCAGCCCATTCCACGAACCCGGGCGCTGGATCCCGCACATCACGCTCGGTCGTACCCGACGGGCAGGTGCCTTCACCGGCCGACGGGTCCCCGAACTGCTGCCGGTGCCGCCGCTGTCGGTCCGGCTCGTCACCCTGCGCAGCTACGACACCGAGACCGGCGCCCTGGAGGTGCTGGCGCCCCGGCCCTGAGAGGTCCCCGACGCCAACCGGTCAGCGTCCCCGCCGAAGTGGTGGCTCAGCGGCCGGTGGCACCGTCCGTAAGAACTCCTGACCAAATGATCTTCAAGGTGGTTGGATCACTCCAGGACTGGTGACCCGGGGGTGCGGGTGGCTCGGCCGAAGCCGTGGGAAGTCGACGACGAGCTGTGAGCGGTGATCGAGCCGCTGCTGCCGAAGGTCGAGTGTCGGATCCGACATCGGGGACGCAAGCGGCATCCGGACCGGCGGTGTCCTGGAAGCCATGGATCCCTGTGGCCGAAACCTCGAGGACAGCCACCCGCCTCCGCGTGACGGTCACAGTGCGTCCGGTCGTCCAACCGCTTCCGGCCCAGCGACGAAACTGGTAGCAGCGGCCGAGTGAACCCCCACTCGGTATCGGACAGTTCACGGCGGCGTATCACACGACCATGATCCACCATCCAGGACCACTGCCGACAACGCCCGACGGGGCCCACTGCTGTCGCGGGCCCCGCCGGGATCGTGCCGCCGGTCAGGCGGGCGTGGGCTGTGTCCGGTCGAGGGTGGGTTCGAGGCGGACGACGATCCCCTTCGACGTGGGCTGGTTGCTGATGTCGGCGACGCTGTCCAGCGGCACCAGGACGTTCGTCTCCGGGTAGTAGGCGGCGGCCGAGCCCTTGGCTGCCGGGTAGGGCACGACCTCGAAGTTCTCGGCCCGGCGCTCGGAGCCGTCCGCCCAGACGCTCACCAGGTCGACGCGATCGCCCTGGGCGAGGCCGAGTTCGGACAGGTCGGCCGGGTTGACGAGCACGACGTGGCGGCTGCCGTGGATGCCGCGGTAGCGGTCGTTGTCGGTGTAGGGGACGGTGTTCCACTGGTCGTGCGAGCGCAGCGTCTGCAGCAGCAGGTGACCCTCGGGTGCCCGGGGGACCACGCGCTCGTTGCAGGTGAACAGGGCTTTGCCGACCTTGTTGTTGAAGACGCCCTCGTTGACCGGGTTGGGCAGTTGGAAGCCCCCGGGGCGGGTCACCCGTGCGTTGAAGTCGTGGAAACCCGGCACGATGCGGGAAATGCGGTCACGGATGGTGCCGTAGTCACCCTCGAACTTGTCCCAGGGGATGTCCGTCCTGCCGTCCAGGGTGCGGCGGGCGAGCCGGCACAGGATGGCGACTTCGCTGAGCAGCAGCGGGGAGGCCGGTTCGAGGCGGCCTTGGGAGGTGTGCACCTCACTCATGGAGTTCTCGACGGTGACGAACTGCTCGCCGTCGGCCTGGACGTCACGCTCGGTACGCCCCAGGGTCGGCAGGATCAGCGCGGTGTCGCCGCAGACCGTGTGCGAGCGGTTGAGCTTGGTGGAGATGTGGGCGGTCAGCCGGCACGAGCGCATCGCCTCCTCGGTGACCTTGCTGTCGGGAGCGGCGCGGACGAAGTTGCCGGCCAGGGCGAGGAAGACCTTGACGCGACCCTCGAGCATCGCCTTGATCGAGTCCACCGAGTCCAGGCCGTGCGGGCGCGGCGGGTCGAAGCCGAACTCCTTCTGCAGGGCGTCGAGGAAGGTGTCCGGCATCTGCTCCCAGATGCCCATGGTGCGGTCGCCCTGGACGTTGCTGTGGCCGCGCACCGGGCAGGCGCCGGTACCGGCGCGCCCCAGGTTGCCGCGCAGCATCAGGAAGTTGACGATCTCCCGGATGGTGGGCACGCCGTGCTTGTGCTGGGTGATGCCCATCGCCCAGCAGACGATGACGCGCTCGCTCCGCAGGACCTCGTCGCGGACCTTCTCGATCTCCTCGCGGGTCAGTCCGGTCGCCGTGCGCACGTCGTCCCAGTCGACGGTGCGGGCGTGCCGGGCGAACTCCTCGAAGCCGCTGGTGCGGGCGCCGATGAAGTCGTGGTCCAGGACGGTGCCGGGCCGGGCGTCCTCGGCCTCCAGCAGCAGGCGGTTGAGGGCCTGGAACAGGGCGAGGTCGCCGCCGGGCTTGATGTGCAGGAAGCGGTCGGCGATCTGGGTGCCGCGTCCGATGATCCCGCTCGGTTTCTGCGGGTTCTTGAAGCGCCGCAGCCCGGCTTCCGGCAGCGGGTTGACCGCCACGATCCGGCCGCCGTTGCGCTTGGCCTCCTCCAGAGCGCTGAGCTGGCGCGGGTGGTTGGTGCCCGGGTTCTGCCCGACCAGGAAGATCAGGTCGGCGTGGTGGAGGTCGTCGAGGCTGACGGTGCCCTTGCCGGTGCCCAGGGTCTCGCTCAGGGCGAAGCCGCTGGACTCGTGGCACATGTTGCTGCAGTCGGGCAGGTTGTTGGTGCCGAAGGCGCGGGCGAAGAGCTGCAGGACGAAGGCGGCCTCGTTGCTGGCGCGGCCGGAGGTGTAGAAGACGGCCTCGTCGGGGGAGGCCAGCGCCTGGAGTTCCTGCGCGAGGACGCCCAGGGCGTCGTTCCAGCCGATGGGCTCGTAGTGCTCGGAGCCGGGCCGCTTGATCATCGGCTCGGTGAGCCGGCCCTGCTGGTTGAGCCACATGTCGGAGCGGGTGGCGAGGTCGGAGACGCTGTGCTCACGGAAGAAGGCGGCGGTGACCCGGCGCGTGGTGGCCTCGTCGTTGATGTGCTTGGCGCCGTTCTCGCAGTACTCGTTGCGATGGCGCCGGCCCGGGGCCGGGTCCGCCCACGCGCAGCCGGGGCAGTCGATCCCGCCCACCTGGTTCATGGTCAGCAGGTCCACCCCGGTCTTGCGCGGGGAGGTCTGCTCCAGGGAGTACTCCAGCGCGTGCACGACCGCGGGGACTCCGGCCGCCCACTTCTTCGGCGGTGTCACGGAGAGGGTGGTCTCCGGCTCCTCGCCGGCCGGGTTCTGCATCGGTTCGCCTTTCTCTTGCCGTGTCCGGCACGCCGGTCAGCCGACGGGCCACTGGGCCACGCGGCTCCTGGGCGGTTCCGGGTGATCGTGCTGCACGCGACCGTTGCGGATGGTGCCGCGCCAGGCCCCGCCCTCCTGTCCCAGTCCCTCGATGAACTGCTTGAAGTTCACGAGTTCCCCGCGCACCAGCCGGGCGGTCAGCCGAGCGGCCCTGGACGAGCGGGTGAGGACCCTCGCGGCTCCCCGTGGTTCCAGGAGCATCCGGACGGTGATCGCGGTGCCGCCGGACTCCGTCGGCCTGAACTCGACCTCGCCCTGGTGGGAGGGGTTCTGTTCAAGACCGCGCCAGGCCAGGTAGGCGTCGGGGTCCTGCTCCACGATCTCGACCGCGAAGCGGTGGCGCAGGGGCCCGTAGCCGATGGTCCAGGCGGTCACGGCGGGCCTGATCTGCTCGACGCCGTGCACCACGGTCGAGAAGCGCGGGAAGGTCTTGAACT
The DNA here is from genome assembly GCF_002114215.1 of Streptomyces sp. 13-12-16. Classification (GTDB taxonomy): domain Bacteria; phylum Actinomycetota; class Actinomycetes; order Streptomycetales; family Streptomycetaceae; genus Streptomyces. Next base: position 7,261 of record NZ_NCTE01000533.1, on the reverse strand, counting down.
GCGTCCACTGGTTGTACGCCGTCCGCACCGGCACCGCGACCTCGACCGTCTCCTCGACGTGCCGCTCCCGCAGCGGTCGGCGGCGCGTGACGCGGTCGCCGTCAGTGCGCGTCCCCGGCGTGTCCGGCACGGCCTGCTGGAGGTCGTCTTCGTGCGCCATCGTGCTCTCTCCTCAGGTGAGGGAGCCGGGCGTGCGGGCACCCGGCCTCTCTTCGTGCGTCAGGGCTTCTCTTCCGGTTCCCACATCGCGCACTTCGAGTCACCCCGGGGCGTTCGTGTCCCGCGGGGTGCCGGCTGCGGGAGGGGCGGGCCGGTCACCGGGCTGTCTCGCGGCGGCTGGTCCGCGGCGGCCTTGCGGACGGTGCGGTGCAGGGGGGCGTCGCGCACGTCGGCGACGATCGTGTCACCGGGTCGGCCTCGCCGGCCGGCAGAGGGTCGGCGATGCGGTTTGCCGAGTTCGGTTCGCACAGTGCGGAGCAGCGGCAGGGCACCCAGCGCTGGGTGGTGGAGCGCGTTCGCCCGTCCGTACTGGTTCCTCCGCCCACGGATCCGCTACGACATCCACCAAGTCTTCCTCACCCTCGGCTGCGTACCCATCCACCGGCGTCGGCCGGCGGCAGACCAGCGCCGCCACGACCTCCAGCGGCCAGGTCGCCGGACACGCTGCAGCCGTTCGTGGCGCTCATCGGCCCGTCCGTCGGCCAGACGCACCGAAACGCGCACCGGCGTCCCCGATCGGACCATGCCCGCCGTCATGACCACGGCGACCCCGTTCTGACCGGAGGGTCCGAATCGGAACTCGGGGTTGCGCCCCTCGTCCGTCCGGACGACGCCACACCGGGCGGTGAGCGCGCCAGGGTCTGTGGCCAGGTGACCAAGTCGTCCAAGGCCGGACACCCGGCAAGGCGTCCCTGGGCGGACCCGCTCGTGACGACGATCTCCGCATCGATTGCCGTCATGATGCACGTACATCAGCACTCGGTCCGTATGGGGCATTGCGTGAGGAATCCTAATACTCCAGCTGGAATCCTGCATTTTCCATGTTCGACGGCCTGGCGGTGGGGAGTGCAGCGGGGTGTGGCATGTCCGGGACGGGCTTGAGCCGACTGTCCGTCCGACGGGTGTCCGCGCGCATGCGATGAGAGCGCCGGGCATGTGTCTGAGGGCGGCGCCGCCATCGGGACCGGTTCAGCGCCTGGTCGCGGTGTGATGGCGCAGCAGTCGCGCGGTGCGTGAGCCGGTGGAGGGGCTTCCGGAGACGGACAGGATGAAGGCCGTGGGCGGACCTTTCGTGACCGGGGTGCGGGGCCGGGGGTACGCCGGTGGCGGCCCGGTGACCACCGGGTGCTCGACTCCACCGGGACCACCGGCACCAGCCCGTTGCGCAGCGTCTCCAGGAAGGCGAGACGGTCTCGGCGGTCACCGAGCGGTGGTTCACGTCGTTGAGGACGTCGTGGCGGGCGCCCCGGACCACCGGGAGGCGGGCCCGGGACTGGGACTCGGCCGTACGGGTGAGGGCGTCGAGGAGGTGCGGCCGCGCACGTCCCCGGGTGACCGCGTCTTCGTCCCGCCGTTCGTCCCGCACCGGGAGGAGAACCCCGATCCCGCCGAGGAAGCCTGACCGGCACCGGTGTGCCCCGGAGGCGGGCGGGCGGCCGGCCTCCGGGGCACCGCGGTTCAGGTCCGGTGGATCACGGAGTCACCACCGGGCGGGGAACCGTCAGGGCACGAGCCTCAGCAGCCGGTTCGGCGAACCCGAGCCGGGGCCGGTCACCTTGCCGGTGGTCGCGCCGTTCACCAGGGCCGAGGCGACCTGGGCCGGGGTGGCGGAGGTGTGGCCGGCCAGGTAGACCGCCGCCGCTCCGGCGACGTGCGGGGTCGCCATCGAGGTGCCGGAGATGGTGTTGGTCGCGGTGTCACCGGTGTGCCAGCCGGCTGTGATCGAGGAGCCCGGGGCGAAGACGTCCAGCACCGAGCCGTAGTTGGAGTAGCCGGCCCTGGCGTCCGTGCTGGTCGTGGCGCCCACGGTGATGGCCTCGGTGACCCGGGCAGGGGAGTAGGAGGAGGCGTTGGCGTTGCTGTTGCCCGCGGCGACCGCGTAAGTGACGCCGCTCGCTATGGAGTTGCGCACCGCCGCGTCCAGGGTGGTGGACGCGCCGCCGCCGAGCGACAGGTTGGCCACCGAGGGACCGGAGTGGTTCCTGGTCACCCAGTCGATGCCGGCGATGACCCCGGCGGTGGTCCCGGACCCGTTGTTGTCCAGCACCCGTACGGCGACGATCTTCGCCTTCTTGGCCACTCCGTAGGTGGATCCGGCGATGGTGGTGGCCACATGGGTGCCGTGACCGTTGCCGTCGGAGGCGGTGGTGTCGCCGTCCACGGCGTCGTAACCGTAGGTGGCACGGCCGCTGATCTGCTGATGGGTGATGCGCACACCGGTGTCGATGACGTAGGCCGTGACACCACTGCCCGAGCTGTCCGGGTAGGTGTAGGTACCGGACAGCGGGAGCGAGGCCTGGTCGATGCGGTCCAGGCCCCACGGCGCGTTGGACTGCGTGGTGTCGGCTGCGCTCACCCGCTGGTTCTGCTCGACGGAGGCGACCGCGGGGTCGGCGGCCAGACGGCCGGCCTCAGTGGCGGAGAGGGTGGCGGTGTAGCCGTTCAGCGCGCTGCCGAACGTCTTCCGCACACTGCCGCCGTACCGCTCGACCAGGTCCCTGCCCGTGTCCGAGGACGCCTTGAACCCGGCGGCCTTCTTCAGCGTCACGATGTAGCTGTCCTTGACCGCGGTGGGGGAGCCGGCGGCGAGCACCGCCCCCTCGGCGGGAGCGGCCTGGGCGGGAGTCGTGACGAGCCCGCCGGCCAGGGTGGCCGTCGCGACACCGGCGATCACCGCGAACCGTGTTCTCTTGCTGCGCAGTCGTGCCATGACGAGGGGATCCTCCTCCGGGAGGCGCGCCCGGGTGGGGCGCGCGTCTGTGGGGGTGGGCGTGCGAGATCGCACACCGCTGCCTGGAGCGTTGTGTTCCGCTCCCGGCTGCAAGCAAGGTTCGTCGCTGACTGCCGTACAGGACAAGGGAGTTGATTACCTGGCAACAAATTTGCCATGGGCACGACATGCAACGGGACGGTGGGCCGCGAGCACAGTGACGAAGAGGGTCGGGGAAGTACTCCTCATCATCGGACGCTGGCCCTCGTACGTGGTGGTGACGTACTGCTGCGCGTCGGACAGCTCCCGTAGCCGTCGAAGGCTGGGGCCCCGGGGCGGTCGGCCGCCGAAGTTCGACAGAGCCGGCTACCGCGAACGTCACGCGGTCGAGTGCGGGGTCAGTCCCCTCAAGCGCCACCGTGCCGTGGCCACGAGGTACGACGGGCTCGCCGTTCGCTACGGGGTGACTGTGCTGGTCGCAGTCCTCGATGAACGGCTGTGACCTGCGCTTTCACACACAAGCTCCGGGACGGGTTCCGCTGAAGGTGGAGAGTTGGGTGTACGTCTCGCCGCGTAAACTGTCGGCTCGTATGCCCCTCTGTGATGGCTGCGCGCACACCGACGGTTTCCCGTTCGACCCGAAGGACTGAGCCGTGCCCGACCGACCTGAGATCGTCTGCATCTGCGGCTCCACCCGGTTCGTGGACGAGATGAGCGCGGCGAACCGTGATCTGACCTTCGCAGGTGTCATCGTCGTCGCGCCAGGCGTCTTCCTGCGCGCCGGGGATCACGAAGCAGACGAGTTGATCACCGACGAGCAGAAGGCCGCGCTGGACGCCCTCCACCTGCGCAAGATCGACCTGGCTGACCGGGTTCTGGTCGTCAACCCGGGCGGGTATGTCGGCGAGTCCACGAGTAGGGAGATCGCATACGCCCACGCCACCGGCAAGCCGATCTCGTTCACCGATCCCCTCTGACCGGTGGATGCTTCGTGGCGCAGGCGGGCAGTGAGTCCGGTCAGCCGTGGAGCGTGTTGCCGGAGGGTCTTCGAATTCGTCGGGCGCGGCCTTGTGCTTGTGTCGCGTGACGTGATCTCGGACGAGACGTGGGCCGTGCTCGGGCCGTTGTTCCCGGGCGTGAAGGCCACGGGCCGCCCGCCTGTCGCCTCGACGCGCGGTCGTCGAGGCGACGGCGTGACGGTTCCGCACCGGGGCGCCGTGGCGGGACCTGCCGGAGCGGTTCGGGAACCGGAACACGATCTACAAGAACTTCGACCGATTCCACGATCGTGCGCGTCCATCAGCACGACGTGGCCCTGCCACGGGACACAGGGGCGAGGCCGAACTGCGAGGAGCTCGGTGATGAACCCGCTGATCACGCGATCGTCCGCTCCCGCGGCGGGCTGACGGCCAAGTCGCGGACGGCAAGGGAGGGGCACTGGCGTTCATCCTTGCCGGCGGCCAGGCCGCGGACACGACCATGCTGCCCGGCACGCTCGACGGGACACGCCTCGCCGGTGCGACGGGGCGTCCGCGCAAGCGCCCGGACCGCCTGCTCGCGGACAAGGGCCACCCGTCCAAGGCGAACCGGGCCTGGTTGCGCGAGCGTGGCATCGCCACGACGATCCCAGAATCGGCGGCCGGCCCCGTCGTCCGGTCAACTCCTCAGGGTGTCCACGGCTTGAGCATGTCCTTCATCGTGTCCGTCATGGCGAGTTGCAGCAGCGGGCCGTAGGTGATCCGGCCTACGCCCAGACGGCGGAAGCGATCGAGACCGTGCCTGACGGGATGGGCCGTGGAGTTCACGGGAACGGTGACGGCGCCGGTCACCGCCGTGAGCAGGTCGTCGTCGTCCTGGATGCCCACCGGGTAGACACTGTCGGCGCCGGCCTCCTCCAAGGCCCGCAGCCGCTCGATCGCCTCATCGAGGACGTCGGAAGCGTTCTGCGCGTGGATGAAGAGGTCGGTGCGCCCGTTCACCCAGACCGGGACCCCCGCGTCGTCAGCCGCAGTACGCAGACCGGCGACGTAGCCCGCGTGCTCCTGCGTGCTGCGCACGCGGCCACCGTCCGAGTGGACGGTGTCCTCGATATTGAGGCCGACGCCGCCGACCTCGATGAGCCCGGCGACGAGATCTGCCGGCTTCTGCCCGTACCCGGCCTCCAGGTCCACGGACACGGGGACGTCGACCGCCGCGATGATCGGCCTGACGGCGGCGAGTACCTCCTCGAAGGTCTGCCCCTCGTGGTCGTCGGCTCCCCGGGAGTCGGCGAGGGGATGGCTGCCGATCGTCAGCGCGGGAAATCCGGCGGCGACTGCCGTGCGCGCGGACCAGACGTCCCAGACGGTCGGCAATACGAGCGGCTTGTACTGGGAGTGCAACTGCTTGAGGAGTTGAGCGCGCTCAACGGTGGTGTGAAGGGCCATGCCAGGAACGCTACCCCGGGATCGCCGCGGACAACGGGCTGACAGGCGTTGCCCGGTGACGGGAGGACGAATTCCTGGTTGCCCATCGGGCCGGGGCGCTCGACCGGCCGCCGGAACGGGGCAGTGATGCACTCCGTGGACCGGCCCTTCGTCCGCATTCCGCCCCTGCCCTGTTCGCACCGGGCCCGGATCCACCGATCACCCGCTCACCCGCAGGGCGACAGCGATCTCCCGGTTCCCCCGGGCGTTACGCCCAGCAGCCGAACCCGTTCTCACGCGGCCCGGCGCGTAGCTCGCAGCGTCACACCTGCTCGAGCCGCCCCACAGTGCCAGGCGGGCGAACGACTCCGGCATCGCTCAAGCACGTTCAGCAGCGTCCCGCGACGCCCCGGGCCGCATGGACCCGGTGTCCGCCATCGAAAGTCAGCTCATGGACCGTGGCGAGTGGTTCCTCGGGTGTCTCCAGTGCCTCGAAGCAGGTCCTGGACTCGCCGAGGATCGTGGACTCGAGTCGGTTCTCCTCCACGTGGTCGTCGAGGTCTCCGACACCGCGCTCGCGCATGTGCTGCTCGAGGCGGAACGCGGGGGCCGGAGTCCTGTCCCAGTGCATGAGCTTCCCGGTGACGACGAGCTTGAAGTGAGAACCACGGAAGGCGGCCATGGCTTGCGCACATCAGCGGGGTCCGGCAACGGGCGCCGGCACCGGGCTCATGCCGCCGAGAGCTGCCACGCCTCCTGGAACCGGCGGCGGGCACGGAAGAGACGGGAGCGGACCGTGCCCACGGGCAGGGCGAGCACCTCGGCCATCTCCTCCTCGTTGAGCCCGTAGGCACGCAGGGTGAGGACCTGCCGGTGCGCCTGGGACAGACGCTCCAGCACATCGCTGATGTGCACCGCGTCCAGCGGGTTCGTCTCGTGCTGTGACTCCACCTGGGAACAGCAGCGTTCCTCGCCGTAGCGCTTGGCGGTGCGGACGGCCTCGCGGACCGTCACCGAGCGCACCCAGCCGTAGAACGCCGCCGGTTCGCGCAGGGAGCCCAGGCCGCGGTAGACGGCGAGCAGCGCCTCCTGCGTGGCGTCGGCACCGTCGTCGTGCGTGATGGACCGGCAGATGCGCGCGACGTAGGGCGTGATGCCGGTCAGCAGGTGGTTCATCGCGTGCTCGTCGCCCGCCTGGGCCCGGGGGAGCAGTGCCAGGGGGGAGGGAAGTTCGCTGACGGTGGTCATGTCGGGCAGGGCCTCCTTGTGACAGCCGGGCGGATGGGGGAGCGGGGAAGGGCTCAGCCCGTGGCCACCCGGGCGCGCCCGGCGTTCGCAGTGGCCGCGAAGCGGAGCAGCCCGGCGCGCACGTCGTCGCGGAACGCCCTCATGAAGGACGGGCTGTAACAGGCGGTGGAGTGCGGGAACTCGATGGAGAGCCGGCCTTCGAAGGAGACGACGCACGCCATGAGGGGACTGCGTCCCGCCTGCGGGAAGTAGTGCTCGCGGGCCGGCACCAGACGCACGTCGACCGCTCGCAGCCCGCTCGGCAGGCGGGGGCCGGGGACGACGCCCATGTTGGTGGCGATGACCGTGGCCAGCTGCAGAGCGGGGTTGCGGGGGATCTCCGGCGTGATGCGCATCTCGTGGAAGTGGTCGCCGCGGGAGAGGAAGTCGCTCAGCCGCCCGTGCACGGTACGGGCCAGCCGGAGCGGCTCGGAGGCCTCGGACACCTCCAGGGTCTGCAGATGGGTGGTGACCGCGGGGACCGGCGCGGAGGCGGGCAGCGGCGGGGACAGCCGCGAGCGCAGGTCGACCGGGGAGAGACAGCCGAGGGTGCGGGGCCCGTCGCCGCCCAGGCGCCGCCGGGCCGTCGCCAGCAGCGTCGCGGCGATCAGTGCGTGCACGGAGACGCCCGCGCCGCGCG
>NZ_NCTE01000532.1 GCF_002114215.1 Streptomyces sp. 13-12-16 | reverse complement strand
GGGCGCTCGGCGGCTCCGCGACCGACGCGGACGGGCGGTGCAAGGACCTGCCGGCCCTGCCGGAGGGAACCACCCACGTACGGCTCGACTTCGAGGTCGAGGCGTACTTCGAACCGTCAGCGAGGAACCAAGCCGAGGCACAGCAGGACGCCCCCGCGCATCGGGACGGCGGCACCGGAGTGTTCTTCCCGGAGGTGGCGGTCACGTTCGCCGTCGTACCGGGCGAGCACTACCACGTACCGCTGCTGCTCAACCCGTTCGGCTACTCCGTTTACCGAGGGAGCTAGCAGACACATGCCTACGATTCTGGGCCAGAACCAGTACGGCAAAGCAGAGAACCGAGTCGTCAGGATCACGCGGGACGGCACCACCCACCACATCAAGGACCTGAACGTCTCCGTCGCCCTGTCCGGCGACATGGACGAGGTCCACTACTCGGGCTCCAACGCCAACGTCCTGCCGACCGACACCACCAAGAACACGGTGTACGCGTTCGCCAAGGAGCACGGCATCGAGTCCGCCGAGCAGTTCGGCGTCCACCTCGCCCGCCACTTCGTCACCTCGCAGGAACCCATACACCGGGCGCGCATCCGCATCGAGGAGTACTCCTGGGAGCGGATCGAGGCGGCCGGCGAGGGCAGGCACTCCTTCGTCCGCGAGGGCCGGGAGACCAGGCTCGCCCAGATCACCTTCGACGGGGAGAAGTGGGAGGTCGTCTCCGGTCTGAAGGACCTGACGGTGCTGAACTCCACCGCCTCCGAGTTCTGGGGCTACGTCAAGGACAGGTACACGACGCTCAAGGAGGCCTACGACCGTATCCTCGCCACCTCGGTGTCCGGCCGCTGGCGGTTCAACTGGACCGACGACGAGCAGGAGATGCCCGACTGGGAGACGTCGTACGAGGAGACCAGGAAGCACATGCTCCAGGCCTTCGCCGAGACCTACTCCCTGTCCCTGCAGCAGACGATGTACCAGATGGGCGCGCGGATCATCGACCACCGCGACGAGATCGACGAGGTCCGCTTCTCCCTCCCCAACAGCCACCACTTCCTGGTGGACATGGAGCCGTTCGGCCTCAAGAACGACAACGAGGTGTACTTCGCCGCCGACCGCCCCTACGGCCTGATCGAGGCCACCGTCCTGCGGGACGGCTGCGAGGCGCGGATACCGGTGGACCTCACCAACCTGTAGGCCCGCGAACCCCTTTCGGCACCCGCGGCCGGACGGTCCGCCGGCCGGCCGCGGCACTCAAACCTCCAGGGTCCTGCCGTGCCCTCTCCACGTACCCGAAAAGGACGAACCATGGCAGCAGACCACCGGCGCACCGTCATCGAGAACTGCGCGATCGCGACCGTCGACGCGGAGGACACCGAGTACGCCTCCGGCCACCTCGTCCTCGCCGGCGACCGCATCGAGTCGCTCGGCACGGGCACGGCCCCCGCGGGCCTGGAGAACGTCGTGCGGCGGATCGACGCCACCGGACACCTCGCGACCCCCGGCCTGGTCAACACCCACCACCACTTCTACCAGTGGATCACCCGGGGCCTGGCCACCGACCACAACCTCTTCGACTGGCTGGTCGCCCTGTACCCGACCTGGGCGCGCATCGACGAGCCGATGGTGCGTGCGGCGGCCCGGGGCTCGCTCGCGATGATGGCCCGCGGCGGCGTCACCACCGCCATGGACCACCACTACGTCTTCCCGCGGGGCACCGGCGACCTGTCCGGCGCCATCATCGGGGCCGCCCGTGACATGGGCGTGCGCTTCACCCTCGCCCGCGGCTCCATGGACCGCGGCGAGAAGGACGGCGGACTGCCCCCGGACTTCGCCGTCGAGACCCTCGACGACGCGCTCGCCGCCACCGAAGAAACGGTACGACGGCACCACGACGCCTCCGCGGGCGCCATGACCCAGGTCGCCGTCGCCCCCTGCTCCCCCTTCTCCGTCTCCACCGAACTGATGCGGGAGGGCGCCGCGTTGGCCAGGCGGCTCGGCGTGCGCCTGCACACGCACGGCTCGGAGACCGTCGAGGAGGAGAAGTTCTGCCACGAGCTGTTCGGCATGGGCCCGACCGACTACTTCGAGTCCACCGGCTGGCTCGGCGAGGACGTCTGGATGGCGCACTGCGTCCACATGAACGACTCCGACATCGCCGCCTTCGCCCGTACGGGGACGGGCGTCGCCCACTGCCCGTCGTCCAACGCCCGTCTCGCGGCCGGCATCGCCCGCGTCCCCGACATGCTCGCGGCCGGCGTCCCGGTCGGCCTGGGCGTGGACGGCACCGCCTCCAACGAGTCCGGCGAACTCCACACCGAACTGCGCAACGCCCTCCTCGTCAACCGCCTCGGCGCCCACCGCGAGGCCGCCCTGAACGCCCGGCAGGCGCTGCGGCTCGGCACGTACGGCGGAGCCCGGGTGCTGGGCCGCGCGGGGGAGATCGGCTCCCTGGAGCCGGGCAAGCTCGCCGACCTGGTGCTGTGGCGGATGGACACCCTCGCGCACGCCTCCATCGCCGACCCGGTGACCGCGCTGGTCCTCGGCGCGGCGGCCCCGGTCACCGCGTCCTTCGTGCACGGCCGGCAGATCGTGGAGGACGGCCGCCTGCTCACGGCCGACGAGGACGAGATCGCCCGTTCCACCCGTACGGAGGCCCAGCGGCTGGCGCGGATCGCCGCGCGGGACTGAGCCCCGTCGAAGTCTCCGGCCGGGAGGGACGGCTCCCGGCCGGTGCCCGCGGACGCCCATCGGGGTCCGCGACGGCCGTCTCCGGGGCGCGTACGTCCCGGAGACGGCCCCCGTCCCCGGTCCCGCACGACCGACCACCCGCACCACCTCCTTGACACCCGCGTCAGAGCCGACGCGTACCCGACCGGAGGAGAGCCGCAGTGGCCGACCACCCCGTTGACGAGAAACTCCCCCCACTCAAGATGGCGACGACCGGCCTGCAGCACGTGGCCGCCATGTACGCGGGAGTCGTCGCCCCACCCCTGATCGTCGGCGCGGCCATCGGTCTCACCGGCACCGAACTCACCTTCCTCACCGGCGCCTGCCTGTTCACCGCGGGCCTCGCCACCCTCCTGCAGACCCTCGGCGTCTGGCGGATCGGCGCCCGGCTGCCCTTCGTCAACGGCGTCACCTTCGCCGGCGTCGCCCCGATGACCGCGATCGTCGTCTCCACCGACGACAGGAACGACGCCCTGCCGGTCATCTTCGGCGCGGTGATCGTCGCCGGCCTCCTCGGCTTCCTCGCGGCACCGTTCTTCAGCAAGGCGGTCCGCTTCTTCCCGCCGGTCGTCACCGGCACGGTCATCACGCTCATAGGCGTCTCGCTGCTGCCGGTCGCCTTCGGCTGGGCGCAGGGCCCCAGTCCCACGGCGGACGACTACGGCTCGGCGACCAACCTGGGCCTGGCCGCCGCCACCCTCGTGGTCGTCCTCCTCCTGCGCCGCTTCACCCGCGGCTTCGTCAAGCAGATCGCCGTCCTCCTCGGCCTGGTGGCCGGCACCCTCCTCGCGATCCCGTTCGGGGTCACCGACTTCTCCCCGGTGGCGGGCGCGGACGTCGTCGGTTTCCCGACCCCGTTCCACTTCGGCGCACCGCAGTTCCAGCTCGCCGCGATCGTCTCGCTGTGCGTGGTGATGGTGGTGTCGATGACCGAGTCGACCGCCGACATGCTGGCGCTGGGCGAGATAGTCGGCCGCCCGGCCGACGAGAGGACCATCGCGGCCGGCCTGCGTGCCGACACCCTCGGCTCCGCCCTCAGCCCGCTGTTCAACGGCTTCATGTGCAGCGCCTTCGCCCAGAACATCGGCCTGGTCGCGATGACGCGGATCCGCAGCCGGTACGTCGTCGCCACCGGCGGGGGCTTCCTCGTGCTGATGGGGCTGTGCCCGATGGCCGCCTCGCTGATCGCCGTCGTACCGCGCCCGGTGCTCGGCGGCGCGGGCGTGGTCCTGTTCGGCTCGGTCGCGGCGAGCGGCATCCAGACCCTGGTCCGGGCCGGCCTGGAGAAGGACAACAACGTCCTGATCGTGGCCGTCTCGCTGGCCGTGGGCATCATCCCCGTCAGCGCGCCGGAGTTCTACCACTCCGCCCCGGAGACGGCCCGGATCATCCTCGACTCGGGCATCTCCACGGGCTGTGTGGTGGCGGTCCTGCTGAACTTCGTCTTCAACCACCTCGGCGACGGCAGCCGCGAGGCCGCCGACGTCACCCACCCGATGGAGGCGGGCGGGGAACTCACGGGCGTGAAGGCCCCGGCCACACCGTAGAGTCCGTCCCGGCCACCGCCCCCGGCCGCACGCTACGCCGCCCCGGCCGCCGCCACTTCCTCCCGCAGCCGGGGCAGCATGTCGTGGTACACCCCCGGGCAGAGGGTCCCGCCGTAGTCCTTGTGGCCGTGGAGGCGTGCGGAGGGGATGCCGTACCGCGCGCACACGTACGCGCACAGGACCACCAGGACGTCCCACTGCGCGCCGGGCGGTACCGCGCCCGCGTGGTACGCGCCCTCGCACGCGATGCCGACGGCCTGGTCGTTCTGCCCGGAGGTGTGGGAGCCGAGCACGAAGTTCCGGCCTCCGGTGAGCGCCTGGAGGCTGCCGTGCCTGCCCTCGGTGATCCAGCCGCCCCGGCTGACCAGGAAGTGGTAGCCGGTGTCGACCCAGCCGTTCTTGTCCAGGTGCAGGTCCTGCACCCAGTGGGCGTGTGCGTGCGCCTGGGCGCGGGAGAGGTCGGAGGTGTTGGCGCTCACCGTGTGGTGGATGACGATCCTGCTCGGCCGGTACTGCAGGAGGCCGATGGTTCCCCGCGGGGGACGGGCGCCCCAGGCCGCGGTGGAGTCGATGTCCGGCTCTATGGCGTCGGCGTCGCGTGCGTGTGCGGTGCCCGGCAGGGCGGTGGTGGCGGCCAGCCCGGCCGCACCGGAGAGCAGGAGACGGCGCCGGAGGGCGTTCTCGGGATGCACGGGCACTCCTCGGGGACGGAGGCGGGGTGGGGGGAGGCGGTGGAGCCGGCGACGGACGGCCGCCGGCTCCACCGCGTGATCGCGCGTCAGGTGTTGTTGGCGAGCGCCAGCAGCCGGTCGCGGGAGCCGTTGAACTGGTTGCGGTCCACGCTGCCCGAGACGCCGGAGACCGAACCGGTGCTGGTGTACTGCCACACCGTCCAGGTGGGGAACCCGCTGGGGATGGTCGGTGACGACGCCGAGGTCCAGTGCGCCACCCACAGCGGGCTCTTGGACGACATGCCGGTCCAGTTGCCGGTGCAGGTGTTCCACCAGCTCGCCGTCGTGTAGATGACGACGTCGCGGCTCGTGCGCGCCTTGTACGTGGTGTAGAAGTCGTTGATCCAGGTGCGCATCTGCGTGGTGGACAGGCCGTAGCACATGGCCCCGTACGGGTTGTGCTCGATGTCCAGGACGCCGGGCAGGGTGAGGTTGTCGCGCGACCAGCCGCCGCCGTTGGTGGCGAAGTAGGCCGCCTGGGTGGACCCGTTGGAGGCGTTGGGGAGCGCGAAGTGGTACGCGCCGCGGATCACGCCCGCGGCGTGCGCGGCGGGGTAGTTGGTGTTGAAGCGGGGGTCCTTGTAACCGGTGCCCTCGGTCGCCTTCATCCAGGCGAACTGGATGCCCGCGTTGCGCACCGAGGTCCAGTTGATGGCGCCCTGCCAGTGCGAGACGTCGATGCCCTGCACGCCGCCGGTGGGGGCCAGCAGGCCCCGCGGCGGCTCCTCGGCGGGGACGCCCTCGTGGATGCGGGCGCCCACGCCCATGTAGGCCTGGCCGGGCTTGACGTGGAGGGGGCGCGGGTCGTCGGGCCGCGGTGCGGCGCTCGCGCCGCCGACGGACGTGGCCGTGAGCGCCAGGGCGGCACCGAGGACACCGAGTGCGGTGGCCGTCCGTCTTCCGAGGCGGGAGACGTGGGGGAGAACCTGCATGGGACTTGCCTCCTGACACATGTGGGGATGAGAAGGAGGTGACGTCGGCCGCTGCCACCTGGGCAGTTCCGTACTTATTGACGTGCGCGCGTCATTAGTTACGCACGTAGATTCACAGCGTGTAAAGAGTCTTCTTGTCCCTCTGGTGGTCTGGTCCACTGTAGGAGCGGATGGCCAGGAAACTTGGGAGCCGAATGGAGGAAACTTTCATCGGATGAAAACAGAACCGGGCTCCGGTTCCCCGGAGCCCGGCCGCGGATCGTGCCCCGCCGCCCTACAGCCCGAACAGGGCCGGGTCCTTCGCGAGGTCCCGGAAGACGTCCTGGGGGTCCGGTACGAGCTTGCGCCGCTTGAGGTCCAGCAGACCGCCCACCGCCGTGATCTCGGCCGCCACGGTGCCGTCGGCCTTGGTGATCGTCTGTTCGATGGTGAAGACCTTGCCGCCGCCCCAGGTGAAGACGCAGCTCACGTCGGCCTCGTCACCGGCGAGCAGCTCCCGCTTGTAGCGGATGGTGGTCTCCAGGGCGACCGGTCCCACGCCCTGGGAGATGAGTCCGGACTGGGTGATCCCGGCCTCCTGGAGCAGCGACCAGCGCGCGTGCTCCGCGTAGTTGAGGTACACGGCCTGGTTGAGGTGGCCCTGCACGTCGGTCTCGTACCCGCGCACGGTCACCCGGACGGAAAACGGCTCGCTCATCGTGTCTGTCCTTCTCGCGCCTGATCGGTCGGTTGCCCGAGCCACCGATCCTGGCATGTCCCTCACACCCGGCGCGGAGAGGCCAGCAGATAGCGCGTCCGCGTCCTCGGCTCCGTGTACTCCCCGACCTGCCAGCCGGCCCCCTCCAGGGTGGCCGCGCAGGCCCGCAGCGCCTCACCGTCCGGCTCGTGCACGGCGACCGCCTCCGGCTGCGGGGTCTCCCGCACCCGGTAGCCGCCGTCCCCGGCGTCCGCGCCGGCCGGGCGGTGTCCGGCGGCCTCCAGGGCCAGTGCGGCGGCCTGCACCAGGTGCGAGCGTTCCCAGC
>NZ_NCTE01000531.1 GCF_002114215.1 Streptomyces sp. 13-12-16 | reverse complement strand
CCCGGCGCTTGCGGGGTGCGGCGGCCTCCGGTGACGCGGGGGGTGTTGCGCGGCCCGGCGCTTGCGGGGTGCGGCGGCCTCCGGTGACGCGGGGGGTGTTGCGCGACCCGGCGCCAGCGGGGTGCCGTCGCGCCCACCCGTGCCGCCCTGGGGCACCTCCCAGGCCCTTGAGGCACTGGGGGAGGCACGACTGCCCGCGGATTGCGGGGGGAAGCGGAACGGTGTGAGCGACATACGGAAGTCGGCCGGTTCCGGGAGGGGATTTCAGCCGCCCCTCGCGGCCGGGTTTTCCGGGTTCACCTGGGGATTCGCGTCCGGCGGCGGCCCGTAGCGGTGTTTTCCGGTCCGCTTCACCGCAAGGGTTCGGCCATAGGTTCCTCGCACCCGAGGCGGCCGTGCGGTTCGGCGCAGGTGCCGCCTTTCGAGTCTCCGAGAGGAATCCGCATGCGCATCGCCATCGGACTGGCCCTGGCCGGGCTGCTCGCCCTGTCCCCCGCCGGCCCCGCCACCGCGGCACCCGACACCGCCCGCGGGCTCACCGTGACCGACGCCATCACGCTCCCCGGCTCCAAGGTCTACCCGGAGGGCGTCGCCCTCGACCCGCGGACCGGCGACACCTACATCACGTCCTTCGCCACCGGAGCCGTCTACAGGGCCCCGCAGGGGCAGACCCAGGCCGAGGTCTTCCTCCCCGAGGGGACCGACGGCCGGGACACCGCCATGGGCACCGACGTGGACGGCCAGGGCAGGCTGTGGGTGAACGACCGGGACGCCGTCACCCTGTACGACACGGCCACCGGCGCACGGCTGGCCCGCTTCGTGACGCCCACCCCGGGCCGGTCGGTCCTCAACGACCTGGACCTCACCCCGGACGGCACGGCCTACATCACCGACTCGCTGCGGCAGCTGGTCTACCGGGTCACCCCCCGGCAGATCACCGACGCCGTGACCGCGGGCGGGGGCGACCGCACCCTGTCCACGGGCTTCGACCTGAACTCCCTGGTCGCCCCGCACGCCGAGGGCACCATCACGCTCAACGGCATCGAGTCCGACCACACCGGCGGCTTCCTGATCACCGTGGACATGGCCACCGGTGACCTGTTCCGCCTCGACCCCGCCACCGGCGGGGCGGTGAAGGTGGCGGTGAAGGGCGGCTCCGGCCTCGCCACCGCGGACGGGCTGCTGCTGGAGAAGAACCAGCTCTGGATCGCCCACTTCGGCACCGACATGATCAGCAGGCTGACCCTGTCCCACGACGGCACGGCCGCCTCCGTCGACAAGCAGCTGGGCAACACGGCGCTCCAGCACCCGACCACGATGGTGCGCAAGGACGGCTCGATCCACGTGGTCCGCAGCCAGTTCGGCTCCGCCACGCTGGACCTGCCGTTCAACATCGGCCGGATATCCGGCATCTGATCCGGCACGACGGCCGCGAGGGCGCCGGCGGGTCCGGCGCCCTCGCGGTGTGGTCGGCGGGGTTCAGCTCAGCCGCGCGTACCGCCCGGAGACCACCGTCGACGTGTCGATGGCGGCCAGGAAGTCCTGTGTCTCCGGCGCGCCGAAGAAGCCCCGCATCGTCGCGTCGGCGTCCTCGGGGGTGGCCCAGTGCACGATCACCAGGAACTCACCCTCCTCGCTGCGGGTCACCTCCCGGCTGAGGAAACCCGGCCGCTTGGCCATGTAACCGGTCTCGACCTTCTCGTCGAGCCGGGCGAACTCCTCTGCGTCCGTCCCGGGCGCCAGCTTGAACCGGACGGTCTCCACGGTGCTCATGTCGCTCTCTCCTTCGGTCGTCGGTCGTCGGTCGGTGTCACGCGGACGGGCCGGGGCGCCGGAAGGCGCCGGCGTGGGCCGTCGCCCACTCGGCGAACGTGCGCGGCCCTCTGCCCAGCAGGTTCCGTACGGTCGGCCGCACCACCGAGTCGTCGAGGGTGCCGTCCGCGTAGTAGCGGAAGAAGGCCTCGATGTACTCCGGCGGGACCGAGCCCTCCATGGTGCGCCGCGCCTCGTCGTCGGACAGCCCGGTGAAGCGCAGCGGACGGTCCAGGACCCGGGCGAGGACACGGACCCGGTCGGCGGGCCGCAGCGCCTCGGGCCCGCTGAGCGCGTGGGCCCGCCCGAAGTGGTCCGGGTCGAGCAGCACGCGGGCGGCGACGGCGGCGATGTCATACGGGTCGACCATCGCCACGGCCACGTCGGGGAACGCCTCCCGCACCTCGTCACCGGCCGCCAGCTGGCCGGTCCACTGGAGGGTGTTGGACATGAAGCCGCTGGGCCGCAGGATCGTCCAGGACACGCCCGAGGCGCGTACCGCCTCCTCGGAGCGGATCATGAAGCGGGAGATGGCGTTG
>NZ_NCTE01000530.1 GCF_002114215.1 Streptomyces sp. 13-12-16 | reverse complement strand
CTGGCGGGCGCCCACCACGATCCGCACGCGCTGCTCGGCGCCCATCCGGTGCCCGGCGGGATCGCCTTCCGCGCCCTGCGCCCCTTCGCCCGCGAGGTGGGCGTCGTCGTCGACGGCGCCCGCACCCCGCTCGTGTCGGAGGGCGACGGCCTGTTCTCCGGCGTACTGCCGCTGGACGCGGTCCCCGCGTACACGCTGACGGTGGCCTACGGCGACGACGAGGCCGTCGAGACGCACGACCCGTACCGGTTCCTGCCCGCGCTCGGCGAGTTCGACCTGCACCTGATCGGCGAGGGCCGGCACGAAGAGCTGTGGACGGCGCTCGGCGCGCACCCCATGACCCACCAGGGCGTCACCGGCACCCGCTTCACGGTGTGGGCGCCGAACGCGCAGGGGGTGAGGGTCGCCGCCGACTTCACCCACTGGGACGGCACGGCGTTCCCGATGCGTTCGCTCGGCTCGTCCGGGGTGTGGGAGCTGTTCCTGCCCGGTGTCGGCGAGGGCACCTGCTACAAGTTCGAGATCCACTCCCGCTACGGCCACCGGTTCCTCAAGGCCGACCCGATGGCGCGGCGCACGGAGGCGCCGCCGAACACGGCGTCCGTCGTGACGGCCTCGCACTACGAGTGGGGTGACGCCGAGTGGTTCGCGCGGCGGGCCGAAACACCCGTGCACGAGGCGCCGTTCTCGGTGTACGAGGTGCACCTGCCGTCCTGGCGGCCGGGACTGACGTACCGCGAACTCGCCGAGGAGCTCCCGGCCTACGTCAAGGACCTCGGCTTCACCCACGTGGAGCTGATGCCGGTCGCCGAGCACCCCTTCGGACCGTCCTGGGGATACCAGGTCACCGGCTTCTACGCGCCGACCGCGCGGCTGGGCACCCCGGACGACTTCAAGTACCTGATCGACGCGCTGCACCGGGCCGGCATCGGCGTGATCATGGACTGGGTACCGGCGCACTTCCCGAAGGACGACTGGGCGCTGGCCCGGTTCGACGGGGACCCGCTGTACGAGCCCGGGGACTCCCGGCGCGCGGAGCACCCCGACTGGGGGACGTACACCTTCGACTTCGCCCGCACCGAGGTGCGCAACTTCCTGGTCGCGAACGCCGTCTACTGGTGCCAGGAGTTCCACATCGACGGACTGCGGGTGGACGCCGTCGCCTCCATGCTCTACCTCGACTACTCGCGCGAGGACGGCGGCTGGGAGCCGAACGCCCACGGCGGCCGGGAGGATCTGGCGGCGATGGCGTTCCTGCAGGAGATGAACGCCACCGTGTACCGGCGCTGCCCCGGGGTGGTGACCATCGCGGAGGAGTCCACGGCGTGGGGCGGGGTGACCCGGCCCACCGACACCGGCGGTCTCGGGTTCGGCCTGAAGTGGAACATGGGCTGGATGCACGACTCGCTGGAGTACGTCTCCCACGAGCCGGTGCACCGCAAGTACCACCACCACGAGATGACGTTCGCGATGGTGTACGCCTACAGCGAGAACTACGTGCTGCCCATCTCGCACGACGAGGTGGTGCACGGCAAGCAGGCGCTGGTGTCGAAGATGCCGGGCGACTGGTGGCAGCGACGGGCGAACGTGCGGGCCTACCTCGGTTTCATGTGGGCCCACCCCGGCAAGCAACTGCTGTTCATGGGGCAGGAGTTCGCGCAGGGTGCCGAGTGGTCCGAGAAGACCGGCCCGGAGTGGTGGCTGCTCGACGACGGGTACCACTCCGCGGGCGACCACCGCGGGGTGCGGGACCTGGTGCGCGACCTCAACACCCGCTACCGGGCGACCCCGGCGCTGTGGCAGCGCGACACCGACCCGTCCGGCTTCCGGTGGGTGTCGGTCGACGCGGCCGACGACAACGTCTTCGCGTTCCTGCGGTACGACACCGAGGGCCGGCCGCTGCTCGCGGTGTCGAACTTCTCCCCCGTGGTCCGGCACGACTACGCCCTCGGTGTCGGCGACGACGTGATCGCCTGGCAGGAGGTCCTCAACACCGACGCCGCGCACTACGGCGGCGGGGACGTCACGAACCCGGACCCGGTCAAGCCCGAGGACGGCACCGTACGGCTCACGCTGCCGCCGCTCGCGACGATGTGGCTGACACCGGTCGCCCTGTGAGAGTCCGGCGACGCCGCCAGGTGTCCGAGGCCCTCACCGGGGCATTCGGGGTCGTACGACCGAGGACTTCTCGGCGTCGTCACGGCAGGTCACAGAAGGGCGGCATCAGGTGCGCACCGTCGGAGTGGAGGAGGAACTCCTCCTGGTCGATCCGGAGAGCGGGGAACCGCGGGCGATGTCCGGGGCGGTGCTCGCCCGCGCCGCCCGGGACGGCGCGGAGCAGGACGTCTTCGAGAAGGAACTGCACGAGCAGATGCTGGAGTTCGCCACGCATCCGCAGTCCTCGATGGAGAGCCTGCACGCGGAGATCGTCCGCTGCCGGGAGGAGGCCGCCGGGCACGCCGGGAAGATCGGCTGCACCGTCGCCGCCCTCGCCACCTCGCCGCTGCCGGTCAGTCCGGCCATCGGCGTCAACCGGCGGTACCAGTGGATGGAGGAGCAGTACGGCATCGCCACCCGGGAACAGCTCGTCATGGGCTGCCACGTCCACGTGTCCGTCGAGTCCGACGAGGAGGGCGTCGGGGTCGTGGACCGGCTGCGGCCCTGGCTGACGGTGCTGGCGGCGCTGAGCGCGAACTCGCCGTTCTGGCAGGGCAAGGAGACGGGGTACAACAGCTACCGCAGCCGGGTCTGGCAGCGCTGGCCGTCCGCCGGTCCGACCGAGACGTTCGGCTCGGCCGAGCGCTACCACCGGCGGGTCGCCGACATGGTGGCCACCGGCGTCATCCTCGACGAGAAGATGGTCTACTTCGACGCCCGGCTGTCCCAGCAGTACCCGACGGTGGAGATCCGCGTCTCCGACGTCTGTCTGCACGCGGAGACGGCGGCGCTGATCGCCACCCTCGCCCGCGCGCTGGTGGAGACCGCGGCACGCGAGTGGCGGGCCGGCCGGGAACCGGCGGACCCCGGCGTCAGCCTCCTCCGGCTGGCCGCCTGGCAGGCGGCCCGGGCAGGACTGACGGGTGAGCTGCTCCATCCGGAGACCATGCGCCGCATGCCGGCCGAGACGGTCGTACGCGGCCTCCTCGACCACGCCGCCGAGGCCCTGGAGGCCACCGGCGACCTGGAGCGCGCCCGCGAGGGCTGCGCCCGGCTGCTGCGCGACGGCAACGGGGCGCAGGTGCAGCGCGCCCTGCTGGAACGCACGGGAAGCCTGAGGAACGTCGTCACGGAGTGCGTACGGCACACCCAGGGGGCGGGGCGTACGGGGGCCGCTCCTCTCGGGTAGGGGCGTCAGATCATGAGGATGATGGCGTAGACCAGGAAGAACGCCGCGATCAGCGCCACGAGGACGAGGATCGCGGTCATCGGGCCCTTGGCCCAGCCCTTGGTCGGGTTGTGCGTCTCCCGGGGGCCCGCCTCGGGCATGCTGCTCTCCGCGGGCGGGGTCTCGCCCGGGGGGACGCCGCCGCCCGGTTCGAGGCCGGTGCTGCGTTCCGGATCGGGATCTGGGTTGACGTAGCTCATGCCGTCCGGGTCCCCCGAAAGCGCCGAGATCATCAGTGCGGACACACTTGTCGCGATCCCGGCGTGCGGGCGCTCCGGCTCGGCTACATTCAGGCACCGCCGATGACGGTGCCCATCGGTCGAGTCACAGCCCGTACACGTCAGGAGCAGTGCATGCGCGACCTCGCTCTCGCTCCCCCGTCCGCCTCGCCCCTGGCCGGCGGCCTCGCCGACAGCCTCTTCGAGACGGCGGCCGAGAGCCCCGGCCTGCCGATGCTCGCCCACCGCTCCCATCCGGCCTCCGCCACCTGGGAGCAAATCACCGCCCTCGAATTCCGCGACGCGGTGGTCGCCCTGGCCAAGGGTCTGGTGGCGTCCGGGATCTCGCCCGGCACGCGGGTGGCGATCATGGCGCGCACCCGCTACGAGTGGACCCTCCTGGGCCACGCCCTGTGGACGGTGGGCGCCGAGGTCGTCCCCGTCTATCCGACCTCCTCGCGCGAGCAGGTGGAGTGGATCCTGCGGGACTCCGGCTGTGTGGCCGTGCTGGTGGAGGACGAGCAGGGCGTGATGACCGTCGGGTCCGTGTGCGCCGCGCTGCCGGCGCTGCGGCACGTGTGGCAGCTGGACGCGGGCGCGCTGGACCAGCTGGTGGCGCGCGGCGAGTTCATCCCGGCGGCCACGGTCGACTCGATGCGCCGCATCGTCCTGCCGGACTCCACGGCCGTCGTCGCCTACACCTCCGGCACGTCCGGCCACGCCATGGGCTGCGCGCTGAGCCACCGCGGCCTGGCCTTCATGAGCGACACCCTGCTGGCGGGCTGGGGCCACGTCGCGGCGCCCCCCGGCGAGCAGGCCGCCGTCCTCGCCTTCCTGCCCTTCTCCCACGTCTACGGTCTGATGATCCAGGTGCTGTGCGTGCGCGGCGGGCTGCTGATGGGGCACGAACCCGACATCGGCGGGGAGTCCCTGTCCTCGGCCCTGCGCACCTTCCGGCCCACCTATCTGTACGCCGTCCCGTCGCTGCTGGAGAAGATCTACAAGAACTTCCTGCGCTCGGCGCAGCTCTCGGGCCGCGGCGCCCTGTTCGAGCGGGCGGCCGGCACGGCACAGGACTTCGCCGCCGCGCTGGAGCGGCAGCGGCTGGGCCTCGGCTCCGGGCCCGGCCTCGACCTGCGGCTGCAGCACGCCCTGTACGAGCGCACGGTCTACCGCAGGCTGCGGGCCACTCTGGGCGGCCGGGTGCTCCGGGGCACCTCCGGGGGGTCGACGCTCAACCGCGACCTCTCCCTCTTCTACGAGGGGATCGGCGTCTACGTCCACGACGGCTACGGGCTCACCGAGACCAGCGGCGGGGTGACGATGCAGCCGTTCGGGCGGGAGAAGTCCGGCACCGTGGGGCAGGCGCTGCCGGGCACCGAGATACGGGTGGCCGACGACGGGGAGATCCTGGTGCGCGGACCGTCGGTGTTCCAGGGGTACGTGGGTGACGAGGCCGCCACCCGGGCCGTGCTGCGCGGCGGCTGGCTGGCCACCGGCGATCTGGGCCGGCTGGACGCCGAGGGCTACCTCACGATCACCGGCCGCAAGAAGGACATCATCATCACGAGCAGCGGCAAGAGCGTGGCGCCGGCGGCCCTGGAGCAGCGGCTGCGGATGCACCCGCTGGTCCACCAGGCCGTCGTCGTGGGCGACAACCGGCCGTGCGTGGGCGCCCTGATCACGCTGGACCCGGAGTTCCTCAACGACTGGCGGGCGGCGCTGTCCCTGCCGGGCGACGCGCCGGCCCGGGAGGCGCGGGAGGAGAACGCGTTGCGGGAGGAGGTCGCGCGGGCGGTCGCCGCGGCCAACAGCAGCGTGTCGCGCCCGGAGTCGATCCGGGTGTTCCGGGTGCTGCCCGAGCCGTTCGACGTGGCCAACGGGCTGCTGACGCCGTCGATGAAACTGCGCCGGGACGAGATCGTGCGGCGCTACGCGCTGGAGATCGACGCGATGTACCACTCCCGGACGCGTCCGGGCCGGACCCCGGTCGTGGACGAGTCGTCGAGCTGGGACGACTCGGACAACGTCTTCCGCTGACGGCCCGGGCGGGGCCGGGACCCGTCCGGACCTCCCCGTCGTCCGCCGGGGGGGGGGGCGCCTGCGCGCGAGCCCGGTCCGAGCGCGGAAAGAACGTGCGACCGCAGGACACCGGAGCCCCCTCGACGGGGAGGGGCCACGTGGGCGGTTCGGCAACGTGGCCGGGGGGTGCCCCCTTCCGGGGGAGTGCGTGCCGGGTGCCGCGCGGCGGGCGGGACGGACGTCGTCGGGCGGGCTCCCGGAGCCGCTGCCGGTCGGTGACGGGTTTGTCACCGGGCGGGCACGGGCATGCGGGCGCGTAGGCTCCGCCCGCACGGGAACCCACAGTTCGAGGGGGCGCAGACGCGAGGACGACTGCCCCGGACGACGGGGCCTGGAAGGCGAGATGGCACGCGAGCCGCGTAGGGACAGGACACTGGCTGCCGAGGACATCACGAGCCGCATCGCCAGCTTCCCGGGGGAGCTGCACGATGTGACGGACGCACGCCTGGTCGCGGAGGAGTTCCTCTTCGACCTGGCCCGGGTGTCGGCGCCGTCGGCTCCGGAGCACTGGGACGACATACTCCTGGTGGTCACGGAGCTGGCCGCCAACGCGGTGCAGTACGCGCCGGGCCCGTTCCAGCTGCGTCTGCGCAGGACGTTCGACGGGGTGCACGTGGTGATGCACGACACCAGCACCACCGAGCCGGCCCCGCGGCCCTTCCACCCCAACCGCGGCGGCGGCGGCATCGGCTGGCACCTGATCCACACGCTGTGCGACCAGGTCAGCGTCGTCGGCAACGACCAGGGCAAGGACATCCACGTCTTCCTGCCCTGGTGAACCTAGGCCGGCGCGTCGCGCAGGGGGACCAGCACGCTGACGGTCTTGCCGCCGCCGGGGCGCCTGCGGACGTCGATGTCCCGTGCCAGCCGGATCACCAGGGGCCAGCCGTAGCCGCTGCCGCGGTGCACGGCCGGCAGCTCGCCGGTCCCGCCGGCGGCCTCGGGGATGACGTCGCTGTGGTCGTGGACGGAGATCCGTACGCCCTCCCCCGTCGTCCGCACCTCGAAGCCGGCCAGTCCCCCGCCGTGCAGGATGGCGTTGGTGACCAGTTCCGACACGACGAGCGAGAGGTCGATCATGTCCTGCTGGTGCGGGGTGCGGCCCTCGGAGTCCCAGCGCGCCCGCACCGTCGCCTCTGCGTGCGCCCGGGCGCCGGCGGCGCTGCGCACCCCCGTGCCGTCGGCCGGACGCGTCTGCCGCGCGGTGCTCACCCGGTGGGGCTCTCGCGCGTCGGCAGCCGGTGATAGTAGTCACCGACCGCGGTGAGGTAGGCGGGGTCCATGGTCTCGCTGTCGGTGCGGAACCGGGGCGCCGCCTTCACCTCGGCCCTGGTGCAGGCCAGCGTCACCTGGCGTTCCCCGGCGTGGACGGCCGCGACGACGCCGACCGGCACCAGGAGGCTGCGGCCGAACACCCAGACCCCGGTGTCGACGACGAGGTGCCGCATGCCGTGGTGGTCGGCCTGCCGGTCCACGTGGCCGATGGTGCCGTCGCTCGCGACGACGGTGTAGTCCGTGAGGTCCTGCCCCTGGACCTGGTCCAGGTCCGGCGCGTACGACCAGATGCTGTCGATGGGCACTGCTCCTTGCCTCCCCGATGACGGTGGATCCCCTGGGCGTCGCCCAGCTCCACAGCAGCAAATACCCGTCAGGCGCGCGCGCATTCGAAAGGCACGGACCGAAACCGCGCGCCGGCACCACGGGTCTTCGCGCGCTCCGGAAAATTTGGACGAGTACCCCTCATGAGCCGGAACATGCGTGCGGTCCGGGATTTTCGCGGATCGATTCCCACGGTGGTGCCACGCTTTGTTCCGCACCCGCGAGTTGGGTTAGCCTTCGGCGTATTTTCTCATCGCGCACATCCGTGAACTGCGGAAACGCGCACTGACTCTGGTCGGAACGAGGGTGCGCATGACCAGCAAGAGCACCGAGGGGACCGAGGCGACGCCGGGGGACCAGGAGCTGAGGCGGCTCCTGGCGGGGCTGACGGCCGTACGGGACGGGGACTTCGGCACCCGGCTGCCGGACGACGCGGACGGCCTCATGGGGGACATCGCCAAGGTCTTCAACGGGATGGTGGACCAGCTGTCGGTGTTCACCTCCGAGGTGACCCGGGTGGCCCGCGAAGTCGGCACCGAGGGGGCGCTGGGGGGCCAGGCGCAGGTGCCGGGGGTCTCGGGCACCTGGGCCGACCTGACGGACTCGGTGAACGCGATGGCGGGCAACCTCACCGCGCAGGTCCGCTCCATCGCCCAGGTGACGACGGCGGTCGCCAAGGGCGACCTGTCGCAGAAGATCACCGTGGACGCCCGCGGCGAGATCCTCGAACTCAAGAACACCATCAACACGATGGTCGACCAGCTCTCCGCCTTCGCCGACGAGGTCACCCGCGTCGCCCGCGAGGTCGGCACCGAGGGCCGCCTCGGCGGACAGGCCGACGTACAGGGCGTGAAGGGCACCTGGCGCGATCTCACCCACTCGGTGAACTTCATGGCCGGCAACCTCACCGGCCAGGTGCGCAACATCGCGCTGGTGGCGACGGCGGTCGCCAAGGGCGACCTGTCGCAGAAGATCACCGTGGACGCCCGCGGCGAGATCCTCGAACTCAAGAACACCATCAACACGATGGTCGACCAGCTCTCCGCCTTCGCCGACGAGGTCACCCGCGTCGCCCGCGAGGTCGGCACCGAGGGCCGCCTCGGCGGACAGGCACAGGTGCGCGGTGTGTCGGGCACCTGGAAGGACCTCACCGACAACGTCAACGTGATGGCGTCCAACCTGACCGGTCAGGTCCGCTCCATCGCCCAGGTGGCCTCCGCGGTGGGCCGGGGCGACCTGTCGCAGCGGATCAGGGTCGAGGCGGCCGGGGAGGTCGCGGCGCTGGCCGAGGTCATCAACACGATGGTCGACACGCTGTCGGCCTTCGCCGACGAGGTCACCCGCGTCGCCCGCGAGGTCGGCACCGAGGGCCGCCTCGGCGGCCAGGCGCACGTGCCGCATGTCGCGGGCACCTGGAAGGACCTCACCGACAACGTCAACTCCATGGCCAACAACCTCACCGGCCAGGTGCGCAACATCGCGCTGGTGACGACCGCCGTGGCCCGGGGCGACCTGTCGAAGAAGATCGACGTCGACGCGCGCGGCGAGATCCTGGAGCTGAAGACGACCATCAACACGATGGTCGACCAGCTCTCCGCCTTCGCCCAGGAGGTCACCCGCGTCGCCCGCGAGGTCGGCACCGAGGGCCGCCTCGGCGGCCAGGCGGAGGTCGAGGGCGTCTCCGGGACCTGGAAGCGGCTCACGGAGAACGTCAACGAGTTGGCGGGCAACCTCACCCGGCAGGTCCGGGCGATCGCCGAGGTCACGAGCGCCGTCGCCGAGGGCGACCTGACCCGCTCCGTCAACGTGGAGGCCTCCGGCGAGGTCGCCGAACTCAAGGACAACATCAACTCGATGGTGGAGTCCTTGCGCGAGACCACCCGGGCCAACCAGGAACAGGACTGGCTCAAGACCAACCTCGCCCGGGTCTCCGGTCTGATGCAGGGCCACCGCGACCTGTCCGTGGTCGCCGAGCTGATCATGGACGAGCTGGTGCCGCTGGTGTCGGCCCAGTACGGCGCCTTCTATCTCGCGGAGGACGCCGACGGCGGCCCCGAACTGCGGCTCGTCGGCTCCTACGGCTACCCCGACGACGACGGCCGGCCCACCCGCATCGCCTTCGGCCGCACCCTGGTCGGCCAGGCCGCGCGCAGCCGCCGCGCCATCACGGTGGACGAGCTGCCGCCGGACTACGTCACCATCTCCTCCGGGCTGGGGCAGGTGGTGCCGACCGCGCTGGTGCTGCTGCCCATCGTGGTCGAGGGCCAGGTCCTCGGCGTGATCGAGCTGGCGTCGGTGACCCCGTTCACCCAGATCCACCAGGACTTCCTGGCCCAGCTGATGGAGACCATCGGCGTCAACGTCAACACCATCGTGGCCAACGCCCGCACCGACGAGCTGCTCGTCGAGTCGCAGCGGCTCACCGCCGAACTGCAGGAGCGCTCGGCGGAGTTGCAGAATCAGCAGGAGGAACTCCAGCACTCCAACGCCGAACTGGAGGAGAAGGCGGCGCTGCTGGCCTCGCAGAACCGGGACATCGAGGCGAAGAACCTCCAGATCGAGCAGGCCCGGCAGGAGCTGGAGGCGCGGGCCCAGCAGCTGTCGCTGGCCTCGAAGTACAAGTCGGAGTTCCTGGCGAACATGAGCCACGAGCTGCGCACCCCGCTCAACAGCCTGCTGATCCTGGCCCAGCTGCTCGCGCAGAACCCCTCGCGCAACCTCAGCCCGAAGCAGGTCGAGTACGCGCAGATCATCCACTCGGCCGGCTCGGACCTGCTGCAGCTCATCAACGACATCCTCGACCTGTCCAAGGTCGAGGCCGGGAAGATGGACGTCAGCCCCGAGCGGGTGGAGCTGCGCCGGCTCATCGAGTACGTCGAGGCCACCTTCCGGCCGATGACGATGCAGAAGAGCCTGGACTTCACCGTGACGACGGCGCCGGGCGCGCCGGCCGACCTGCTCACCGACGACTCGCGGCTGCGGCAGGTGCTGCGCAACCTGCTGTCCAACGCGGTCAAGTTCACCGAGCGGGGCGGCGTGGAGCTGCGCATCGAGCCCGCGCCGGACGACGAGGTCCCCAGCGGCGTGCTGCGGGGCGGGCCCGTGGTGGCCTTCCGGGTGCAGGACACCGGTGTGGGCATTCCCGAGCAGCACCTGGAGGCGATCTTCGGCGCCTTCCAGCAGGCTGACGGCACGACGAGCCGCAAGTACGGCGGCACCGGGCTCGGTCTGTCCATCACCCGGGAGATCGCGCATCTGCTGGGCGGCGCGGTGACGGTGGACAGCGTCGCGGGCCAGGGCAGCACGTTCACCCTGTTCCTGCCCGTGGCCCGGCCGGACTTCGAGGAGCTGCTGCGGCCCGGCGTGATCCCGGACGGGGAGCGGGGCGAGGCCCTGCCGGAGGTGCCGGCCCGGCAGCCGGCGGCGATCGAGACGGGGGCGTCGTCCGGCCGGCGTCCACGGCGGCTGCTCGTCGTGGAGGAGCGGCCCCGGGGGCTGCTGACCCTGGTCGCGGAGAGCGTGGTCCAGGACGTCGCGCACGGCGACGGCGCCTCCCGTCCGTCGGTCGACATCCTCACCGCCGTCGGCGCCCAGGAGGCGGCCGGCGCGCTGGCCGCCGATCCGTGCCACTGCGTGGTGCTGGAGCTCGGCACGGCCCAGGAGGAGGTCACCCGGTTCCTGGAGGCACTGCGGGGCGACTCCGCCCTGGCGAGCGTGCCGGTGCTGGTGCACAGCGGCCACCGTGTGGACGCGGCGGTCGAGGAGGAGCTGCGCTCCCGTGCCGAGGGCACCGCGCTGGAGTTCCTGTCCAGCCTCGACGAGCTGCGTGAACGCATCGCCCTGCACCTCTCCGCGGAGGAGCCCGGTGACGTGCTGTCGCTGGTGCGGCACGACGAGCCGCAGCGGCCGGCGCCGCAGACCGTCGTGGACGGCTCGTTCTCCGGCCGTACGATCCTCGTCGTCGACGACGACGCGCGCAATCTCTTCGCGCTCAGCGGGATCCTGGAGCTGCACGGCTTCCGGGTGCTGCACGCGGAGAACGGCCGCAAGGGCATCGAGAGACTGGTGGACAACCCCGACGTGGCACTCGTGCTGATGGACGTGATGATGCCGGAGCTGGACGGCTACGCCGCCACGGCGGAGATCCGCACCATGCCGCAGTACGCCGAGCTGCCCATCATCGCCGTCACCGCGAAGGCGATGCCCGGGGACCGGGAGAAGAGCCTCGCCTCGGGGGCCAGCGACTACGTCACCAAACCGGTCGACACCCAGGACCTGATCGCCTGCGTCCGCCGCTGGCTGCCGGTATGAGCGCCGGGGAGCAGACGGGCGAGCGGCTCGGCACGGCCCGGCTCGAGCGGCCGTCGGCCGGACCCGCCGG
>NZ_NCTE01000529.1 GCF_002114215.1 Streptomyces sp. 13-12-16 | reverse complement strand
CCCCGGCGACATCGGCGGCCGGTGCGCGCGGGTACGGCGCCAGGTGGTCGACCGGGTGCGCGCCCTGGCGGGGATGCACGTACCGGAGGTCGTCGTCCTGGTCGAACGGCTGCACCTGACGGCCGCTCCGGAAGCGACCCGGGGGAGGACGTGATGAGCGGACCCGAGGGCACGGTCCTGGAGAAGGACCCGCCGCCCGCGCAGGTGCCCGGCGGCTCCGGCGGGCACCGGCGCTTCTGGTCGGCCCGCCGGGTCCCCGCGGGCCTGGTCGCGCTGCTGGCCCTGGTGGTCACGGGCGCGTTCCTGTACGACGTCGTCGCGGTGCGGGCCCACCGCGCCGCGCTGGGCTGGCGCCGGGAACTGGCCCGGCAGCTCGCCGAACGGCACCTGGACGACATCTGGGTGCTGACCGGCGCCGGGGCCGCCACCGCCCTCGGACTCTGGCTGCTGCTGCTCGCCCTGACACCCGGCCTGCGCGCCCTGCTGCCGATGCGCCCCGTGGATCCCGACGTCCGCGCGGCACTGCACCGGGACGCCGCCGCGACGGTGCTGCGGGACCGGGCCCTGGAGGTGGCCGGCGTACGGTCGGTGCGGGTCAGGGTGAAACGCACCCGCGCGGACGTCCGCGCGGTGTCGCACTTCCGTGAACTGGAAGACGTACGGACCGACTTGACCGCGACGCTCGACGACGCCGTGGCGGGCCTCGGCCTGGCCCGGCCGCCCTCGCTGTCGCTGCGGGTACGGCGGCCCGGCCGGAAGGGGCGGTAGGCATGCTCAAGGGCGTCAACCGGGTGCTGCTCGGGATCGCGGGGTTGGCACTGCTCGTCCTCGGCGGGTCCGTGCTGGCGATCGGGCTGGGGGCGCCGGCGCCCTCCTGGTGGCCGCACGACGGGCGGCACGACGTGCTGCTGGACGAGGCCG
The DNA here is from genome assembly GCF_002114215.1 of Streptomyces sp. 13-12-16. GTDB lineage: Bacteria > Actinomycetota > Actinomycetes > Streptomycetales > Streptomycetaceae > Streptomyces. The sequence continues at coordinate 7,582 of NZ_NCTE01000529.1, read as the reverse complement.
AGCGGACCCGGTGGCGGGACGACGGCTGGTGGTGGCCGGTCGTCATCGCCGTTCTCGCCGTCCTGGTGCTGCTCTCCCTGTGGTGGCTGCTCGCGGTGCTGCGCCGGCGGCGACCGGCCGAGGTGCTGCTCGACACCGGCGACGACGAGGGCGCGTCACTGCGCGGAAGGGCCCTGGAACAGGCCATCGCCGAGGAGGCGAGCCACCTGGACGGCGTAGACCGGGCCCACGTCCTCCTCACCGGCCACAGAAACACCCCCGGAACCCGCGTACTCCTCCACCTGCACCCCCACATCGACCCGGCGACCGCCCTGCGAGCCCTGGCGAAGGGCCCCCTCACCCACGCCCGGGCCTCCACGGGTCACCCCACCCTCCCCACGGAGGCCCGCCTGCAAGCCGTGAAACACCACCCGGAACGAGTCACCTGACGACACCCTGCGAGCAGCCGCCTGCCCCGCGATCCGCGAGCAGCCGCCTGCCGCCGAAATCCGCGGGCAGTCGTGCCTCCCCCAGCGCCTGAAGGGCCTGGGAGGCGCCCCCAGGGCGATGGGGGTCCCCCCGCTCGAGCGGAGCCGAGAGTGGGGGAGGGTGGGCGGTGGGGGTACCTCCCGCTCATGGGGGTCCCCCCGCTCGAGCGGAGCCGAGAGTGGGGGAGAAGCCGAGAGTGGGGGAGGCACCCCGCAAGTGCCGGGCAGCACAACCCCACCCCCGCCCCGCACCACCACAGCGCACCCACCAACAGGCGCGTCAGAACCCGTGCCGGAAACCCCCGTCCACCGGCACCATCACCCCCGACAGATAGGAAGCCGCCGGCGACAACAAGAACGCGGCCGTACGGCCGAATTCCCCCGGCGTCCCGTACCGCCGCAACGGAATCCGGGACTCCGCAGCCCGCCGCGTAGCCTCCGGGTCCGCCGACAACGAGTCCAGCTCCCGCACCCGGTCCGTGTCGATACGCCCCGGCAGCAGCCCCACCACCCGAATGCCCCGCGGCCCCAACTCGTCCGCCAGCGACTTCGCGAACCCGGCCAGCCCCGGCCGCAGCCCGTTGGAAATGGTCAGCCCGGGAATCGGTTCGTGCACCGACCCCGACAGCACGAACCCGATGACACCCCCCTCACCCAGCTCCGCCGCGGCCGCCCGCGCCATCCGCACCGCGCCCAGGAACACCGACTCGAACGCCGCCCGCCACTGCTCGTCGGTGGTGTCGGCGACGAACCCCGGCGGCGGCCCGCCCACGCTGACGAGGACGCCGTCGAAGCGCCCGAACCGCTCCCGCGCGGTGGCGATCAGCCGCTCGGGCGCCTCGGGGTCGGCGTTGTCGACGGCCACCCCGACCGCGTCCGGCCCCAGCGCGGACGCCGCCTCGGCGACGGACTTCTCCTCCCGCCCCGTGACGACCACCTTCGCGCCGTCGGCGACGAGCTCCCGCGCGGAGGCGTTGCCCAGCCCGCGGGTCGCCCCGGTGACGACGTACACCCGGTCCTTCAGTCCAAGATCCATGGCCCTATCCTGCCCCCTCGTCCCCGAACAGGGCGAGAGCGGTGTTCACCAGGCCGATGTGGCTGAACGCCTGCGGGAAGTTGCCCAGCAGCCGCCCGCTCACCGGGTCGTACTCCTCCGCCAGCAGACCCACGTCGTTGGCGAGCCCCATCAGCCGCTCGAACAGCGCGCGGGCCTCCTTCGTCCGGCCGGTCATGTGCAGGGCGTCCGCGAGCCAGAACGAACAGACCAGGAAGGTGCCCTCCCCGCCGGGCAGTCCGTCGACGGCCGTCGCGTCCGGCGTGTAGCGGCGCACGAACCCGTCCTGCCCCAGCTCCGCGCGGACCGCCTCGATGGTGCCGAGCACCCTGGGGTCGTCGGGTGGCAGGAAACCCACCCGGGGGATCAGCAGCAGCGCGGCGTCGAGTTCGCGCGAACCGTACGACTGCGTGAACGTGTTCCGCGCGGGGTCGTAGCCCTTCTCGCACACCTCCCGGTGCACCTCGTCGCGCAGCTCCCGCCAGCCGTCCGGGTCGCCCTCGAGATCCGGGAACTCCTCCATGGCGCGCACCGCGCGGTCGGCGGCCACCCACACCATCACCTTGGAGTGCACGAAGTGGCGCCGGCCGCTCCGCACCTCCCACAGCCCCTCGTCCGGCTGCCGCCACGCCGTGCGCAGGAACTTCAACAGCACCGACTGCAACGCCCACACGTCCGGATGCGCGGACAGCCCCGAACGCCGGGCCAGCGCCAGGGAGTCCACGACCTCTCCGTACACGTCGAGCTGGAGCTGGTTCACCGCGTCGTTGCCGACCCGTACCGGTGCGGCGCCGCCGAAGCCGGACAGCCACGGCAGTTCGAACTCCGGCAGCCGCCGCTCGCCCGCGAGCCCGTACATGATCTGAAGGTCCGCCGGATCGCCCGCGACCGCGCGGAGCAGCCAGTTGCGCCAGGCCTCCGCCTCCTCCTGGTACCCGGCGGCCAGCAGCGCCTTCAGGGTCAGCGTGGAATCGCGCAGCCAGCAGAAGCGGTAGTCCCAGTTGCGCACCCCGCCCGGCTCCTCCGGCAGCGAGGTGGTGGGCGCGGCGACGATGCCGCCGGTGGGGCGGTAGGTGAGCGCCTTGAGGGTGATCAGCGACCGGACGACCGCGTCCCGGTGCGGGCCGTCGTAACGGCACTGTGCCGCCCAGGCGCGCCAGTCCTTCACGCTGTGCCGCAGCGAGGAGTACGGGTCGACCAGCGGGGGCCGCGGCTCGTGGGAGGGGTGCCAGGTGAGCACGAACGCGACCCGCTCGCCCTCCCGCACCGTGAACTCCGAGACGGTGCACCGGTCCTCGCCCCAGGTGTCCACCTCCGGGACGCTGCGCAGCCACGCCGAGTCCGGCCCGGCCACCGCCACCCGGTGGCCGTCCGCCCGGCGCACCCACGGCACGACCGAGCCGTAGTCGAAGCGCAGCCGCAGCGTGCTGCGCACGGTCACCTCACCTCGTACGCCCTGCACGATCCGCACCAGGTCCGGTGCGCGGTGGCGCTGCGGCATCAGGTCGGTGACCAGCACCGACCCCTCGGGTGTCTCCCACTCGGTGTCCAGGACGAGGGTGTCCTCGCGGTAGGAGCGGCGGGCGCACCGGTCCGCGCCGGCGGGGGCGATGCGCCAGTGCCCGTTGTCCTCGTCCCCGAGCAGCCGCGCGAAGCAGGCCGCCGAGTCGAAGCGGGGCAGGCAGAGCCAGTCGACCGAGCCGTCCGCGCCCACCAGGGCAGCGGTCTGTTCGTCGCCGATGAGCGCGTAGTCCTCGATACGGTGCACGGGGTGCGGGTTCCCGGCAGTCGGGGACGGCAATCAGGGGCGGATCCGGGGGAGTGACGGACCGTCGGCCGCCGCCGCGCCGTGGCCGGAGAAGATGACACCGGGGTCCGAGGGGGCCTGGTTGAGCACCCACAGGCCGATCAGTGTGGCCAGCGCGAAGACGACGGCGACGAGCACGGCGAGGACGAGCCGCCGCCGGCGTTCGCGGCGCAGCCACTCGCCGCGCGCGGTGCGGTAGGCGTCGGGGTCGGGCAGCACCCCGCCGGCCAGGGCCTGGAGGGCGTCGCGCAGTTCCCGTTCGGTGCGTTCCGCGCCCGGCGGGCGGGGGTGGCCGGTGCCACGCGACGGGGTCGCATCTCGATGCGTCATCGCCGGGCCTCCATCGCCTGGGTCAGCGCGGAGATGCCGCGCGAGGTGTGCGTCTTGACGGAACCACGGGAGATGCCCATCGCGTCGGCTATCTCGCTCTCCTTCAGCCCGAGCCAGTGGCGCAGCACCAGCGCCTCGCGCTGCCGGGCCGGAAGGTGCTGGAGCGCGTCGATCAGCACCCGCTGGTCGTCGCGGAGCAGCGCGGTGTTCTCGGCGGAGGCCACGGTCTCGTCCGGCGGGGCCGCCGCACGCTCCTCGGGCCGGCGGGCGACCTGGAGGTGGCCCGTGCGTGTCCGGGTCAGGTCGCAGACGGTGGAGCGCAGGGACGCCTCCGCCGCGGCCACGTCCTTCAGCCGCCGCCACTTGCGGTAGATCTGGTAGTAGGCCTCGGCCACCACGTTCTCCGGGTCGTCCGCGCCGAGCAGCACGGCGAGCCGCAGCATCGAGGAGTAGTGCAGCTCGAAGAGGCGGGCGACACCGGCCTCGCGCTCCACGTCGTCCGGGTCGGTGACGGCGGGCCCGAGCGGTCCCGGCACCGCCGCGGGGGCCGGGACCGGCGCGGGGGCCGGTGACAGGGTGGTCCGGGGGTGCTGTCTGCGTCTCACGGGTTGTCCGCTCCCGTCTGTGGACGTCGCCCGGCCATCAGGCGGGACGGCAGGTCGGTGGCGTCGGCGCCGCGCGGGACGCCGAGGCGGGCGAGGGCGGCGGTGCCGGCCACCGCGACGATCAGGTTGAGCAGCAGGGCGGCGACCCCGGCGTAGATCTCCAGCGGTCCGGTACCGGTGCCGAGCGGCACGATCGAGGAGAACCCCTCGCGCACCACCAGATACGTCCCGGCCACCATGCCCACGGCCCACCCGGCGAGCAGCGCCCGCGGATGCAGCCACCGCGTGTACAGGCCGACCGCCACCGCCGGGAAGATCTGCAGGATCCACACCCCGCCGAGCAGCTGGAGGTTGATGGCGTCCTGGTCGCGCAGCCCGAACACGAACGCCACCGCCCCGAGCTTCGCGGTCAGCGACACCGCCTTGGCGACCCGCACCTGCCGCTTCGGCGTGGCCGTCGGATGGACGTACTCGACGTACACGTTCCGTACGAAGCCGGTCGCCGCCGCGATCGACATCACCGCCGCCGGCACCAGCGCGCCCACCACGATCGAACCGAACACCAGTCCGGCCAGCGGCCCCGGCATCAGCCGGTCGACCAGCATCGGCACCGCCGCCTCGGCGCTGCCCTCGGGGGCCCGCACCCCGGCCGCCAGGGCCGCGATGCCGAGGAACCCGAAGAGCGCCAGCAGCGCCGTCCAGGCGGGCAGCCCCGCCGACACCTTGCGCAGGGTGCGCGTCCCGTCGGCGGCGAACCCGGCGGTGAGCACGTGCGGGTACATCAGCAGGGCCAGCGCGGAGCCGAGCGCGAGCGTGGCGTACGCGGGCTGCTGCCCCGGCGTCAGCAGCAGCGGGGAGTGGGCCGTGTCCGTGCCACCGAGTGCGCGCGCCGCCCCGTCGAAGACCGCGCCGGGCCCGCCGAAGCGCCGCAGCACCAGCCAGCAGACGGCGGTGAGCGAGACGAACACCGCCACCGCCTTCAACGCCGAGATCACCGCGGGCGCCCGCAGCCCGTGCCGGTAGGTGGCCACCGCCAGCCCCGCGAACACCGCCACCATCACCAGGTCCCCGGTCACCCCGTGCGGATACAGTCCGCCCGCGGTGAGCACCGCGCGGATGCCGAGGAGTTGCAGCGCCAGGTACGGCATCGTCGCCAGGATCCCGGTCAGCGCGACCACCAGGGCCAGCGGCGGCGACCCGTACCGGCCGCGCACGAAGTCGGCGGCGGTGACGTAGCCGTGCCGCCGGGCCACGTTCCACAACCGGCTCAGCAGCACGAACGCGAGCGGGCAGACGATCACCGTGTACGGCACCGCGAAGAAGGCGGGTGCCCCGTTGCCGTACGCCAGACCCGGTACGGCGGTGAAGGTGTACGCCGTGTAGACCGTCCCGCCGAGCAGCAGCCAGGTCCAGCCGGCGCCGAGGCTCCGGTCGGCCAGCGCCCAGCCCTCCAGCGAGGGCAGCCGCTCGCTCGGCCGCAGCCGCCGCGCGGTGACGGCGAGCAGCGACGCCCCGCCGATCACGGCGAGGAACGTCGCGGTCATGGCGCCATCGGCCATGAATCACCGTCCTTGGTGTGCTGTGCCCCGGGGGAGAGCCGCGCGCACGGCCCGTCCGGTGCGCCGCGTCACTCTCGCACAGACCGGCCCGAGCCGGGAGAGGAGCGCAGGCCACGGCACGGACCGGTCATTCCCGGCTACGGCGCGTGTCCCCGGCGGGGCCCGCTACACCGCCGCCGGTTCCGTCTCCTGGGCGTCCGCCGCCCCGGCCGCCGTACGGGACCGCTCCCGGGCCTCGCGGCGGGCCAGTACGAACCAGCCGACCGGCACGGCCGCCGCGAACAGCCACCACTGGACGGCGTACGCGTAGTTCAGCGCGGAGTTCTCCTTGCCGGGGTCCCCGAGCCGCTCCGGGGTGCCGTCCTTGGGCTCGGGCGCCGTCTGCGCCACGTAGCCGCCGAGCACCCGGGCACCCAGGCGCTCCGCCTCCTGCTCGCTGTTGATCAGCATGATCTGCCGGTCCGGCAGACCCTCGAGGTTCTTGATGCCGCTCGCCTCGGTCGTCTCGTCCGGCATCAGCCGGCCCTTGATCGTGACCTCGCCGCGCGGCGGCGCGGGAACCTCGGGGAACTCGGTCCGGCCCGCCTCCGCGGGGATCCAGCCCCGGTTGACCAGCAGGACCTTGCCGTCGTCGAGGACGAAGGGGGTCAGGACGTGGAAGCCGACCCGGTCGTCGGCGTTGGTACGCCGGCGGACGACGACCTCGTCATCGGTGTCGAAGCGCCCCTCGGCGGTCACGGTGCGGTACCGCTCGGCGCGCGTCACGGCGTCCCCCGGCGCGGCCAGCCGCTCCACCGGCACCGGATCGGCGGCCAGCGCGTCGGCGACCAGCCGGTTGCGGGCGTCGCGCTCCCCGTAGCGGTCCATCTGCCAGAAGCCCAGCCAGATCATCGTGGGGATGAGGAGCAGGGCGACCAGTGTGATGACCACCCATTGGCGGGACAACAGAAAGCGATACACCCCACGACCGTACATCTCGGTCGCGGGGTGCATGGAGGCGGGTGCGTCCTCACACCTTGTCGACGATCCCCGCCTTTCCCTCCGCGCGGGCGCAGTGGGCGCCGCAGAACCAGTGACCGTCGGCCTCGACGCCCTGGCCGATGATCTGCACCCTGCAGTGCTCGCAGATCGGGGCCATGCGGTGGATCGCACAGGAGAAGCAGTCGAAGACGTGCACCGCGCCCTGCGCGTGCACCTCGAAGGTCATTCCGTAACTGTTGCCGCAGACTTCGCATGTCGCCATGGGCCACAGGGTGGGCCGTCGGCCCGGTGCGGGCGAGCGGGCGGCGGGCGAGTCGCCCGCCAATCACCCGTCCGTACGGTCGTGCCCGGCGCCCCGGTCAGCCTTCCGGCGCGGCTTCGACGTCCCCGAGGAGCTGGCCGAACGCGGCCTCGTCGACGACCGGGGTGCCGTACTGCCGGGCCTTGACCACCTTGGACGTGCCCGAGTCCGGGTCGTTGGTGACGAGGAGGCTGGTGAGCCGGGACAGGCTGCCGGCGACATGCAGGCCCGCCTCCGTCGCGCGGTCCTCCAGCAGCTCCCGCTCGACCGAGGTGTCCCCGGAGAACGCCACCCGCATCCCCTGCTTGAGCCGCCCGCCCGGCTCGTACCGCCCCGGGTTGGGGTACGGGCACGCGGGCCGCTTGCGGGACGGGCGCCAGCCGGCCGGCCGGTAGCCGCCGGGGCCCGCCTGCTGCCCGCTGCGGGGACGGTCCGTCCACTCGGTCAGCGGCAGGCACTCGTGCAGCGGCAGCCGTAC
>NZ_NCTE01000528.1 GCF_002114215.1 Streptomyces sp. 13-12-16 | reverse complement strand
GAGCGCGGCCACGGTGACGGCGGCGACACGTCTGCCGCGCGCGGTGCGGCGCCCCGGGGGCGCGGGCCATCTGGGTATCAAGGCGAGAACTCCTTGCGCTTACGGCTCGATTCGGGTCCGACCCCGTACGCCGCGGCACGGCCTGTTTCGGCCACGTCACCGGAGCGTCGGCGTGACCGTATCGCCGTTGAAAGCTTTACAGCAAGGGTTGTGAAAGTAACGGTAAGGACTTGCATGCGGACGCGGGCCGTGCCGCCGCCCCGTGAACGGCGGCGCGGCCCGCGCGCGTTCAGCAGGACGACTTGCCGGCGTACACCGCGAGGGCCGTGTGGGAGCCCAGGGTGGCGGTGAGCTGTCCGGAGCCGTTCACGGTGACCGTGGTGTTGTTCTGGACGTTGCAGTACGTGCCCGCGGCCAGGGAGGTCTGGTAGGTGCGGGTCAGGGAGCCGGACTCGTGGTTGATGGCCACGAAGCCCTTGCCGCCCCGGCCGAAGGCGATCGCGTCACCGCCGTTGTCCCACCAGTTGGTCACCGCCTGGCCGCGGGTGGCGTTGCGGAAGGCGACCATGGACTTGATCTCGGGCCAGTTGTGCTGGCACTTCCAGCCGCTCTGCCAGCAGGCGTCGACCCGGCCGCCGTTGGGCGGTCCGGCGTCGTGGTCGGTGAACTCGTAGCCGGAGTTGATGTCGGGGGCGCCGTAGGGCCAGGCCAGCATGAAGACGTTGGCCAGGGTGTAGTTCGCGCCGTCCTTGTAGCTCAGGGTCGAGCCGTTGCGCTCGGTGTCGTGGTTGTCGACGAAGACGCCCGAGACACCGCTGTTCAGGTAGCCCCAGCCCTCGCCGTAGTTCTTCAGGTAGGCGAGGTTCTCGTTGTTGAAGACCCGCTTGAGGTCGTACGCGTAGCGGAACTCCTGGACGTCGCCGTTGCCCGTGTACTCGGTGGGCTGGACGGCCTCGCCCGCGCCGTGAATGACCTCCTGCTTCCAGTACACGCCCGGGTTGCTCAGGCGGGACTTGATGTTCGCCAGGTCGGCGGCCGGCATGTGCTTGGCGGCGTCGATACGGAAGCCGTCCACGCCGAGGGAGAGCAGGTCGTTGAGGTACTTGGCGATGGCGCCGCGGACGTAGTCCTCACCGGTGTCGAGGTCGGCGAGGCCGACGAGTTCGCAGTTCTGGACGTTGCCGCGGTCCTGGTAGTTGGTGATCTGCGAGGTGCAGTTGTCGAAGTCGTACGAGGAGTACAGGCCGGGGTAGGTGTACTTCGTGTACGACGAGCCACCGGTGCCGGTGCCGCTGCCCGCGGACATGTGGTTGATGACGGCGTCGGCGACGACCTTCACACCGGCCGCGTGGCAGGTGTTCACCATGTTCTGGAACGCGGCGCGGTCACCGAGCCGCCCGGCGATCCTGTAGCTGACCGGCTGGTACGACGTCCACCACTGCGAGCCCTGTATGTGCTCGGCGGGCGGGGAGACCTGGACGTATCCGTATCCGGCGGGGCCGAGGGTGGTGGTGCACTCACGGGCGACCGAGGCGAAGTTCCACTCGAACAGGACGGCGGTGACGTCCTTGCCGCCGGGCGGGGACGCCTCCGCACTGGTCGGAGCCATGACAACCGAGACGGCCGCGAGAGCGGCGATCCCGGCGAGGGTTCTGCGTGCCATGTGGGGTTACCTTCTTCATCGAAGGGTGTGGGGATACCGCCCGGGTCGCTTGAAGCTTCTTGCAGAAATCTTCAGCGACCTTGCGGCAACGCAGATGGTAGAGGCCCGCCACCCGAAAGGGCAGCGGGCCGTACCGATTCGAACGAAAAAAGTTGCGAGCCGGACCTCAGCCCGTGGTCCACCACACGGTGGTGTCGGCGGGCACCTTCGCCTCGCCGGCCGTCTCCTCCACCTCACCGCTGGCGAGCAGGACACGACCGTACGACGGGGTGGTCACCGACTCCCCCGTGGTGTTGGCGACGCACACGAAGTCGCCGCGCCGGAAGGCGAGGACGCCCTCGGGGGCGCGCAGCCACTCCACCGCGTCACCGGCGCCCAGGTCGGCCTGGTCCCGGCGGACGGCGAGCGCGGAGCGGTACAGCTCCAGGGTCGAGCCGGGGTCGCCGGTCTGCGCCTCGACGCTCAGCCCGCCCCACTCCGCCGGCTGCGGCAGCCAGCTCCCGCCGTCACCGAAGCCGTACGAGGAGCCCTCGCGGGTCCACGGGATCGGGACGCGGCAGCCGTCACGGAAGCCGTCCTGGCCCGCGCCCCGGAAGTACGCCGGGTCCTGGCGCACCTCGTCGGGCAGGTCCACGACGTCCGGCAGGCCGAGCTCCTCGCCCTGGTAGACGTAGGCCGAACCGGGCAGTGCCAGCATCAGCAGGGTGGCGGCGCGGGCGCGGCGCAGGCCCAGCTCGCGGTCGCCGGCCAGGCGGATCTGGGTGCCCAGGCCGGCCGGGTTGGCGAAGCGGGTGGCGTGCCGGGTGACGTCGTGGTTGGACAGCACCCAGGTGGCGGGGGCGCCGACCGGGCGCATGGCGTCCAGGGTGCGGTCGATGACCGTGCGCAGCTCCTCGGCGTCCCAGTGGGTGCCCAGGTACTGGAAGTTGAACGCCTGGTGCAGCTCGTCGGGGCGGACGTAGTTGGCGGTGCGCTCGACGGTCGGGGTCCACGCCTCGGCGACGAAGATGCGCTCTCCGCTGTACTCGTCGAGGATGAGCCGCCACTGCCGGTAGATGTCGTGGACGCCGTCCTGGTCGAAGAACGGCATGACATCGTTGCCCAGAAGCTTGAGCTGCTCGTGGTTTCCAAGGTCGGGCAGCCCCTCGGCCTTCACCATGCCGTGGGCGACGTCGATGCGGAAGCCGTCCACGCCCATGTCCAGCCAGAACCGGAGGATGGAGCGGAACTCGTCGCCGACCGCCGGGTGCTCCCAGTTGAAGTCGGGCTGCTCGGGGGCGAACAGGTGCAGGTACCACTCGCCGGGCGTGCCGTCGGGCTCGGTGACGCGGGTCCAGGCGGGGCCGCCGAAGATCGACTCCCAGTCGTTGGGCGGCAGCTCGCCGTTCGCGCCCTTGCCGGGGCGGAAGTGGTAGCGGTCGCGCGAGGGCGATCCGGGGCCCTCGGCGAGGGCGCGCTTGAACCATTCGTGCTGGTCCGAGGAGTGGTTCGGGACCAGGTCGACGATGATCCTGAGGCCCAGTCCGTGGGCGTCCCGGATCAGCGCGTCCGCGTCGAGCAGGGTGCCGAACATGGGGTCGACGGCGCGGTAGTCGGCGACGTCGTAGCCGGCGTCGGCCTGCGGGGAGGCGTAGAAGGGGCTGAGCCACACGGCGTCCACGCCGAGGTCGCGCAGGTACGGCAGGCGGGAGCGGATGCCTTCCAGGTCGCCCATGCCGTCGCCGTTGCTGTCGGCGAAGCTGCGCGGGTACACCTGGTAGATCACCGCGTCCCGCCACCAGTCGCGACGCCGGGTGACGGTGGCGACGGCCGCGTCGGTGGTGGGGGTCGGGGCCGGGGCGGCGGAGTGCTGCTGGCTCATGTCGTCCTTGATACGAGTGCGGTCGGGGAGACGAGTGGGGGTGGGCGGCGAGGAAGGAGGCGGCCGCGGTGACGGCGGGGTCGGATGGACACCGCGGCCGCCCACCCGCGCGGATCAGGCGCGCGGGAGTCGCTCGCGCGAAGGGGTCAGCCCTTCGTGCCGCCGGCGGTGAGACCGGTGACCAGGTTCTTCTGCACGAGGTAGAAGAACGCGGAGACCGGTATCGCGATCAGGACCGCGGTGGCGGCCATGAGGTTGCGCTGTGCGTCGTGCTCGCTGACGAAGCTCTGCAGACCGACGGCGAGCGTGTACTTCTCGTCGTCGAGCATGAACGTCGTCGCGAAGGCGACCTCGCCGAACGCGGTGATGAAGCTGTAGAACGCGGCGACCGCCAGCCCGGGCTTGGCGAGCGGCAGGATCAGCCGCGCGAACGTGCCGAAGGGGGTCAGCCCGTCGACGCGTCCCGCCTCGTCGATCTCGAACGGGATGGTGTCGAAGTAGCCCTTCATCAACCAGGCGCAGTACGGCACCGCCGTCGAGCAGTAGACGAGGATGAGTCCAAGGTAACTGTCGATGAGCTGCAGGTCCGAGAGGATCTGGTACATCGGGACCATCAGGACGGCCACCGGGAACATCTGGGTGAGCAGGAGCACCCACATGAACTTCCGGTAGCCCGGGAAGCGCATGCGGGAGACCGCGTAGCCGGTGGTGGCGGCGACCAGGACGCCGATGACCGTGGTGCCGAGCGAGACGATCAGCGAGCTCTTCAGCCAGTCGAAGAAGTTCGTGTTCTGCAGGACGAACGAGTAGTTGTCCAGCGTCATCTTGCCCCAGATGCCGCCGGGACGCAGGTAGTCGTCCTTGTCGGGGCCGAGGGACAGGAAGACCAGCCAGGCGACCGGGAACAGCGCGATCAGACTGGCCACGGTCAGCACGCCGTGCGTGGTGAGGCGGGCCAGCGGGCTGCTCTCGCCGCGCCGACGCGACCTGCGGGCCGGGGTCTTGTCGTCGGCAGGCCGGTCCGCCGGAGCAGTGGGGGTGACGGTAGAGGTGCTCATGGGGACTCCTGCCTCAGATCGCGAGCTGCTGCTCATTGCGGTTCAGCCAGCGGCGGTAGAAGGAGGTGAAGACGACGAGGATGGCCAGCAGCAGCATGCCGTAGGCCGCGGACTCGGCGAACTCGCGCGGCTGCTGTCCGAAGCCGAGCTGGTAGGCCCAGGTCACGAGGATCTGCGCCTCCGGGGCGGTGTTGCCGAACAGCAGGAAGATCACGGCGAACTGGTTGAAGGTCCAGATGACGCCGAGCAGGACCACGGTGGAGCTGACCGAGCGCAGGCCGGGCAGGGTGACGTGGCGGAAGCGCTGCCAGGCGTTGGCGCCGTCCATCTCGGCCGCCTCGTACAGGCTGGCGTCGATGGACTGCAGGCCGCCGAGCAGGGAGATCATCATGAAGGGCACACCGCACCAGGTGTTGACCGTGATGGCGGCGACGCGCTGCCAGAAGGTGTCCTCCAGCCACGCCGGGGTCGGCAGGCCGAGGGAGTCCAGGGCGGTGTTGATGATGCCGGCGTCGGCCAGCATGAAGCGCCAGCCGAAGACGGTGACGAAGGTCGGCACGGCCCACGGCAGGATCAGGACCAGCCGGTAGAGGGTGCGCCCGCGCAGCTTCTGGTTGAGCAGCAGGGCGAGGCCCAGGCCGATGCCGTAGTGCAGGGCGACGCAGGCGGCCGTCCACACGATCGTCCAGATGAAGTGCGACCAGAAGCGGTCGTAGGCCGTCTCGCCCCACAGGATGTCGGCGTAGTTGTCGATGCCGATGAACTTGTAGGTGGCCTCGATCTCGTTGACGCCGATGGTGCGGGCCGAGTTCAGGCTGTCCGCGTCGGTGAGGGTGAGGTAGAAGCCGTACGCCAGGGGGTACAGCACGATGACGCCGAGCACCAGGACCACCGGCGCGATCATGGCGTAGGCGTACCAGTGCTTCTGGAAACTGCGCTTCAGGCGGCCGGCCGGGCCGGGGCGGGGCGCGCGGTCACCGCGGCGCTTGCCGGTCGCGCGGTCGATGGCGACTGTCATGGTTCGGCACCTTCTGGATGATCAAGGAGTACGGCACACAGGCCGGCGGCCGCCGGACCCTCCCCTCCTGGAAGCGGGTCCGGCGGCCACACGGGCATTACTTGCTGAAGTCCGGCACCAGCTTGGCGATCGCGGTCTCCGCGTCACCGAGGCCCTTGTCCAGGGACTCCTTGCCGCTCGCGATCTGCGGCAGCTCGTCGTCCAGCGGACCCCACAGGGAGCTGTACTCGGGCAGGGCCGGGCGCGGCTGGGCGGCGGAGAGGACCGTCTGGTAGCCGGCGATGCCCGGGTCGGCCTTGACCTTGTCGGTGTAGGCGTCGTCACGCGTGGGCAGCGTGGAGTTCTTCAGCGCGATGGTCTCCTGCGCCTTGGCCGAGGTCATGAAGTTCACGAACTTCAGCGCGGCCTCCTGCTTCTCCTTGGTGGAGCCGGCGTAGACGGAGAGGTTGTGGCCGCCGGTCGGGGCGCCCGCCTTGCCGGCGGAGCCGGCCGGGACGGTGACGATGCCGAGGTTGTTCTTGTCCTTGAAGGCGGAGCCCTTGTAGAAGTTGGTGATCTCCCACGGGCCCTGGATGATCGAGGCGACCTTGCCGTTGACGAACGCGTCCTGGATGTGGGCGTAGGCGTCGGCGGTGACGTCGGCCTTGTGCAGGCCCTTGCCGTCGAAGAGGTCCAGCCAGGTGCCGTACGCCTTCTCGGCCTCGGCGGACTTGACGGTGATCTTCTTGGCGTCGGCGTCGACCATGTCGGTGCCCTCGCCGTACAGGAACGGCTGGGCGTAGTAGCCGGCCGTGGAGCCCCAGTAGCCGTCGACGCCGGTCTTGTCCTTGATGGTGGCGGCGGCCTTCTTCAGGTCGTCCCAGGTCTTGGGGGCCTCGACGCCGGCCTTCTCGAACAGGGCCTTGTTGTAGACGAAGGCGAGGGTGTCCGTGGTGAAGGGGACGCCGTAGGTCTTGCCCTCGTACTTGGCCTGCTCGATCAGGTTGGGCTTGAACTTGTCCTGCTCGGCGAGGGCCTCGGTGCCGTCCAGCGGCAGGAAGAAGCCCTTCTTGGCGAAGGCGGGGGTCCAGCCGACCTCGGAGCGCAGCACGTCGGGGGCGCCCTTGGAACCGGCGGCGGTGTCGAACTTGTTCTGCGCCTGGTCGAAGGGGACGTTGACGAACTTGACCTTGATGTCCTTGTTCGCGGCCTCGAACTCCTTGACCAGGGCCTGGTACGTCGGCGCCTCGTTGGTCGCGTTGGAGGTGTCCCACCAGGTGATGGTGACCGGGCCGCCGGCCGAGTCGCCGCTGTCGCTGTCTCCGCCGCAGGCCGTCGCCGCGAGGGCGAGGGACGCCACCAGCGCGGTGGCCGCTATGCCACGCCGCATGAGGTTCTCCTTGAGGGTGAAAGCCCGTGTGGTGCAGGGTCGGCCCCGTCTGCCGTCCTGCTGACTTGCCGAGGGCGCCGTTGCCGCCGCCGGGCGACGTGAACGTAACAGCGCCGGAACCTTTTCGAAAGACCTTGCAGAAAAGTTTTGCAAGCGCCGCCGAGAGTTATGCCGCCGTGACCTGTTCTCGACCGCCCGGCAACCCGGGTTTCCGCCCGTACGACAGGGGTTCGGACTGTTGTGCAAGACTCTGCAAGCACTTGCCATCCGTTGCCGCCGGGGGAATCATCCCTTGCGGACGGACGCCGACCACGACTTGAGGGACCGCGATGACCCAGCAGCCCGCAGCGGGCCGTTCGACGGCGCGCACCAGGCGTCCGATCGGTGTGCAAGGGGAGAACCGGCAGCTACAGTCCACTCCTGTGACCACACGCCTTGCCGACATCGCTGCTCAGGCGGGGGTGAGCGAGGCAACCGTCAGCCGCGTCCTCAACGGCAAGCCGGGCGTCGCCGCCACCACCCGCCAGTCCGTGCTCGCCGCCCTCGACGTCCTCGGCTACGAGCGTCCGGTGCGGCTGCGGCAGCGCAGCGAGGGCCTGGTCGGACTGATCACCCCGGAGCTGGAGAACCCGATCTTCCCGGCGCTGGCCCAGGTCATCGGGCAGGCGCTGACCCGGCAGGGCTACACGCCGGTGCTCGCCACCCAGACCCCGGGCGGGTCGACGGAGGACGAGCTCACCGAGATGCTCGTGGACCGCGGGGTGGCCGGCATCATCTACGTCTCCGGACTGCACGCGGACACCACCGCCGACACCCAGCGCTACGAGCGGCTGCGGGCGCAGGGCGTGCCGTTCGTGCTCGTGGACGGTTTCTCGCCGAAGGTGCAGGCGCCGTTCATCTCCCCCGACGACCGGGCCGCGATGGCGCTCGCCGTCACCCACCTCGTCTCCCTCGGCCACACCCGGATCGGTCTGGCGCTCGGGCCGAAGCGGTTCGTGCCGGTGCAGCGCAAGATCGAGGGCTTCGTGCGCACCGTGCAGGAGCAGCTCGGGCTGAGCACCGAGACGGTCGAGACCGAGCTGGTCCAGCACTCGCTGTACACACTGGAGGGCGGCCAGGCCGCCGCCACCGCGCTGATGGACCGCGACTGCACGGCGGTGGTGTGCGCGAGCGACATGATGGCGCTGGGCGCGATACGGGCGGCCCGGCAGCGCGGTCTGGACGTGCCGAAGGACATCTCGGTGGTCGGCTTCGACGACTCCCCGCTGATCGCCTTCACCGACCCGCCGCTGACCACGGTCCGCAAGCCGGTCCCGGCGATGGGCCAGGCCGCGGTGCGCACGCTGCTGGAGGAGATCGGCGGAACGCCCGCGCCGCACAGCGAGTTCGTGTTCATGCCGGAGCTGGTGGTGCGCGGTTCGACCGCTTCGGCCCCTGGGGACCGGAATCGTCCCTAGGGCGGAGAGCGGGACCCCCGGCGCACTGCCACAGGAGGAGGGGGCGGGCCTGCCCCCGGGGGAGAACATGCGGGTACGGCCCGACCGGGGGATGATCTGGGGGAGGGTCTTTTCTGGCAGACTCTGGCCCATGGGTGACACGACGGTGACAACGCTGGAAGGCCGGGAAGAGGCCGCAGCGCACCCCGTCGCGGAGGAGACGGGGCCGGGCCGCCTGCGGCGCCTGCGCGCGCCCCGCCGGCCCCGGCTGTGGTTCGAGATCCTGCTGATCGCGGTGAGTTACTGGACGTACTCGCTCGTCCGCAACGCCGTGCCGGAACAGCGGGCCGAGGCGCTGCGCAACGCCGACTGGATCTGGCGCCTCGAGCAGCAGCTGGGTCTCGCCGTCGAGGAGTCCGTCAACCACGCCGTGAACTCGGTGACCTGGCTCATCGTCGGCATGAACTACTACTACGCCACCTTGCACTTCGTGGTGACACTGGGTGTCCTGGTGTGGCTCTACCGTGGTCATCCCGGCCGGTACGCGGCGGCCCGCCTGGTCCTCTTCACCACCACCGGCATCGCCCTCGTCGGCTACTACCTGTATCCGCTCGCTCCGCCCCGGCTGATGAACGGCCAGGACTTCATCGACACCGTCATGGTCCACCAGACGTGGGGGTCGATGGCCTCCGGCGACCTGAAGAACATGTCGAACCAGTACGCCGCGATGCCGTCGATGCACATCGGCTGGTCGGTGTGGTGCGGACTGACGATCTTCGCGCTGGCCACCGTCCCCTGGGTGCGGGTGCTGGGCCTGGTGTACCCGGCGGCCACGCTGGTGGTCATCGTCGCCACCGCCAACCACTTCTGGCTGGACGCGGTGGGCGGCGTCCTCTGCCTGGCCTTCGGCTACGGCATCGCACTGCTCTGGTACGGACGTCAGCCGTACACCCTGCCGAGGCTGGTGCCCGAACAGCGGAAACGGGAACCGGAGCGGATCGCGGTGCCGAAGCAGGGCTAGCCCGGCGGGCCGGGCGCCACCTCCTCAGGGGCCCGGCCCCCCGTCCCGGGCGGCGGCCGGACCGCCGCCTTTGCCGGGCGGACGGGGCGCCGCGGCCCCCGGGAGG
>NZ_NCTE01000052.1 GCF_002114215.1 Streptomyces sp. 13-12-16 | reverse complement strand
CCGGGAGGGCCGAGGCCGTCAGGGACGGTCCCAGGGCGCCGGCCGCCGCCGTGCGGCGGGACTGGTGCGGGAGCGGGTTGTCCGGGTGCAGGGCGGGCGGCGCCTGGGGTACCGCGTGGCCCTGCTGGCCCGGTGGGAGGGTCCCCGCGGTGCCCTCGGTGTCCTGGTTCCGGTCGGTCTGCGGGCGCCGCGCGCGGTACGCGGCCCGGTAGGCGGCCGGGGACGAGCCCAGCTGGCGCCGGAAGTGGCCGCGCAGCGCGACCGGTGAGCGGAAGCCGCAGCGGCCGGCGACCTCGTCCACCGAGTAGTCCGACGTCTCCAGCAGGCGCTGTGCCTGGAGCACCCGCTGGGTGATCAGCCACTGCAGCGGCGCGCTGCCGGTCAGCGAGCGGAACCGGCGGTCGAACGTACGACGGCTCATGTACGCGCGTGCCGCCAGCGTCTCCACGTCGAACTGTTCGTGGAGGTGCTCCAGCGCCCAGGCGACGACCTCGGCGAGCGGGTCGGCGCCGATCTCCTCGGGTAAAGACCTGTCCAGGTAGCGCTCCTGACCCCCGCTGCGGCGCGGCGGCACCACCAGGCGGCGGGCCAGCGCGCCGGCCGCCTCGTTGCCGTGATCGGTGCGCACGATGTGCAGGCACAGGTCGATTCCGGCCGCGGTGCCCGCGGACGTCAGCACGTCGCCGTCGTCCACGAAGAGTTCCCGCGGATCGACGTGCACCGACGGATAGCGTTTCGCCAGCGTCGGCGCGTACATCCAGTGTGTGGTCGCGGGGCGGCCGTCCAGCAGGCCCGCCGCCGCGAGGACGAAGGCGCCGGTGCACAGCCCGACGATGCGGGCGCCCTCCTCGTGGGCCCGGCGCAGTGCGTCCAGGGCCTCCTCCGGCGGTGGCGAGGTGATCGAACGCCAGGCCGGCACCACGACGGTGCCCGCCCGGGATATCGCCTCCAGGCCATGCGGTGCGGTGAGTTCCAGGCCTCCCGTCGTCCGCAGGGGGCCCTCTTCGCCCCCGCACACGAGCAGGCGGTAGCGCGGTACGCCGGCGTCCTGGCGGTCAACCCCGAACACCGACAGCGGTATGGAACTCTCGAAGATGGGGCCGCCGCTGAACAGCAGCACCGCGACGATCTCCTTGCGGCGGCGGCCGGAGAGTTTCCGGGCCGCCGTTTCCGGCGTGGCAGTGGAGTCGTGGCTCATACTGCTAAGCCCCCCTCGGTGGTCGCGGCTCCTCGGTTGTGTCGCTCCTGCACGTTTCCCCTCGGTCCTGCACGAGTCCCCCGCCGTAAGACATCAAGATCGAATCTACTGCGTCCCGTCGCGCGCCGGTGGCCGGTTCGCCACCCGGTGCATTGTCGACTTGGCAACTTGGCGTGAAGCATTCGATCACGAAGCGTTGCACTCGTGGGCCGTGTGGGGAAGTGCGCCTTGTCGCAGTGGCCAATCCACGTAGGGTGCGCAGGGCCCGCCGACCCCTTTTCGTGCAGGTCGAACGGGGGTTGGGGGGTGGTTGGGGTGGAGGATGCACACCGGCCGGAAGTTGGCTGAAAAGATGCGGGCGGGAGCGCGGAAACCGGTCAGTTGACCGGTGTACCCCGGCCACCGTCCGTGCCGGCCCCGCAAAGGCTGCGGATCCTCCCGGGCGGCAGCCGCCACGGAGTGCTCCGTGGCGCGGTCCACGGGGCTTCACGCACGGCCGGGGGGCCGGCCACCGTGGGGCCGCGACGGCTCACTCCCACCGGTGAGTGAACCCCGTGCAAATCACCTGTACAGCACAGCAACCATTGCGTGACGGGCGGACCCTCGTGCATGCTCCGGGGAACCCGCCTGCCGGTATGCGCGGGATCTGGGCTTAGGAGGCGTGCCGCCGTACCCTTGGGGGTATGGGGTTGGGAAGATAATTCCCGGACACAGCTCCGCCGCACACTGTCGTCCCCCACAAAGGATCACAACCCCGAGACAGCCATGGCCGGTCACGAATTCTTCGAACCCGCGGACCGCAAGCGGCCGGTCGCCGATCCCACGGCGGCCGAACCCCTGGCGGCGGAGGAGCCACGCCATCCCTGCGACCCCGCGTTCCGGCACGGTGTGGTCGTCGGCTTCGACGGCTCCACCTCCAGCGAACGGGCCCTCGCCTACGCCATCGGCATGGCCCGGCGCTTCGGCTCGGGCCTGATCATCGTCCACGTCGCCAACCGGCTGCCCACGACCGTGTGGGCGGGCTGCGAGCCGCCGGTCTTCGTGGACGTCCCGGACCACCGCACGGAGGTGCTCGGACTCGAGCTGGCCTGTGCGGACTATCTGGCCGAGGTGCCGTGGATCCTCGTCGAGCGTGGTGGGGACATCTGCCACGAGCTCGAGGAGGTGGGGCGGGAGTATGCCGCCGATGCGATCGTCGTGGGTTCCACCCACGGGATCGTGGGGCGGCTCTTCGGGTCCGTTGCCGGGAGGTTGGCCAAGCGGGCGCAGCGGCCGGTCGTCGTCATTCCGTAAGTGGGTACGGACCCCCGGGCGGTGGGTGGCAACACGTGGGGGTCCGTCCTGTGATTCGGCCTGGGCAGGCGCGTGGGGGCTCGTCGCGCCCGTGCGGCGGGGCTGCGGGTCGATACGGCCCCGCGCCCCTGTGGGGCGCTGGTCGCGCCCGTGCGGCGGGGCCGCGGATCGATGCGGCCCCGCGCTTCCGGGGGTTCTACTCCACCGTCACCGACTTGGCGAGGTTCCTCGGCTTGTCGATGTCCCTGCCGAGGGCCAAGGCCGTGTGGTAGGCGAGGAGTTGGAGGGGGATGCCCATGAGGATGGGGTCGAGTTCGTCCTCGTTCTTGGGGACGAGGAGGGTGTGGTCGGCCTTCTCCTGGTCCTGGTGGGCGACCGCCACGATCTGGCCGCTGCGGGCCTTGATCTCCTCCATGGCCGCGCGGTTCTTCTCCAGCAGGTCGTCGTCCGGGACGATCGCGACCGTGGGGAGGGCCGGCTCGATCAGGGCCAGCGGGCCGTGCTTCAGCTCGGAGGCCGGGTACGCCTCGGCGTGGATGTAGGAGACCTCCTTGAGCTTCAGGGAGGCCTCACGGGCCACCGGGTAGCCCCGGACGCGGCCGATGAAGAGCATCGAGCGGGCCTCGGCGTACCGCAGGGCCAGCTTCTTGATCTCCTCCTCCTGCTTCATGATCTCGGCGATCTGGCCCGGGAGCCTGCGCAGGCCCTCGATGATCCGCTTGCCGTCGCGCACCGACAGGTCACGGGTGCGGCCCAGGTGCAGGGCGAGCAGGGCGAAGGCGACCGTGGTGTTGGTGAAGCACTTGGTGGACACCACGCAGACCTCGGGCCCGGCGTGCACGTAGACGCCGCCGTCCGCCTCGCGGGCGATCGCGGAGCCGACGACGTTGACCACGCCCAGCACCCGCGCGCCCTTGCGCTTCAGCTCCTGAACGGCCGCCAGCACGTCGTACGTCTCGCCGGACTGGGAGACCGCCACGTACAGGGTGTCGGGGTCCACGACCGCGTTGCGGTAGCGGAACTCGGAGGCCGGCTCGGCGTCGGCGGGGATCCGGGCCAGCTCCTCGATCATCTGCGCGCCGATCATGCCGGCGTGGTACGAGGTGCCGCAGCCGAGGATCTTCACCCGGCGGATCCGGCGCGCCTCGCGGGCGTCCAGGTTGAGGCCGCCCAGGTGCACGGT
The DNA here is from genome assembly GCF_002114215.1 of Streptomyces sp. 13-12-16. Classification (GTDB taxonomy): domain Bacteria; phylum Actinomycetota; class Actinomycetes; order Streptomycetales; family Streptomycetaceae; genus Streptomyces. Next base: position 7,888 of record NZ_NCTE01000052.1, on the reverse strand, counting down.
GGAGAAGCGGTCGTCGATCCGGCCGCGCAGCACGCGGTCCACGGCCTCGGCCTGCTCGTGGATCTCCTTGTGCATGTACGTGTCGTGGCCGCCCATGTCGTACGACGCCGCCTCCCACTCCACGGTGGTCGGCTCGGCGGTCGTACGGGTGCCCTCGGTGGTGTAGGTGCGGAAGTCGTCGGCCTTCAGCGTCGCCATCTCGCCGTCGTCCAGCGTCACGATCTGGCGGGTGTGGGCGACCAGCGCGGCGATGTCCGAGGCGACGAACATCTCCTTCTCGCCGATGCCGAGCACGACCGGCGAGCCGTTGCGGGCCACCACGATGCGGTCCGGGAAGTCGGCGTGCAGGACGGCGATGCCGTACGTGCCCTCGATGAGGCGCACGGTCTCGCGGACCTTGTCCTCCAGCTTCTCGGCCGTCGAGCGGGCGATGAGGTGGACGAGGACCTCGGTGTCCGTCTCGGAGAGGAACTCGACGCCGTCCGCCTCCAGCTTGCGGCGCAGGTCGGAGGCGTTGTCGATGATGCCGTTGTGGACGACGGCGACCTTGCCCTCGGCGTCCAGGTGCGGGTGGGCGTTCACGTCGGAGGGGGCGCCGTGGGTGGCCCAGCGGGTGTGGGCGATGCCGGTGGTGCCCTTGAAGCGCGCCGGGACCTTGGCTTCGAGGTCGCGCACCCGGCCCTTGGCCTTGACCATCTTCAGGCCGGACGCCTTCGGGGACGTGACGGCGATGCCCGCCGAGTCGTAGCCGCGGTACTCCAGGCGCTGCAGGCCCTCCAGCAGCAGGGGAGCGACCTCACGCCTGCCGATGTATCCGACGATTCCGCACATATGTGTATGTTCCTAGCCGTAGACGATGCGGCGCAGCTGCCGGAGCGAGAGCTCGGGCGGGGCCACCGCGCGGTATCTGAGGTCCGCCTCGATCCGTTCGAAGATCGTCGCGTTCACCAGACCCTGGGCCTGGAGCTCACGGTGGCGGCGACGGACGTACTCCTCGGTCGTCTCGTCGAAGTAGGCGAGCACGTCCTGGACCACGCGCAGCGCCTCGCCCCGGCTGAGGGGCGTGGACCGCGTCAGATGATCAACGAGTTCGTCGTGCACTCGATGATCCTGAGGTACCGGCCACGGTTTCGCAAGAAACCTGCCCGATTTCGGGCAGGACTCACAGGCGGGGCCCAGGATCGGCTCACATGCGCTTGAGGATCGCCTGTTTGGCGAGGGTGAACTCCTCGTCCGTCAGCACCCCGGACCGGTGCAGCTCGCCCAGCTCCCGCAGCCGGCGCAGCAGGGCGTCGTGGTCGTCCTCGGCCGGCGCGGGGGCGGTCGGGGACGGGAGCGCGGCCTCCGGCTCACGCGGGCGGTCGTCGGCGGGCGTGGCCGGATGCGGCAGACGGGCCTGGACGGCGGCGGCGACGAGCGCCATCAGCGGGTCCTTCTTGAAGCCCCACAGCTCCACCGAGTTCGGGTCGTACTTGGCGGGGGCCTTGGTGGGGGAGTGCCGCACGGAGAAGCGGAGGTGGCCGTTCTCCAGTCCGACCGCCGGCTGCCACTCCACGCCGGTCAGGTCCGCCACCGCGAGGGTGCGGGTGCCGGCGGCGGCCTTGGCGTCCTCCGTCTTCCAGTTCCACTCCAGCCGTATGCGCTCGCCGTCGAAGCCGACCGTGCCGTCCCCGGCGGAGACGGACAGCGGCACGGACGGGCCGGGCAGCAGGTACTCGGTGACCGGGCCGGAGGGGATCTGGTCCAGCAGCAGGGCGGTGCGGACCTCCTCCGTGAAGTACTCGGCGACGCCGTAGCGGTCGGAGTCGACGATCAGCTGGTAGGGATCGTGCGGTTCGGTGAGCCGGCCGCCGGTCGCGTGCAGCAGGGGGTCGGCGCCGTCGCGCAGCCGCAGCTTGAGCCGTCCCGACTTCTTGCCCTGTTCCAGGGAGATGCCGGCCAACGCCTGGAGCGGCACCACCAGTTCACCCAGGGTCCTGCGGAGCAGTCCGACGTTCTTGTCCCGGCCGGGGGTCAGCCGCAGGGCGTCCCCGTCGAAGGTCCAGGTGCCGTCCTTCTGGATGATTTCCGCCATGGGGGGATTGTTTCACCGGATCCGCGGCGCGGTGGGGGCCGTGTCACCGCGCGGTGACACGCCCCCGCGCCCCCAGGGGGACGAGCGCCCCGGAGGACCGTACTCCGGGGCGCCCGCCTGTCCATGGGTCAGAACCCCGCGATCGGGTTCCTCAGTGTGCCCACCAACTGCAGCGCGCCCGACGGGTCCGTGAGGTCGACCATCTGCTTGTTGTTCCGGAGCTGGAGGCGGTTGAGGCAGGAGAGGGCGAACTCGGGGGCGAACATGTCGTAGCGGGTGAACTTGTCGGCGAGTTCGGGGACCGACGTCTGGTACTCGCGGGTGATCTCCGCGACCGTGCCCCAGAAGACGTCCTCCGCCACGACGCCCTCCTCGGCGAGGTTCGCCGCGAGGAAGCGGAAGAAGCAGTCGAAGACGTCCGTGAAGACCGACAGGAGCTTCGTGTCGTCCGGGACCTCCACCCGGATGCGGGAGACCTCCGGCGGCAGCACCGCGTCCGGGTCCATCACCGCGATCTCCTCGGCGATGTCCTTGTAGACCGCCCGCCGCACCACCCCGTCCTCCAGCACGAGGATCACGTTCTCGCCGTGCGGCATGTACACCAGGTCGTAGGCGTAGAAGCTGTGCAGCAGCGGGACGTAGTACGCCCGCAGGTAGTGCCGCAGCCACTCGGCCGGGGCCAGCCCCGACCGCTCGATCAGCGCGCCCGCGAAGGACCTCCCCTCGTGGTCGACGTGGACCAGCGACGCCATGGTGGCGAGCGACTCGCCGTCCGCCAGGGACGGCACCGGGCTCTCCCGCCACAGCGCGGCCAGCATCTTGCGGTACGGCGAGTGGCGGTCCGTGGCCTGTTCGTACTCCAGGTGCCGGTAGCCCACGGCGGCCCGCTCGCGGATGATGGACAGCCCCGTGGCCCGCAGCACCGGGTCGTTGTCGATCAGCCGGGCCAGCCAGTCGTTGATCGCCGGGGTCGCCTCCATGTAGGCGGCGGACAGTCCGCGCATGAAGCCCATGTTGAGGACGGACAGGGCCGTCTTCACGTAGTGCTTCTCGGGGTGCGAGGTGTTGAAGAAGGTGCGGATGGACTGCTGGGCCAGGTACTCGTCGTCGCCCTCGCCCAGGCAGACCAGGTGCCCGCGCGCCACCTCGGCGGCGAAGGTGACGGACAGCTTGTTCCACCACTGCCAGGGGTGGACGGGGATGAGGAGGTAGTCGGCGGGGTCGAGGTCCCGCTCGCGCAGGACGGCGTGGAACCCCTCGACGGTCTCCCCGCCCAGCTCCTGCCGGATGAAGGACTCGTACTCGATGCCGACGCCGGCCGTGAACGCGGCGCGTGAGCGGTGCGCGGCCAGCCACACCAGCTTCACCGGGCTGGCGGTCTCCGGGGCGTACGACAGGTACTCGTGGACGCCGAAGCCGAGCCGCCCGTTGTTGGCGACGAAGCAGGGGTGGCCCTCGGTCATCCCGGTCTCGACGGCCTGGAAGCCGGCGTCGACCAGCTCGGCGACCGGGACCTGCGGCTTGGTGAGCTTGTAGCAGGTGCCGGAGAGGGTGGAGGAGATCTCCTCCAGGTACACCGGCAGGATCTCCTCGCTCAGCCCCAGCGACTTCTGCAGCTCGATGAAGAAGTCCAGTGCCTCGAGGTCGAGTTCGGCGTCGCCCCGGTGGCGGGTGATCGAGTCGGCGTCGATCACCCAGTGGTCCAGGGCGCGGAGGGTCGCCGTGAAGGCGTACCGGGTCAGGCCGTCGTCGCTGCGGACGACGTACCCGCCGTCACCGGTGGCCTCCGGTGCGACGAGCCGCTCGTGGGCGAACTCGGCGAGCGCCTTGCGGATCAGCAGGCGGTTGGCCCGCGCCCAGCGGTGGGGGGACAGGTGCGCCACGGCGTCGGACAGGGTCATACGGCTACTCCTCGGGCGGCCTCGAACTGCGCGCGCGTGCAGAAGCTCAGCAGCGCGCGCTTCTCCGGCTTGTCGATCTCACGCTCGGGCACGAAGCCCACGACCTCGTTCAGCGCGTGCACGGCCTTGTTGGTCACGTCCGGTTCGACCACGACCCGCCGGGTGTCCGGGTCGGCGAACAGCTCCTCCATCACGGCGGTGATGACGGCCCGGGTGAAGCCGTGGAGCGGCCGGTCGGTCGGCGCGACCAGGAAGTGCATGCCGACGTCGCCGGGCTCGGGGTCGTACAGCCCGACGAGTTCGACGTACCGGGGGTCGTACTTCTCCATCAGGAAGGCCGGTTCGCCGTCGTGCAGGCCCAGGTAGGCGTGGTGGTGCTCGTGGGCGGCGATGCGCATGTACTCGCGCTCGACGTCCTGGAGCCTGGCGTCCTGCATCATCCAGAACGCCGCCTTGGGGTCGGTGACCCAGCGGTGCAGCAGCTCGGCGTCCCTCAGCGGGTCCAGGGGGCGGACGGTGAACGTACCGATGCTCGTACTGCTCATACTGCGAACTCCTGGAACGCGATGGTCTTCTCGACGGGGTAGTACTCGGTGCCGAGCAGCTCGCGGATGATGGTCGCGTTCCGGTACGGGCCCATGCCCAGGTCGGGGCTGGTGACGCTGTGCGTGTGGACGCCGGCGTTCTGCAGGAAGATGCCGCGGCCGGTGACGTCGATGGCGTAGTCGCGGCTCACGTCGAAGCGGCCGTGCCCGTCGAAGCGGATCCGGTCGCGGACCGGGTCGAGGAAGGCCGGCGGCTCGTAGTGGTAGCCGGTGGCCAGCACCAGGCCCTCGGTGCGGATCTCGAAGTCCTTGTCCTGCTCGTCCTGGTGGAAGCCGAGCGTGTAACCGCCGTCCTCGTACCGGGCGGTGGTGAGCGAGGAGTTGGTGAGCAGCCGGGTGGCCACGCCGCGGTCGCCGCTCTCGACGTTCTTCTGGTACAGCAGGTCGAAGATCGCGTCGATCAGCTCCGAGTTGATGCCCTTGAACAGGCCCTTCTGCTGCTTCTCCAGCCGGTAGCGGGTCTCCTCGGGCAGCGCGCGGAAGTAGTCGATGTAGTCCGGGGACGTCATCTCCAGGGTCAGCTTGGTGTACTCCAGCGGGAAGAACCGCGGGGAGCGGGTGACCCAGTTGAGCCGGTAGCCGTGGACGTCGATCCCGGAGAGCAGCTCGTAGTAGATCTCGGCGGCGCTCTGCCCGCTGCCGACGACCGTGATGGACTCCTTCTCCAGCAGCTCCGCCTTGCGGTGCACGTACTGCGCGTTGTGGAAGAGGTCCCCGTCCAGTCCGCGGCAGGGCTCCGGGACGAACGGCACGGTCCCGGTGCCGAGCACCAGGTGCCGGGCGCGGTACGTCCCGCCGGCCGCCGTCGCCACGGTGTACAGTCCGTCGCCCTCGTCGTACGTCACCTCGGTGACCGTGGTGCCGAAGCGGATGCTGCTCAGCTTGCCGGCGGCCCAGCGGCAGTAGTCGTCGTACTCGACCCGCAGCGGGTAGAAGTTCTCCCGTATGTAGAACGAGTACAGCCGCCCCTTCTCCTTCAGGTAGTTGAGGAAGGAGTACGGGGACGTCGGGTCGGCCAGGGTGACCAGGTCCGACATGAACGGGGTCTGCAGGTGGGCGCCGTCGAGGAACATGCCGGCGTGCCAGACGAAGTCGGGCTTGGCCTCCAGGAAGACGCCGTTCAGCCCGTCGATGGGCTCGGTGAGGCAGGCGAGGCCGAGGTTGAAGGGGCCCAGACCGATGCCCACGAAGTCGTAGGTGGTTCCAGGGGTCTCAGGAAGCGCGGTCAAGGGACTCTCCCAGGTACTGCTCGGCGTGGCCGGCGATCAGATCGAGGACGGCGGAGATGTCGGACGTGGTGGTCTCGGGGTTCAGCAGGGTGAACTTCAGGTAGTGGCGTCCCGCCACCTTGGTGCCCGCGACCACCGCGTCACCGGAGGCGAACAGGGCCTTGCGGGCGTAGAGGTTGGCGCGGTCGATCTCGGCGGGGTCGGTGACGGCGGCCGGGACGAAGCGGAAGACCAGGGTGGACAGGCTCGGCTCCACCACGACGTCGAAGCGGGGGTCGGCGGCCAGCAGTCTCCAGCCCTCGGCGGCGAGGTCGCACACCTCGTCGAAGAGCTGTCCGATGCCGTCGGCGCCCATCACGCGCAGCGTCATCCACAGCTTCAGAGCGTCGAAGCGGCGGGTGGTCTGCAGGGACTTGTCCACCTGGTTGGGGATACGTTCCTGCACCGCGCGGCGCGGGTTGAGGTACTCCGCGTGGTAGGTGGCGTGCCGCAGCGTGGCCGCGTCGCGGACCAGCAGGGCCGACGAACTGACCGGCTGGAAGAAGGACTTGTGGTAGTCGACGGTGACGGAGTCGGCACGCTCGATGCCGTCGATGCGGTCCCGGTACTTCAGGGAGGCGAGCAGTCCACAGCCGTAGGCGGCGTCGACGTGCATCCACACGCCGTACTGCTCGCACAGCCCGGCGATCTCCGGCAGCGGGTCGATGGAGCCGAAGTCGGTGGTGCCGCCGGTGGCGACGACGGCCATGGGGACCAGGCCGTCCTCGGCGCAGCGCTCCAGCTCGCGGGCGAGGGCGACGGTCTGCATGCGCTTGTCGTGGTCGACGGGGACCGACACGACGGCGTCCGGGCCGAGGCCGAGCAGTTTCGCGGACTTCTTCACGCTGAAGTGGCTGACCTCGGAGGCGAAGACGCGCAGTTTCGCCAGGTCGTCGGTCTTGGCCTCCTCGCGGGCCAGCAGCAGGGCCTGGAGGTTGGACTGGGTGCCGCCGGAGGTGAACACGCCGTCGGCGGCCGGGCCGAGGCCGATGCGGCCCGCCGTCCAGTCGATGAGCTTCCGCTCGATGAGGGTGCCGCCGGCCGACTGGTCCCAGGTGTCCAGGGAGGAGTTGACGGCGGAGAGCACGGCCTCGCCGAGCACGGCCGGGATGACGACCGGGCAGTTGAGGTGGGCGAGGTAGCGGGGGTGGTGGAAGTAGACGGCGTCCCGGAGGTAGACGTCCTCCAGTTCGTCCAGCACGGCGGTGGTGTCGTGCAGCGGCCGGTCGAGGTCGATGCCGTCGATGCGGGGGGAGAGCGCGTCGACGGTGACGCCGGTGAACGGCCGTTCGGTGGTGGCGAGTTTGGCCGCCACCCGCTCGACTCCTTCGGTCACGGAGCGGCGGTAGTGCTCCGCGGTGGTGTCGTTGAGCAGGTGCGAGCGCATGTGGGGGTCCTCCGGTGGGGACGATCCGGGGCGGGGAAGGGGCCGGCAAGGTGTTACTTAGGTTAGCCTAACCTAAGTAACACGCCATGAGTGCGGCCGTGGCCGTGACCGTGATCACTCCTGCCTCAGGAGTGGTCGGCACCAACCGCGTTGCGCGCTACCCCTGTTCGCGCAACTGCTCCTCGGTCAGCCCGTGACGCCAGTAGCCCACGAACGTCACCCGTCCGCGGTCGATCCCCCGCTCGCCCACGAAGTGCCGCCGCAGTCGCCTCACACAGCCGGCCTCCCCGGCGATCCAGACGTACGGCCGCTCGGCGGGCGGGAGTTCGGCGGCGCGGATGCTGTCCAGGGCCATGGGGGAGCCCTGGTCGCGCGCGTCCTTGACGAACCACGTGATCTCGGCGTCGGCGCCGGTCGCCAGGTCCTGGACGTCCCCGGGGTGCGGCACCTCCAGCCAGACCCGGGCGGGGGTGCCGGCCGGGAGGGTCTCCAGGACGGCGGCGGTGGCGGGCAGCGCGGTCTCGTCGGCCCACAGGAGGACCAGGTCGGTGTCCTCGGGCGGGCGGAAGCGGATCGCGCGGTTGTCGGCGACCGCGGGGCCGAGCAGCAGCACCCGGTCGCCGGCGCCGGCGCGGGCGGCCCAGCGGGAGGCC
>NZ_NCTE01000527.1 GCF_002114215.1 Streptomyces sp. 13-12-16 | reverse complement strand
CGGGGACCCTGGGCACTCTCGTGAATCTGAGGCTCCTCGGGAATGAGAGGCATGGGTTGATTTTTATCAAACGTTGGTACGGCTCGCGCCGCCGGGTGGCACATGAGTGCGAGCGGTCCGTCAGAAGTCGAAGCCGAGCTGACCCTCGATTTCCGGAACGCGCCCTTCCGTCAAGCCGCGGACCCTCTTGAGGTGCCGCCACTGGGGCAGCGCATCAAGATACGCCCACGACAACCGGTGGTACGGGGTGGGCCCCCGGACCTCCAGTGCGGCCTTGTGCACGGGCGACGGATACCCGGCGTTGTCCGCAAAACCGAAGTCTGCATGGTCGACGCCCAGTTCGGCCATCATTTTGTCGCGCTGAACCTTGGCGATCACCGAGGCCGCCGCGACGGCCACGCACGACTGGTCGCCCTTGACGACCGTACGGACCCTCCAGGGCGTGCCGAGATAGTCGTGCTTGCCGTCGAGGATCACCGCGTCCGGCCGGACCGGCAGCCCCTCCAGCGCACGCACCGCCGCCAGCCGCAGCGCGGCCGTCATCCCCAGGGCGTCGATCTCCTCGGGTGAGGCGTGCCCCAGGGCGTACGAGGTCACCCAGCTCCGCAGTGTCTCGGCGAGCTCGGTGCGCCGCCTGACGGTGAGGAGCTTGGAGTCGGTGAGACCCCCCGGGGGCCGACGCAGTCCGGTGACCGCCGCGCAGACGGTGACAGGGCCGGCCCACGCACCGCGTCCCACCTCGTCGACACCTGCAACGATCTTCGCCCCGGTCGTGGCGCGCAGAGAGCGCTCGACGGTGTGGGTAGGTGGTTCGTACGGCATGGCGCCCTTAGCGTACGCCGCCCGCGGCGGCCCGCGACACCCCGGCCCCCGAGCGGCGCCGACAACTCGGGGAAACCGCGGTCAGGAGCCGGCCGGCCGCAACAGCGGAACCATCAACTGGTCGATCATCTCCTCCAGATCGACGTCCGACCATTCGCTGCCGCACATCTTCGAGCGATACATCATCATCGCCGGAATGGCGTCGAAGACATACCCGTTCGCCGCGTCGGCACGGACCTCTCCTCGCTCTATTCCACGCTCGATCACGGCGCGCAGCATCCTGATGGTGGGTTCCACGACCCCTTCGACGATGACGGCGTGGAAGCGCTCGGCCTGGAGGGTGTCACATTCGTGAATCACCGAACGCAGAGCGGATCCCGGCTGGGAGAACATCGCGTCGCGCGCCCTCAGGCACAGATCCAGCAGATCCTCGCGCACGCCGCCCAGGTCCGGCGCCTCGTCGAACTGCGGCAGTCCGGCCCGCAGCGCGTCCGCGACCAGATCCTCCTTGGACGGCCAGCGCCGGTAGACGGCGGCCTTTCCGGTCTGGGCACCCGCGGCGACGCCCTCCATCGTCAGGCCGTTCCAGCCGACCGTACTGAGCTGTTCCAGGGTGGCATCGAGGATCGCGCGTTCCAGTACGGCACCGCGGCGGCGGGAGGCAGCCGTCCGATCCTGGGCGGCCACCCAGCTCGAAGAAACCATCTGAACTCTCTCCAACGAGCAGAGGAAGCGGACATTCGGGGATGAAGCACGTGCCGCGCGGCGACCAAGGGGGACGCGCCGAGCAACAACGCATTCAGTGAACGCTTGCGTTCACTGTCGGGGGCTCATACCGTTGGCGCAACAGTGAACGCGAGCGTTCACTGACGCACTCGTGGGGGACCCATAGTGACAACCTCTCCTTTGACTCAGACCCAGAAGCCAGGTGCGGCCCGCCGGGACGGGCGTCCCGGCATCGCGCTCACCGTCATCGCGGCCTGCCAACTCATGGTGGTACTCGACTCGACGATTGTGAACATCGCGCTGCCGCACATCCAGAACGCTCTCGAGTTCAGCACCACCGACCTCACCTGGGTGATCAGCGCCTACACCCTGACCTTCGGCGGCCTGCTGCTGCTCGGCGGCCGGGCCGGCGACATCCTCGGCCGCCGCCGCGTCTTCATGACCGGCATCCTGCTGTTCACCCTCGCCTCGCTGCTCGGCGGGTTCGCCCAGGAGCCGTGGCAGCTGCTGGCCGCGCGCGTCCTGCAGGGCGTGGGCGGCGCCATCGCCTCGCCCACCTCGCTGGCGCTCATCACCACCACGTTCCCGGAAGGACCCGAGCGCAATCGCGCCTTCGGCATCTTCGCCGCGGTCTCCGCGGGCGGCGGCGCCATCGGCCTGCTCGCGGGCGGCATGCTCACCGAGTGGCTCGACTGGCGGTGGGTGCTCTTCGTCAATGTGCCGATCGGCCTGCTGATCGTCGTGCTCACACCGATGTACATCAACGAGTCCGAGCGGCACACCGGCCGTTTCGACATCGCGGGCGCGGTGACCTCGACGGCCGGTATGGCCTCTCTCGTCTACGGCTTCATCCGCGCGGCGGAGGAAGGCTGGCGGGACGGGCTGACCATCGGCTCCTTCGCGGCCGCCGCGGTCCTGCTGGTGGCCTTCGCACTGATCGAGTCCCGGGCCAAGGAACCGATCACCCCGCTGCGGATGTTCACCGACCGCAACCGCGCGGGCACGTACGTGATCATGCTCAGCCTGGCCGCGGCGATGTTCGGCATGTTCTTCTACATCGTCCTCTTCGTGCAGAACGTACTCGGCTACAGCCCGATCGAGGCCGGTCTCGCCTTCCTGCCGGTGACGGTCGTGATCGCTCTCGGGGCCGGCCTGTCGCAGCGGTTCCTTCCCGTGTTCGGCCCCAAGCCGTTCATGCTCGTCGGGTCGGCGCTCGCCGCGGTCGGACTGGCCTGGCAGACGCTGATCAGCTCCGACAGCTCGTATGTCGGCGGCATCCTCGGCCCCATGCTGATCTTCGGATTCGGTATGGGACTGAACTTCGTGACGCTGACGCTCACCGCGGTCTCCGGAGTGGCCCAGCACGAGGCCGGCGCCGCGTCCGGGCTGCTCAACGCCACCCAGCAGGTGGGCGGTTCGGTGGGACTGGCCCTCCTGACGACGGTGTTCGGCACGGCCAGCAAGGACGAGGCGGAGAAGCAGGTCCCGGGCTTCCTCGCGGAAGGAACGGCGGAGCAGAAGGCGGAGTTCGCCCAGACGCAGCAACTGCCCGCTCCCTGGGGCCACGAGGTGCTCACCGAGGGCATCTCCACGGCCTTCGTCCCGGCTGCCGCGATGGCCGTACTCGCCCTGGCCACCGCCTGGTTCGTCATCCGGGTCCGCAAGAGCGACCTGGAGGCGCTGTCCGGCTCGGCCGGACCGGGCATGGGCTGAGAAGGGAGCACCACGGGTGCGGCCCGGCGGCTCGCCGGCCGACGTCTTCGGACTCGGCCGGCGAACGCCCGCCCGGCCCGTACCCGTCAGGGCGAGCAGAAGCCCGAGCAACGCTCTCACGATCACCATCACGGCCCCTCCCCACACCACCACTCCCGCACGACGGACTCGTCTACACGTGTCAGGCCTCATGCCTCACACGGCGGATGTCTCGACAACGAGCGGACGGTCACGGAGAGTTCCCGTGGTGCACGGAGAGTTCTGAAATCCGCCCAGGACCGAGGCGGCGTCCGGTCCTCGCCCTCAGACTGCGGCCCGCATCCACTTCGGCAGGGGCTCGACCCGGTCGGCCCACTCGGCGGGCGGTGCCCCCGCCCTCTCGGCGGCGACCACGCCGCCCACGATCGCACAGGTCGTGTCGACGTCCCCGCCCACCTGTGCGGTCGTCCAGAACGCCCGCTCGTAGTCCCCCAGGGACCGGGCCGCCGACCAGAGCGCGAAGGGCACGGTGTCATGCGCCGTCGTACGCCGCCCGCAGCCGAGCACGGCCGCGACGGTGGCCGCGTCCGCGTAGTCGAGCATGTCCCGGGCCCGGCGCAGCCCCGCGCCGACCGCGCTCCTCGCGGGCACCAGCGCGATGACCCCGTCGAGGAGGGCCTCCGACCCGGGCGGCCCGCCGGGCGCGGCGACCAGC
>NZ_NCTE01000526.1 GCF_002114215.1 Streptomyces sp. 13-12-16 | reverse complement strand
GGCGGCGAGGGCGACGGAGCCGAGCCGGACGCGTTCGGCGCCGGGGGGCACCTCGGGGAGTGCCAGATGGTGGGCGGCGCCGGCCACCAGCGTGGCGGCGCCCAGCGCGGCGCGGGCCGCGGCGGTCAGCGGCGAACCGTCCCAGCCGATCACCGTGACCCGGTCGGCCATCGTCGTCTGTCTCCTGGGGTCTGCGCAGGTCGTCGTCGGCTGTCCCGCCACGGGGCGGGCTCCGTGAGACTACCTGGTGCGACCGGGGACAGCGCCGCCGGTACCTCGTGCGAAGGTCAGTTCCAGTCCGGGTACGGGGTGAATCCGCCGGTGTCGGCCAGTTGTCCGTCCGCGCCCTCGATGTCCTCGGGCAGCAGGCTCCATACGATGAAGTCGGTGCGTACGTCGCTCCAGCCGCCGCCCTCGGTGCGGACGTGGGCTATGCAGGCGCCTCTCAGCACGCCCTCGCTGATGCAGCCGATCTTCTGGGCGACCTGCTGGGAGGCGGTGTTGTCGGCGGCGGTGCGCAGCTCGATGCGTTCGAACTTCTGGTCGTTGAAGAGCCACTGGGCGGTGGCGAGCGCCGCCTCGGACGCGTAGCCCTCGCCACGCGCCCAGGGGGCGACGATGTACGACAGTTCGGTGGAGCGCACGTGCCAGTTGGTCTTGGCGAGCTGGATGACGCCGACCAGGCGCTGGGTGAGGAACTCGGTGACGGCGAGGTCGAGTCCGTTGCCCCGGGCGCGTTCGGAGGGGGCGTACTCGGTGATCCAGGTGTGCGCGGCCTCTTCGGAGAAGGGCTGCGGCACGTCGGTCCAGGCGCCGACCTGCTCGTCGTTCATCATCTCGGCGAGGGCCGGGACGTCGTCCGTGTCGAAGGGACGCAGCACCAACCGCTCCGTGCTGATGGAGATGCTGGGGAAGGTGCTCGTCATGCGCCGCTCCGTAACCTGAGAGACCGTCGGGTGCTGCTGAACTGCCCAGCATGCAGCATGAAGGCACCGAACCGCACCACGGGGTCCACCCCTTGTAGCGGAGTGGACCCCGTGGGTGGCGCGAGGCCGGATCAGAAGGAGGCGAGGACGGAACCGGCGTACTTGTCCTCGATGAACTTCTTCACCTCGGGGGAGGTGAGGAGCTCGGCGAGCTTCTTCACGCGCGGGTCGTCCTCCTGGCCCTCCTTGACGGCGAGGAGGTTGTTGTTCGGGTTGCCCTCGGCGGCCTCCAGGACGAGGGCGTCCTCCGCGGGCTTGAGGTCGGCCTCGATGGCGTAGTTGCCGTTGACGACCGCCGCGTCGACGTCCTCCAGGGAGCGGGGGGTCTGGGCCGCCTCCAGCTCCTTGAAGGTGAGCTTCTTCGGGTTCTCGGTGATGTCCGCGGGGGTCGCCGCGGTGCCGACGCCGTCCTTGAGGGTGATCAGGTCGTTGGCGGCGAGCAGCTGCAGGGCGCGGCCCTCGTTGACGGTGTCGTTGGGGATCGCGATGGTGGCGCCGCTCTTCAGCGCGTCGGCCTTGTCGACCTTGTTCGAGTAGAGGCCGAGCGGCTCCAGGTGCACGTCGACGACGGACACGATGTGGGTGCCGTTCTTCTTGTTGAAGTCGTCGAGGTACGGCTGGGTCTGGAAGAAGTTGGCGCCGACGGAGCCGTCCTCGGTCGCCGTGTTCGGGGTGACGTAGTCGGTGAACTCCTTGACCTCGAGGTCGAGGCCGGCCTTCTCGGCGAGGTTGTCCTTGACGAAGGTCAGGATCTCGGCGTGTGGCACGGGGCTCGCGGCGACGACCAGCGGGCCGGAGGTGTCGGAGGCGGCTTCCTTGTCCGAGCCGCAGGCGGTGAGCCCGAGGGTGAGGGCTCCGGCGGCGAGGACGGCGGTGGTGATCTTGGCGGTGTTACGCACGAAAAGTGCCTTTCCTTGGGTGGTGCGGCCCCGTATGGGTGTGACGGGGAGTTTGTGGAGGGGCGCTTACGCGACCTTGTCGATGCCGGCCGCGGCGGGCTCCTTGGCCTTGAGGAGCCGGAGCCTGGGCGAGGGGCCGGAGCGGCCGCCGCGGCGGTGCAGGGCGCGGGCCGCGTAGTCGCCGGCGAACTGGATGAGCGAGATGACCACGGCGAGGATCGCGACGGTGATCCACATCAGGCCGGTCTCGAAGCGCTGGTAGCCGTAGCGGACGGCGAGGTCGCCGAGTCCGCCGCCGCCGACGGTGCCGGCCATGGCCGAGTAGCCGATGAGGGCGATGACCGTGGTGGTGGTGGAGGCGATCAGCGAGGGCAGCGCCTCGGGGACGAGGACCTTGCGGACGATCGTCCAGGTGTTGCCGCCCATGGCCTGCACGGCCTCGACGAGCCCGTGGTCCACTTCGCGTACGGCCGTCTCGACGAGGCGGGCGAAGAAGGGGATGCCGCCGATGGCGAGCGGCACGATCGCGGCCTCGCTGCCGATGGTGGTGCCGGTGATCCAGCGGGTGAAGTCCATCAGGGCGACCATGAGGATGATGAACGGCAGCGAGCGGCCGATGTTCACGATCTGCCCGATGACCTTGTTCACCAGGGTGTTCTGGAGCAGTCCGCCCTTGTCGGTGAGGACGAGCAGGATGCCCAGCGGGAGGCCGCCGACGACGGCGATCAGGGTGGACCAGCCGACCATGACCATCGTCTCGGTACAGGCCTGTTCGAGCAGCGGCTGCATCTCGGACCAGGTCACTTGGCCCCCTCCTTCACAAGTGCGAGCTCTGCCTGGTCCACGACGTCGATCTGGAGGCCCTGTTCGCGCAGGAAGCCGACGGGGACCACGTTCTCCTCGTAGCGGCCGGGCAGTTCGATGCGCATCCGGCCGACCTGGAGGCCGCCGACGGTGTCGATGGCGGCGCCGAGGATCGATATGTCGATGTTGTAGGTACGCGAGAGCTGGGAGATGACCGGCTGGGTCGCGCTCTCGCCGTGGAAGGTGACGTCGAGGACGGTGCGGTCGTCGCCGGAGGCCTCGCCGCCGACCGGGAACAGCGCGGAGGCCAGTTCGGAGCCGGGGGTGGCGAGGAGGTCGGTGACCGTGCCGGACTCGACGACGCGGCCGTTCTCCATGAGGGCGGCCGAGTCGCAGACCGACTTCACGACGTCCATCTCGTGGGTGATGAGCAGGACGGTGAGGCCGAGCTGCCGGTTGAGGTCGCGCAGGAGCTGCAGGATCGAGCGGGTGGTCTCCGGGTCGAGGGCGCTGGTGGCCTCGTCGGAGAGCAGCACCTTGGGGTCGCCGGCGAGGGCGCGGGCGATGCCGACGCGCTGCTTCTGACCGCCGGAGAGCTGGGCGGGGTAGGCCCTGGCCTTGTCCGCGAGGCCCACCAGGTCGAGCAGTTCCAGCGCCTTGCGGGAGCGTTCCTTCCCCGACTTCCCGAGGATCTCCAGGGGCAGTTCGACGTTGTCCTGCACGGTGCGCGAGGAGAGCAGGTTGAAGTGCTGGAAGACCATGCCGATACGGCTGCGCGCCTGCCGCAGTTCCCGGCCGGCCCGGGGGCCGCGGCCGGCGAGCGCGGTGAGGTCCTGGCCGGCCACGGTCACGGTGCCCGAGGTGGGGCGTTCCAGCAGGTTGACGCAGCGGATGAGGGAGGACTTGCCGGCGCCGGACTGGCCGATGACGCCGTAGACCTCGCCTTCGCGGACGTGCAGGTCGACGCCGTCGAGGGCGGTGACCTCGCGGCCGCGTGAGCGGTAGACCTTGGTGAGGCCCGAGGTGGTGATCACGTGGGTATCCGTCACTGTCGAGTGCGCGGCGCGTCGTGGGCGCCGGGCACGAGGCATTCAGGGTCGAAAGCAGCCGGGCGGCACGGATCTCGGTGGGGCGTGGCGGTGGAGACCGTGGAGAAACGTGCGCGCGGGGGCGTGGCTCAGTCGCGCATGCGGGGCATGCGGGCGGACACGAGCGGGCTCTCGCTTCGGGGCGCGAGGCTCAGGTGGTGCAGGGGCCCTCTGTCAGGCGCACATTCGGCGACACATACACCGAGCACCGGGCGTCGTGGGCGCCTCGGTCGCAGGGATGCGGTCGCTCGTCGTGGTCATGCGATCAGTAAAGCAGACGTTCGCTCCTGACCGGACACGGCTGTCCGTATTCTGGACAGCCGTGGACAGGGGTGCGCGCACGTCAGGGCCGTACGGAGATCTCCACTCCCCCGTCCGTGACCAGTGCGGACAGGGCCGAGAGGTCCTCGACGACGAGGTCGGCGGTCAGTTCGTGGGCCCGGTGGGTTGTGGCCAAGGCCACGGTGGTCATGCCGGCGGCACGGCCGGCCTGGAGTCCGGCGGGGGCGTCCTCGAAGACGACGCAGTGCGCGGGGTCGACGCCGAGGGTGCGGGCGGCGAGGAGGTAGGGCTCGGGGTCGGGCTTGCCGCGGGTGATGTCGTCGGCGGCGACCAGGGTCTTGGGCAGGATGCCGACGGCCTCCAGGCGGGCCTCGGCCAGGCGCCGGGTGGCGGAGGTGACGACGGCCCAGCGCTCGGCGGGCAGCGCGGCGAGGAAGTCCGCGGTTCCCGGCAGCAGTTCCACACCGCCGTTGGGCACGTCCTCGACCTCCAGGTCCTCGATCCGCGCGACGGCCTCCGGCACGACACGGGCGGGCAGCAGATCGGCGGCTATCTCCGCGGCCGGCCGCCCGTGCAGCTCGACGCGCCCGAACTCCTCGGCCGTGATCCCGTACTCGACGGCCCACCGCGTCCAGCAGCGGTTCACGGAGGCGAGGGAGGAGACGAGGGTTCCGTCGTTGTCGAACAGCAGGGCCTGCGCATGGATGGTCATGCCATCGACCTTACGGGCCCGGCGGACCTTGCCGGATTCCCCGGCCGTGGCGATCATCACGGCATGGGACCCGAGGTGAGCGCCTTCGTGGCGGACGGACCGCTGCCCGACGAGGAGACCGGGGAGGAAGCGGAGATCGACCGCAGGGCGCGGCAGCTCGAGGCGATACCGCGCCCGCTGAGCCTCGCCGAGGCGGAGGCCCTGGCCGGCTGCTTCGGGCCGGACGACTGCTACGGGCTCGCCTGGACGATGGCCCATCTGATCGAGACCGCCCCGGGTCCGGTGCACACACCCGCGCCGGTGCTCGACGTGGGCGCGCACGCACGGATCCACGAGTGGGCGGCCGCCGCCGGATTGGTCGCGGAGGAACCCGGGCCCGGCGCTCCCGGGGGCGGGGACACCGGGGGTTTTCCGGCGTAATAGGGTCACTGCCATGCTTGATGTCCTGACGGTGGTGACCGGTGTCGCCGCGTTGCTGCTCGGCGCCTGGTGCGGGTGGGCCGCCTACCGTGACCAGCCGACGAAGGACTGGCACTTCATCGGGATGGCCGTGGTCACGCTGCTGGCGCTGGCGCAGCTGGTCGTCGGGATCGTGCAACTGGCCCGGGGCGAGAAGCCGGAGCAGGGCACGACGATCTTCGTGGCGTATCTGCTCGGCGCGTTCGCGTGCGTCCCGGCGGCCGGCTTCATGTCGCTGGGCGAGCGCTCCCGCTGGGGTTCGCTGACGGTCGCCGCGAGCGGTGTCGTGCTGGCCGTGCTCGAGGTGCGGCTCCATGACATCTGGGGAGGCTGAGATGGCCGCGACGCGGGAGAAGCCGACCGGGACGCGGCTGATCGGCGGTCCCGGACTGCTGCTGGTGTGGCTGTACGGGGTGATGGTCGTCGGCGCGGTGTCGCGCTCCGCGTACCAGATCGCCACCGAGTTCGACCGGGCACCGCTCGCCTACGCGCTGTCGGCGGCGGCCGGCGTGGTCTACGGCTTCATCACCTACACCCTGGTGCGCGGCGGTGAGACGGCCCGCAGGGCGGCGCTGGTGTGCTGCGCCGCCGAGCTCGTGGGCGTACTGACCGTGGGGACCTGGACGCTGGTGGAACCGTCCGCGTTCCCCGACGCCACCGTGTGGTCGGACTACGGGATGGGCTACCTCTTCATCCCGGTGCTGCTGCCCCTCACCGCCCTGTACTGGCTGCGCAGGGCGCGGCCGGGGCAGCCGCCGGCGTCCTGATCAGGCGGTCGTCGCGTAGGCCTGCGCCTGCTTCTCCAGGACGATCATCGGTACGCCGTCGGCGCCCTGGGAGGTGCCCACCCGCTGGTAGCCGACCTTGCTGTACAGGCGCAGGTTGCTCTCGCTGCGGTGCCCGGCGTGCAGGCGGAAGGTCCTGGCGCCGCGCTCGTCGGCCAGGGCGGACTCCGCGGCCCTGAGGAGACGCGCGCCGATGCCGTGTCCCTGGAGGCGGGGGTGGACGCAGAGCTTGCCGATCGCGGCGGCGCCCTCCTCGGTGATCCTGCCGTGCACCGAGCCGACGATCTCGTCGCCGAGGCGGGCGACGAAGACGCAGTCGGCGGCGACCTCCTCGCGGACCGAGTCGAGGGTCTGGACGAGCGGGTCGATGCGGTAGTTGCCGTAGAGCGCCGCCTCGCTCTGGAAGCACAGGTACTGCAACCTGAAGATCTGCTCCGCGTCCTGCTCGGCCGCCGCAGAGATGGTCACGCTCATGCCCATGTGCGCATGCCTCCCGCTCACCTGATCACCTGTCGTCCCCACTCCTATCCCCGTCCTCAGCGCGCCGCAACCTCCCGTGTGAGCAAACGACGCAGACATCCCAGGCATCTGGAACGTTCCGGACCGAGACTGCCCTGTGAGATACCCAACTCCCCCGCGATCTCCCGGTATGTCGGGTCGCGCGGGGACAGCAGTGCCTCCATCAGATCCGGGCAGCGGCCGGGCAGCCGTCGTACGGCGTCCCGCAGGGTACGGCGGCGGGCGGCGGCGAGTGCGAGACCCTCGGGGCCGTGGTGTCCGGTGTCGGCGGGGTCGCCGGTCAGCGCCGTCTCCCGGCGGGCGCCGCGGCGGGCGCGGCGGGCCT
>NZ_NCTE01000525.1 GCF_002114215.1 Streptomyces sp. 13-12-16 | reverse complement strand
GTCCAGCAGGACGTCGGGCCAGGCGGCACCGGACGGCAGCGCACCGTCGGCGCCGCCGTCCGCCGCTGCGGCGAACAGGGAGACCGCACCGGCGTACTCGGTGCCGTCGGCGGCTTCCGCCAGCCGTCCGCCGAGAGCGGCGTCGTCCGGAGCGCAGACCACGCGCACCGCGTCGGCGCCGAGGGCGTCGGCGACGGCCTCGGCCCACGGGTCGCCGTCGAGCACGGTGGGGATCAGTACGAGCCAGGGGCCGTCGGCGGCCGGGGACTTGACGGCGCCGGCCGTCAGCGGACGCCAGCTCACCCGGTAGCGCCAGCCGTCCACCAGGGACCGTTCGTTGAGTCCGCGGCGCCACGAGGAGAGCGCGGGCAGCACGTCCGACAGGACGGTGTCGTCCAGGTCGAGCGTGGCGGACAGCGCCTCGAGGTCCTCCCGTTCCACGGCGGCCCAGAAGGCGGCGTCCGCCGGGTCCTGCCCGGCTCCCGCGCCGGACGCGGCAGCCGGTTCGGGCCAGTAGTGCTCGCGCTGGAAGGCGTAGGTGGGCAGCTCGGTACGACGGGCGCCGGTCCCGCGGAACCAGGCGTCCCAGTCGATGTCGACGCCGGTGACGTGGAGTCGGGCCAGCGCGGTGAGCAGGGCGGTCTCCTCGGGACGGTCCTCGCGCAGCACCGGCACCGACACGACGTCCTCGCCGCCGTCCAGCACCCGGGCCGCCATTCCGGTCAGGACACCGTCGGGGCCCAGCTCCAGGAACGCGTTCACACCCGCCCCGGCCAGCGCCCGCACACCATCGGCGAACCGCACCGTCTGCCGGACGTGGCGCACCCAGTAGTCGGCGGAGCACAGCAGGTCGGGGCCGGCGATCTCGCCGGTCACGTTGGACACGACGGGGATGCGCGGCTCGGCGTAGGTCAGACCCTCCGCGACCTCGCGGAAGGCGGCCAGCATGGGCTCCATCAGCGGCGAGTGGAAGGCGTGGCTCACCGACAGCCGCCGCGTCCTGCGGCCCTGGCCGGCGAACTCCTCCGCCAACGCCAGGACTTCCGTCTCGTCACCGGCGACGACCACGGCGTCCGGACCGTTGACCGCCGCCACCGACACACCGGCGGTCAGCTTGCGGGTGACCTCCTCCTCGGCGGCCTCGATCGCCACCATCGCGCCACCCGCGGGGAGTTCCTGCATCAGCCGGGCACGGGCCGCGACCAGCGTGCACGCATCCTCCAGGGACAGCACCCCGGCCACGTGCGCGGCCGCGATCTCACCGACCGAATGGCCTCCGACGAACTCCGGCGTCACACCCCACGACTCCACCAGCCGGAACAACGCCACCTCGACGGCGAACAGCGCCGGCTGCGTGTAGCCGGTGGTGTCGAGGAGTTCCGCCTCGGGAGTGCCCTCCTCGGCGAACAGCACCTCACGCAGCGGACGGTCCGACTCCGCGTCCAGCCGCGCCAGTACGGCGTCGAGGGCTTCGGCGAACACCGGGAACCGGGCGTACAGTTCGCGGCCCATGCCGGGCCGCTGGGAGCCCTGACCCGAGAACAGCACCGCCGGCGACCGCTCCCCCGCACGACCACGCGCCACCTCCACCGGCGCCCCGCCCCCGACGCCCGCGAGCAGCACCGCCCGGTGCTCGAACGCGGTGCGGCCGACGGCCAGGGTGTAGGCGGTGTCGAGAGCCGGGGTGTCCGGGTGGGCGGCGGTGAACGACACCAGCCGTTCGGTCTGGTCCGTGAGGGCCTCGGTGGTGCGGGCGGACACGAGCCAGGGCACTTCGGCGGGCACCACGGGAGCCGCGTCAGTACGTGGCTCGTCGTCCACCGGGGCCTGCTCCAGCAGGACGTGGGCGTTGGTGCCGCTGACGCCGAAGGCGGAGACGCCGGCGCGGCGCGGCCGGCCGGTCTCCGGCCAGGCGCGGTGCTCGCGGAGCAGGGAGACCGTGCCGTCGGACCAGTCGACGTGGGTCGACGGGGTGTCGATGTGGAGGGTGCGGGGCAGTTCGCCGTGGCGCAGGGCGAGCACGGTCTTGATGACGCCGGCGACACCGGCGGCGGCCTGGGTGTGGCCCAGGTTGGACTTGACCGTGCCGAGCAGCAGCGGCCGCTCCGGGTCACGGCCGGTGCCGTAGGCGGCGATGAGGGCGTGCGCCTCGATGGGGTCGCCGAGGGTGGTGCCGGTGCCGTGCGCCTCGACCACGTCGACGTCGGCCGGGGTGAGGCGGGCGTCGGCGAGGGCGGCGCGGATGACGCGCTGCTGGGCGCGGCCGTTGGGGGCGGTCAGGCCGTTGGAGGCGCCGTCCTGGTTGACGGCCGCGCCGCGGACCACCGCGAGCACCTCGTGCCCGTTGCGGCGGGCGTCGGACAGGCGCTCCAGGACCAGGAC
>NZ_NCTE01000524.1 GCF_002114215.1 Streptomyces sp. 13-12-16 | reverse complement strand
GGGGGCTGACCGTCGCGGTCGTCTACGGGGTGCTCAGTCTTGTGGCCAGCCTGCCGGGTGCGGTGGTACTGGTCGGCCGGTGGTACGCGGGGGTGCGGGGCGGTGGGCTCGGTGTTCTCGCCCCCGCCGCCCCTTCCCTTCCCGTCCCCAGGGGCGTTGCCCCCGGATCCCCTGCAGGCCTTCGGCCTCGTCCTCAAACGCCGGACGGGCTGGATGTGCCGGACGGGTCAGAGGGTGACGTCAGCAGTGAGAAGTACGCCCCGAACGAATCCACCAGGCTTGCCAGGATTTCCTTGCCCTTTTCCGCCGCGCCCAGAGAAGGGCGGCCGATGACGCCCGAATCGGTATAGGCGGACATACCCGTGGTGAGGAGGTGGCGGCGGTCGTCCGCTGTGTGGTCGGAGGTCTCATAACCGGGGCGGAGCAATTCGGGATGTGTGTGGAGAAGAATGGAGGTCTCGATTTCGCCCGCGTGCATGTCGGTGAGAAGGGACGTGGTGACGCCGGCCCGTACACGTGCCGCCTCCCAGTCCTCCGGGGCCGGGAACAGTGCCATTCGCTCACCGCGGGCGGAGGATTCCTGGACGACGTTGCCCAGTACGTAGTTCCCGCCGTGCCCGTTGACCAGCACCAGGGTGTCCACGCCCGACCTGCGGAGCGAGTCGGCGATGTCCCGTATCACCGCGTGGAGCGTGACGGAGGAGAGGGAGACGGTCCCCGGCCAGGCCGCGTGCTCGTGGGAGCAGGAGATCGTCACCGGAGGGAGGAGGTGCACCGGAAAGACGTCGGCGATCTCCCGCGCGATCGCACAGGCGACCAGCGTGTCGGTCGCCAACGGCAGGAACGGACCGTGCTGCTCGAAACTCCCGACCGGAAGTACCGCGATCTGCCGTGAGACGCCGGCTCCCCGCGTCCGTACATCCTCTGTAGTATCCGCCGGCAACAGACCGTGCACCGGGCCGTATGCCGCCGACCGCTTTTGTGAACCACCCATATCGTCACGGCCTTTCGTCTCTGCTTAGGAACTCGAGAATCATGACAGAAAAAGTAGGCGTCCTCGGCAAGAAGCCCCAGCGGCGGACCGGCGTGGAACGCGTCGTGAATGCGCCGCTGCCCACCGTGTACGGCAAGTTCCAGGCGGTCGGCTACCTGGACCACGACCGCGGTGACGAGCAGGTCGCCCTGGTGTACGGCGACATCGGCACGGACGGAGTCCTCGTCCGGCTGCACTCGGAGTGCCTGACCGGGGACGCCTTCGGCTCGCAGCACTGCGAGTGCGGTGACCAGCTGGCGTCGGCGCTGCGCGCGGTCGTCGCCGAAGGGGCGGGCGTGGTCGTCTACTTGAGGGGACACGAGGGCCGCGGCATCGGACTCCTCGGCAAGCTGCGGGCGATGGCCCTGCAGGCGGAGGGCCTGGACACCGTCGAGGCGAACCTGGCGCTCGGGTTCCCCGTGGACGCCCGCGACTACGGTGTCGCCGCCGGGATCCTCCAGGACCTGGGCGTACGCTCGGTGCGGCTGATGTCCAACAACCCGCGCAAGCGCGAGGCGTTGGTCCGGCACGGTGTCCAGGTCGCCGAGCAGGTGCCGCTGCTGATACCGCCGTGCGAGAACAACATCACCTATCTGCGCACCAAGCGGGAGCGGCTCGACCACCACCTGCCCCATCTGGACGCCGTGGCGCACCTGTCCTGACCCGGCCCCGCGGTCAGCGCGTCACCGCCTCGTGCACCAGCCGTTTGAGGTCCCGGAAGACGGTGTGGGAGGACCCGGGCCGCACCTGCGTGTAGAACTGCACGGTCAGGTCGCGGCCCGGGTCGACCCAGAACGTGGTCGTGGCCACGCCGCTCCAGCCGTAGCTGCCGGGAGCGGACGGGGCCTGCGTACGGGACGGGTCGACGACGACGGAGACGCCGAGGCCGAAGCCGACGCCCTCGTTGCCGGGGACGTCGTGTGCGGGGCGGCTGCCGAAGGCACGCAGGTCGGCGCCGCCGGGGAGGTGGTTGCGGGTCATCAGGTCCACGGTCGCCGGGGAGAGCAGGCGCGTACCGTCGAGTTCGCCGCGCCGGCGCAGCAGTTCCATGAAGCGGTGGAAGTCGTGGGCGGAGGCCACCATGCCGCCGCTGCCGGACAGGAACCGGGGCCGGCCCCGCAGCGGCAGTCCGGGTATGGGCTCGATGCCGCCGTCGTCGGACTCCCCGTACATCTCCGCGAGCCGCTCCGCCTGCTCGTCGGTGACCTCGAAACCGGCGTCCGTCATACCGAGCGGCCGGAAGATCCGTTCGGCGAGGAACACGTCGAGCGGGCGGCCCGACACCACCTCGATGATCCGGCCCAGCACGTTCGAGGCGACCGAGTAGTTCCACTGCGTGCCCGGATCGAACTGCAGCGGCAGACGCGCGTACACCTCGGTCGTCCCCGCGAGGTCCGCCCCCGGCGCCACCGACGACTCGAGACCGGCCGCGCGGTACAGCGCGTCGACGGGGTGGGAGTGGTAGAAGGCGAACGTCAGGCCGGCGGTGTGCGTCATCAGATGCCGTACGAGGAGGGGGCCGGCGGGAGGGCGGGTCCGCACGCCGTCACCCGATCCGCTCTCGTACACGCGCGGCCGTGCGAACGCCGGCAGGTGGCGGCCGACCGGGTCGTCCAGCGACAGGCGGCCCTCCTCCATCAGCATCAGTGCGGCGACGGCCGTCACCGGCTTGGTCATGGAGTAGATCCGCCACAGCGTGTCGCTCTCCACCGGCAGGCCCGCCGCGACGTCCCGCGCCCCGTACGCCGTGAGGTGCGCGACGCGCCCGCCCCGGGCGACGGCCACCAGGAAGCCGGGCAGTCTCCCCTCGTCGACCCGGCGGGCGAAATGCCGGTCCAGGCGCTCCAGCGCCCCCGCGTCCAGCCCGGCCTCGGCGGGATCGGCCTCCTGCCGCAGCACTGTCATCGCTCTCCTCGCTCCCCTCGGAGGAACACCGGCCCGGTGCGGACCGTTGAACGAGTCATGACCCAGGACGCCGAACAGAACGCACTGCTCGCCCTGCTCTCCGAGCTGCACGGGGGAGTGCTCGTCACCCTGAAACGTGACGGACGGCCCCAGCTGTCGAACGTCATGCACGCTTACTACCCCGACGAGCGGGTCATCCGCGTCTCGCTCACCGACGACCGGGCCAAGACCCGTAACCTGCGGCGCGACCCCCGCGCCTCCTACCACGTCACCAGTGACGACCGGTGGGCCTACACGGTCGCCGAGGGCACCGCCGACCTGTCACCCGTCGCCGGAAACCTGTACGACGAGACGGTGGAGGAGCTGATCCGGCTGTACCGCGACGTCAACGGCGAGCACTCCGACTGGGACGACTACCGCGCCGCGATGGTCCGCGACCGGCGCCTGGTACTGCGCCTGCGCGTGGAACGGGCGTACGGCATCCCTCGCCGCGCCGGGGCGTGAAGCGTCGCGCCGGGGTGCGAAGGGATCACCCCGGCGCGTACCGCGAGTGCCTCAGGCGCCGACGTACGCCGCGAGGTGCTCGCCCGTGAGGGTGGAGCGGGCGGCGACCAGGTCGGCGGGGGTGCCCTCGAAGACGACCCGGCCGCCGTCGTGACCGGCCCCGGGGCCGAGGTCGACGATCCAGTCGGCGTGCGCCATGACCGCCTGGTGGTGCTCGATGACGACGACCGACTTCCCGGAGTCCACGAGCCGGTCGAGCAGGCCGAGCAGTTGCTCCACGTCGGCGAGGTGCAGACCGGTGGTCGGCTCGTCGAGGACGTACACACCGCCCTTGTCGGCCATGTGGACGGCCAGCTTCAGCCGCTGCCGCTCACCGCCGGACAGCGTGGTGAGCGGCTGGCCGAGGGTGAGGTAGCCGAGGCCGACGTCCGCCATCCGCTCGACGATCCGGTGCGCGGCCGGGATGCGTGCCTCGCCCTCGCGGAAGAACTCCTCGGCCTCGGTCACCGACATCGCGAGCACCTCGCTGATGTCCCGGCCGCCGAAGCGGTACTCCAGCACCGACGCGTCGAACCGCTTGCCCCTGCAGTCCTCGCAGGTCGTGGCGGTGCTCTGCATGATCGCCAGGTCGGTGTAGATGACGCCGGCGCCGTTGCAGGTGGGGCAGGCGCCCTCGGAGTTGGCGCTGAACAGCGCCGGCTTGACGCCGTTGGCCTTGGCGAACGCCTTGCGGATCGGGTCGAGCAGCCCCGTGTACGTCGCCGGGTTGCTGCGGCGCGAGCCGCGGATCGGGGTCTGGTCCACCGAGACCACGCCCTCGGAGGCCGGTACGGAACCGTGGACGAGGGAGCTCTTGCCGGAGCCGGCGACGCCGGTGACGACGCAGAGCACACCGAGCGGTATGTCGACGTCGACGTCCTGGAGGTTGTTGGCGTTCGCGCCGCGGATCTCCAGCACGCCGGTGGCCTCGCGGACCGTCTCCTTCAGTCTGGCCCGGTCGTCGAGGTGGCGGCCGGTGACGGTGTCGCTCGCGCGCAGGGCGTCGACGCTGCCCTCGAAGCAGACGGTGCCCCCCGCCGTGCCGGCGCCGGGGCCGAGGTCCACGACGTGGTCGGCGATGGCGATCGTCTCCGGCTTGTGCTCCACCACCAGCACCGTGTTGCCCTTGTCCCGCAACCGCAGCAGCAGGTTGTTCATCCGCTGGATGTCGTGCGGGTGCAGGCCGATCGAGGGCTCGTCGAAGACGTAGGTGACGTCGGTGAGCGAGGAGCCGAGGTGGCGGATCATCTTGGTGCGCTGCGCCTCACCGCCGGAGAGCGTGCCCGAGGCCCGGTCGAGGGAGAGGTAGCCGAGGCCGATCTCCACGAACGAGTCGAGGGTGTGCTGGAGCTTGGTGAGAAGCGGCGTCACCGACGGTTCCGTCAGCCCGCGGACCCATTCGGCCAGGTCACGGATCTCCATGGCGCAGGCGTCGGCGATGCTGACCTCGCCGATCCTCGAGGAGCGGGCCAGTGCGCTGAGCCGGGTGCCGTCGCACTCGGGGCACTCGGTGAAGGTGACCGCCCGGTCCACGAAGGCCCGGATGTGCGGCTGCATCGACTCGCGGTCCTTGGACAGGAACGACTTCTGGATCTTCGGGATCAGCCCCTCGTAGGTGAGGTTGACCCCGTTGATCTTCACCTTGGTCGGCTCGCGGTACAGGAAGTCGTGCCGCTCCTTCCTGCCGTACTCGCGGATCGGCTTGTCCTTGTCGAAGAAGCCCGACTCGGCGATGACCCGCACCGCCCAGCCGTCACCGGTGTAGTTGGGGATGGTGAAGGGGTCCTCGGAGAGCGACTTGGAGTCGTCGAACAGCTGCGTGAGGTCGATGTCGGAGACCGTGCCCCGGCCCTCGCAGTGCGTGCACATGCCGCCGGTGCGGCTGAAACTGACCTTCTCGGTCTTTGTTTTGTCGGTGCCGCGGTCGATGGTGAAGCCGCCGCTCGCCGAGACCGAGGCGACGTTGAAGGAGTACGCGGCGGGCGGGCCGATGTGCGGCGTGCCGAGCCGGCTGAAGAGGATGCGCAGCATCGCGTTGGCGTCGGTGGCGGTGCCGACGGTGGAGCGGGGGTCGGACCCCATCCGCTGCTGGTCGACGGTGATGGCGGTGGTCAGGCCGTCGAGCACGTCGACCTCGGGGCGGGCCAGGTTCGGCATGAAGCCCTGGAGGAAGGCGCTGTACGTCTCGTTGATCAGCCGCTGCGACTCGGCGGCGATCGTGTCGAACACCAGGGAGCTCTTGCCCGAGCCGGAGACACCGGTGAACACCGTCAGCCGGCGCTTGGGTATCTCGATGCTGACGTCCTTGAGGTTGTTCTCACGCGCCCCGTGCACGCGGATCAGATCGTGGCTGTCGGCGGCGTGCGGCTCGGCCGGCTGCTGCTCTGTCCTCGTGGTCATGCTCGTCGTTCCCCTCCGTCGGGCGGGGACCGCGTGCGCGGTCCCCGCCGGCGTCCCATCGCGGCAAGGCTAGGCTAGGCGGCCCGTGTCCACCTGCGCTTCTTGATTCCTGACCGGACGGGGAACATCTTCGGCGCAGGTCAGGCCGTCACCTTCGCCGGCCGCTGCGCGCTCTCCTCGACGGCACGTTCGCCGAGCCGCTCGGTGGGGACACGATGGGTCTCGCGGGCCGTGATCGCCGCGATGACCGGGGGCACGCACAGAGCGGCCGTGAAGAGGGCCACCGCCGTCCAGTCGTCGCCGTCGGGCCCGGCGATCCGCGCGGCGAACGTGACCGCGAACCCGGCCACCGCGAAGCCGATCTGCGTGCCGATCGCCACGCCCGAGAGCCGGACCCTGGTCGGGAACATCTCGCCGTAGAAGGACGGCCACACACCGTTCGCGGCGCTGTAGACCACGCCGAACGCGATGATCCCGAGGAGCAGGGTGAGCGCGTAGCCGCCCGTGGAGATCGCCCACAGGTAGAGGAACATCGTCACCGCGCTGCCGACGGCCCCGATCAGATAGACGGGACGGCGGCCCACCCGGTCGGAGAGCGCGGCCCACAGCGGGATCGCGGCCAGCGCGACGAGATTGGCCAGCGCGCCCACCCACAGCATCGACGAGCGGGACATGCCGACCGTGTCACTGGTGGCGTACGCCAGTGCCCACACCGTGAAGACGGTGCTGACCGAGGCGATCAGCGCGCCCGCGACCACCCGCAGGACGTCCGCCCAGTGCTCGCGCAGCAGCACCATCAGCGGCAGCTTCACGACCCCCTCGCCGGCGGTCTGCTGCTCGAACGCCGGTGTCTCGTCCAGCCTGCGGCGGATGACCCACCCGACGACGGCGACCGCGACGCTCAGCCAGAACGGCACCCGCCAGCCCCAGGACAGCAACTGCTCCTCGGGCAGCGCGGCGATCGGGATGAAGACCAGCGTGGCCAGGAGCTGGCCGCCCTGCGTGCCGCTGAGGGTGAAGCTGGTGAAGAAGCCCCGCCGGTCCGGCGGGGCGTGTTCCAGCGTCATCGAGTTCGCGCTGGCCTGCTCGCCGGCCGCCGAGATGCCCTGCAGCACGCGGCACAGCACCAGCAGGACCGGGGCGAGGGAGCCGACCTGGGCGCGGGTGGGCAGACAACCGATGAGGAAGGTCGACAGGCCCATCAGCATCAGCGTGAAGACCATGATCTTCTTGCGGCCGAGCCGGTCCCCGATGTGCCCGAGGAAGAGCGCGCCGATCGGCCGGGCCGCGTACGCGACACCGAACGTGGCCAGCGACAGCAGGGTCGCGGTGGCCGGGTCGGAGTCGTCGAAGAAGATCTCCGGGAAGATCAGCGCGGCCGCGCTGCCGTAGATGAAGAAGTCGTAGTACTCCAACGCGCTGCCGATCCAGGCGGCGGCCGCCGCCTTCTTCGGCTGTCCGGGCGGGGAGGCGTCGCGGGGCGGTGCGGGGACGGTCACGGCGTGCTCCTTCGGGGGGACTCCACGACGGTACGCGGAGGACGAGCGGAGGGGAGTTGCCGATGTGCTAATTAACCCACTGGGTAGTTAGTAGCGGCTGGGTAGGGATGCTGCGCCCGGCCGCCCGCACTGTCAAGGGGGTGCGTCGTACGGACTCCGGACCGGTGGCCCTGGTCCGGTGGCCCCGGTCCGGAGTCCGGAGCCGCCGGACCGAGGGACCCGGAGCCGCCGGACCGAGGGCTCAGGAGCCGCCGGGCCGCGGGCTCAGGAGCCGCCGGGCCGTGGAGTCTGGGGTCACCGGGCGAAGAACCCGGAGCCGCCGGGTCGTGGGGCCCCGGGCTACCGGTCCGCCGTGCGTTCCGCCGTCAGATAGGCGATCACCATGTCGCCCAGCATCGCCCGGTAGTGCTCGCGCCGGCCCGGGTCCACCAGGTCGCGGCCGAACAGCGCGCCGAAGGTGTGCCGGTTGGACACCCGGAAGAAGCAGAAGGAACTGATCATCGCGTGCAGGTCCACGGCGTCGACGTCGGCCGTGAACAGCCCCGACTCCTGTCCGGCCGTCAGGATCCGGCGGATCACGTCCAGCGCGGGCGAGCCCATCCTGCCCAGTTCCTCGGAGGCCGCGATGTGCTCCGCGCCGTGGATGTTCTCGATGCCGACCAGGCGGATGAAGTCCGGGTGCCGCTCATGGTGGTCGAACGTCAGCTCCGCCAGCCGCCGGATGGCCGCCACCGGGTCCAGGTGGTCCACGTCGAGCTGCTGCTCGGCCTCGCGGATCACGCCGTACGCCCGCTCCAGCACGGCCGTGAACAGCTGCTCCTTGCCGCCGAAGTAGTAGTAGATCATCCGCTTGGTGGTGCGGGTGCGGGCGGCGATCTCGTCGACGCGGGCCCCGTCGTAGCCGGCCCGGGAGAACTCCCGCGTCGCCACGTCGAGGATCTCGGCCCTGGTGCGGGCGGCGTCACGGATGCGCTCGCCGGGCCGTGCCGGTTCTTCGACGCTGGTCATCGGGTTCCTCCGGGCCGGGGGGTGCGGTGCCGGTGATTCTAGAAGCAGCCCCCGCCGGGCCCGGCGGGTCTTCCCGCGGGACCGGGACGGCTGATATAGCTAACGTACTGGTTCGTACATTAGTGAGCCGCCTCTGGAGGTCCCGGTGCTCAAGGACTCGTATCTCGTCGGGCTGATCGGCTCCGGCATCGGCCCCTCGCTCAGCCCCGCGCTGCACGAGCGGGAGGCCGGCCGGCAGGGTCTGCGCTGTCTGTACCGGCTCCTCGACCTCGACACGATCGGTGTCCCGCCCGAGGCGGTGGGCGAGCTGCTGCGCGCCGCCCGGCTGCTCGGTTTCGACGGGCTCAACATCACCCACCCGTGCAAGCGGCTCGTCGTCGAGCACCTGGACGCCCTCGATCCGCGGGCCGAGGCGCTCGGCGCGGTCAACACCGTCGTGTTCGAGGACGGGCGCGCCGTCGGCCACAACACGGACGTCACCGGCTTCGCCGCCGCCTTCGCCCGCGGGCTGCCGGACGCCCCGCTGGAACGGGTCGTGCAGCTCGGCGCGGGCGGCGCCGGCGCGGCCGTCGCGCACGCCACGCTCACCCTCGG
>NZ_NCTE01000523.1 GCF_002114215.1 Streptomyces sp. 13-12-16 | reverse complement strand
CGCGAGGCCACCCCCACCGCCGTACGCCACGCCCTCACCACCGACCTGCCGGACGAACCCCTGCGCCGTCCCGGGGCCCTCCTCGCCCACCGCCTCACGGCGCACCTGCCGCCCCCGCCCCCGTTCCGCGCCCCGGCCGCCCCACCACCCGCCCGTCACGGCCTCCGCAACTGCGACGGCTGCGACCGCGCCTTCCGCGCCCCAGAAACCGAAACCCACTGCCCCACCTGCCGCACGGCCGCGTCAGCCACCCCTTGAACGAAGGGCTGACCGCGGTCCTGGACGAGGCCATGAAGGCAGTCCACGCTGGAGCTGGACCTGGGAGTACGCCTTCGGCACGGAACAAGCCGCCCGGACCGCCCGCCCACCTTCCTCACCGAGGTGGAACGTGGGTGTCCCCGGGCGGCAGGGCGACGGGTGCCCGGCGCGTCGCGTCGGGCAGGGGGCGGTTATCGTGGCGGGCGCGACCGAAGAAGGTCAACTGCCGGGTGTGACAAGGGGAATCGACGTGGACCAGCAGAACTCCGGCACGCATGCTCCTCTGCCGATCGACACGAGCAAGCCGCATCCCGCGCGGATGTACGACTGGTTCCTCGGCGGCAAGGACAACTACCCGGTGGACGAGGCGCTGGGCAGGCAGCTCGTGGGGTTCGCGCCGCCCATTCCGGTCATGGCGCGGATGAACCGGGCGTTCATGCACCGTGCCACCCGCTGGACGGCCGGCCGGGGCGTGCGGCAGTTCCTCGACATCGGGACCGGTATCCCGACCGAGCCGAACCTGCACCAGGTGGCCCAGGGGGTCGCCGCCGACGCACGGGTCGTGTACTGCGACAACGACCCGATCGTCCTGGTCCACGCCGAGGCGCTGCTGCGCGGCACTCCCGAGGGGGTCGTCGACTACGTGCAGGCGGACGCCCGTGACACCGCCGCCATCGTCGAACGCGCCCGCGGAACGCTGGACTTCGATCGGCCGGTCGCGCTCTCCCTGATCGCGCTGCTGCACTTCATCGGCGACGAGGACGGGGCGTACGAGCTGGTGGAGCGGCTCAAGGACGCGCTGGCGCCGGGCAGTTACCTGGTCATGTCCCACCTCACGCCCGACTTCCACCCGGAGGAGGCGTCGAGGAAGGTGACCGACCTGTACCGGGCGGGCGGGCTCACCATGGACATGCGCAGCCGGGACCGGTTCGCCCGGTTCTTCGAGGGGCTGGAGGTCGTCGCCCCCGGCATCGTGGCGGCCGAGGAGTGGCACCCGGAGCTCGGTGAGCCGGTCCCCGGGCAGGAGGGCGTCCACAGCGGGGCGTACGTGGCGGTGGCCCGCAAGGCATGAGCAAGGCGTGAGCAGGCTGTGAGTCCCCCGCCGGGCGCCGGGCGGGGGGACCGCCCCCGGGCCGGTCGCGCGTCCTGCGCGGCCGGCCCGGGGGCGTCCGGGGACGCACCGCTCAGTGCTTGTGGTGCTTCTTGCAGTCGTCCTCGCGAGCCGCCTCCTTCAGCGTGTCCCGCAGGGCGTAGAAGGCGGGCTTGCGCTTGTAGTCGTCGGTCATGACGTTCGCGAAGCCCTCGCCCTCGAAGAACACCGGCACCCACGAGTACTTGTCGGTGAAGCCCCAGATGGTGAACGAGTTGCAGCCGTCGACGGCCAGGCACGCCTCGAGCGTCCGCTGGTAGTAGTCGGCCTGCTGCCGCTCCTGCGCCTTGGTGGGCACACCGCCCTCGGGGACGTCCATGCGGACGTCCAGCTCGGTGACGGCCGTCTCCAGACCGAGCGCGTCGAACCGGCTCAGGTTGTCCTCCAGGTCGCCCGGGAAGCCGTACCGCGTGCTCAGGTGGCCCTGGACGGAGAAGCCGTGGACGGGGACGCCCTGTTCGAGCAGGTCCTGGATGAGGGTGTAGTAGGCGTCGCTCTTCGCGTTGACGCTCTCGACGTTGTAGTCGTTGAAGAACAGCTTCGCCTTCGGGTCGATCTCGTGGACCCACCGGAAGACGTCCGCGACGATGCCCGGGCCCAGCTCGCGGATCCAGATGTTGTCCTGGGTGCGCAGGTTGCCCTGGTCGTCGAAGATCTCGTTGGCGACGTCCCACTGCTGGATCTTGCCGGCGTAGCGTCCGACGACGGTGGTGACGTGCTCGCGCAGGATGGTGCGCAGCTCCTCCTTCGAGAAGTCGCCCTCCTCCAGCCACGCCGGGTTCTGGCTGTGCCACAGCAGGGTGTGGCCGCGTACGACCTGCTTGTTGCGCTTGGCGAACTCGACGATGGCGTCGGCCTGTGCGAAGTCGTAGCGGTCCCGCTCGGGGTGGATGTAGTCCCACTTCATCTGGTTCTCGGGGGAGACCGAGCTGAACTGGTGCCCCAGGACCTTCCGGTACTCCTTGTCGTACGTGAAGGGGTCCGGGTAGTCCTGCTCCAGGTGGTGGCCGCCGCCTGCCACGGCGGTGCCCACGACGAAGCCCTCGGGAGCGACCGAGCGCAGCCGTTCGGACTTGGCGTTGGAGTGCGGTGCGGCCTTCTCGCCGGCCGACGGGCCGGCGGCGGCCGAGCCCGTCGCGAGCGGCAGGGCCAGGGCGACGGTGGCGAGGGCCACGGTGGCGAAACGAATGGATCTCATGCGGGGAGTCTCATTCCCATCGTCATTCTCGAAAGTTTCGAAACGTGATCCGAAACATTAGGGATGGGCGGACGCTAAGGTCTGGCCGGGCCGCACGTCAATACCCGTGCGCGTATCGATGTCCGCACCTGCGCGCGTGTCGACGTCCGCACCCGGGTGCAGGTCGTGCCCGCCTGGGCGCAGGACGTGTCCGCGTGACGGCCGGCCGACAGCAGGTCCGTACCAACCCCTTGCTCCCGCACCCGTCACGTCGCAAGCTCCCCTCATGGAGCTGGAGTTGCGGCATCTGAAGACGATCCGGGCGATTGCCGACGCCGGCAGCCTGACCAGGGCGGCGACGGCCCTCGGGCTCGCGCAGCCCGCGCTGAGCGCACAGCTCAAGCGGATCGAACGCGCCCTGGGCGGTGAGCTGTTCGAACGCGGGCGGCACGGAGTGCGGGCGACCGCGCTGGGCGAACTCGTGCTGGAGCGCAGCCGGATCGTGCTGCCCGCGGTGACCGAACTGCAACAGGAGGCGGCGCGGTTCGCCCGCACCTCGCGCGCGACCGCCTGCTTCCGGCTGGGCGGCACCCACGGTCCGCTGCTGGGCGCCCTGGTGGACCGGCTGGCGGACGCGGTGCCGGACGCCCGCGTCACCACCTGCACGTCCTGGTCCGAGCGGGAGCTGGCCGCACTGCTCGTCGAGGGCCGGCTGGACTTCGCCCTCGCCGGGACCTGCGGCTCGGCCGAGCCGCCCGGTGCGGAGGGCCTGGTCTGGCGGGAGGTCGCGGTCGACCCGGTGTTCGTCATGGTGCCGGAGGGCCATCCGCTCGCCCGCCCGGGAGAGGTGGACCTGACCGAGCTGGCCGGTGAGCAGTGGGCCTGCGTCCCCGGCGACGGCTGCTTCGGGGACTGCTTCACGGCGGCCTGCGCCCGCGCCGGCTTCACTCCGCGCCGGATGTACGAGACGGACACCTCGTCCCTGGTCCACCTGGTGCAGGTCGGCCGGGCGGTCGGGCTGTGCCGGGCCACCTTCCCGACCACGCCCGGAATCACCGCCCGGCCGCTCACGGGCACCCCGCTGACCTGGCGGCACCTGCTGGGCTGGCACACCGTGGCCCAGCGGGCGGAGACCGCCGGCACCGTCCTCGAACAGGCCCGGCTGGCCCACGCGGGCGTGGCGGCGCGCAGCGACAGCTACACGGAGTGGCTCGCCGCCCAGCCCGTTCCATAACACCGGGGAGGGGGCCGGCCGGGCTCTTACGCCCGCCGATCGGCCCTCCCTACGGTTTCGGCACCTCCCCACCGAACCGAGGAGATGCCCCATGCCCCACCGACACCTCCCCCGACGCACCAGATCCGTGGGTGCCGCCGTCGTA
>NZ_NCTE01000522.1:12921-23790 GCF_002114215.1 Streptomyces sp. 13-12-16 | reverse complement strand
ACCACCAGATCCACGGACCGGGGCAGACACACCGCCACCACGTCCTCCGGACCCACCCCACGCCCCACCAGCCAACGCGCCAGCCGATTCGCCCGCCCGTTCAACTCCGCATACGTAACCGACTCCTCCCCACAACACACCGCCACCCGATCCCCACACCGCACCACCTGCTCCTCGAACAACTCCACGAGGGTGGCTTCCGGGAACTGGTCAGTCATTACTGAACACCTCGAATGAGCACGATTGACGATCGAGTGGACGAGTGAGCGAGCAATGGAACGGGCTGTTCAACAGATCTGCGGAGACGGCGCTCAGCCACTGCAAAAGAAAAGCGATCCGGACGAACGACCGGGTCGCGCCGGAGGTCGTGCCCCGGCAGAGGCGGTCCCGATCGTCATCCGCATTCAGTCCGGTGGTGTTCCGGAAGGGTCAGCCGCAGCCTCCCGCGTGTCCAGCATCTCCGGCCGGGGGAGAGAAGAGCGGCACTTCGTCATGATCCTGCCAGTCTTCTTCGATGTCCGGCCCGGTGCGCCCCGGGAAGGACGCGACGAACGGCCTCAGCCGATCGGCACCCCAGAACTTCTCCCGTCCGTGAATGAAGAAGGGCACGCCGAACAGGCCGTCCTCGTACGAGGACACCAGGCAGTCCAGGCCCTGCTTCCGCAGCTTCGGGTCCTGTGCCGCCGTGGCCAGCAACTCGGCCGGCAGGCCCAGCTGCTCGGCGATCTCCCCCATCGTCCCTGGGCTGGTGATGTCCCTGCCCTCCTGCCACCTGGCGCGGTAGACGGCGTCCACGAACTCCCGGCCACACCCCCGCTCCTTTGCGGCCAGGTAGGCGAGGTGGGAGACCTCCCAGTTCGGGTCCTTGTCCATGGGCACCGTCATCTTCAGACCACGGGCCTTCGAGAGGCGTGCGAGGTCCTGGAGGATGTAGAAGTTCTTGGCCCGTGACATCGCCACGATGGGCAGTTCGACCCGCGCGTCGTCCAGCATGGCCTGCGTCGTCTCGTCCGGTTCCCAGAAGGGGATCCACTCCAGCGCGTCCGCGACGTCCGGGTACCGTTGGGTGAGATCCAGGTAGGCGAACCAGGAGTACGGGCTGCGCAACGAGAAGTACCAGCGCGGTGGCTTCTTGGGTCTGGGCATGGGAAAGGCTCCCCCTTGGCTCGGTTCGGCTTGGCGGAACGGATCAGATGGTGATGCCGCCGTCGATCTGGAAGACAG
This sequence comes from Streptomyces sp. 13-12-16, assembly GCF_002114215.1. Lineage (GTDB taxonomy): Bacteria > Actinomycetota > Actinomycetes > Streptomycetales > Streptomycetaceae > Streptomyces. The sequence continues at coordinate 22,566 of NZ_NCTE01000522.1, read as the reverse complement.
CACCGGTGATGTAGGACGACCGGTCGGAGACGAGGTAGGAGACCAGGTCGGCGACCTCCTCGGCGCGGCCGAGCCGCCGGAGCGGAATGGAGTCGAGGGCGCGCTTCCTGATCTGATCGTCGAGCACCGCGGTCATGTCGGTCTCGATGAAGCCCGGGGCGACCACATTGGCCCGGATGCCGTACCGGCCGGCCTCCTTGGCCAGCGAGCGGGACAGCCCGATGATCCCGGCCTTGGACGCCGCGTAGTTGCTCTGCGTCGGGTTTCCGTACACCCCGGCCACCGAGGAGATGTTCACGATGGATCCCGACTTCCGCTTCATCATCTCGAAGATGACGGAGCGGCAGACGTGGTAGACGCCGTCGAGGTTGACGCGCAGGACGGTGTTCCAGTCCTCGTCCGGCATCAGCAGCAGGGGGTTGTCCCTGGTGATGCCGGCCGAGGTGACTGCCGCGCCGATGCCGCCGAAGGCGTCCTCCACGTCGGCGATGAAGGAACGCACGGAATCGCTGTCGGAGACGTCGGCCCGGACCCCCAGCGCCCTGCCGCCCAACTCCTCTACTTCCTTCTGCAGTTGACCGGCCGCCTCCTCGTTGGACTGGTAGCAGAAGCCGACGTCGAAGCCGTCCCGCACAAGACGCAGCACCACCTCACGTCCGATTCCGCGTGAACCGCCGCTGACCACGGCGACCCTGGGTTCTTTGTTCTCCATGAAACCGGTGCTCCCTCGGTGTGTTACGGAATGCGTGCGGTCCGGGCGGAGCGGCCGGCGGGTGGCCGCAGCCGGTCCCCGGGCCGGAACGCCATGACCATGCGGGTGAAAGTGACAGCCGGTTCACCGTCGATCGTCGTGTGGCCGTCGAAGATCACCGTGTCGCTCAGCGCCCGGTAGAGCCGGACGTGGTGTTCCAGAACGTCACCCGGCAGGGCGGCACGGTGGAAGGCGACGCCCGACATGGCCCCGGCCAGCATGACCTGGTCCGCGGACATCGCCTGTTGTGTGCCGGACACGGCGAGCAGCCCGGCTGCCTGCCCCCACGACTCCACCAGGAGGGTCTGCGGGTAGGCGTACTCCTCGAGACCGGCGTCCTCGGCGAGGTTCTGGTACCAGGGCTCGTTACAGGTGATCGCCTTCACTGCGACCAGCCTCTCGTCGGGCACGAGTTCGAGCACCCGGTCGACGAGGAGCATCGGAAAACGGTGCGGCAGTCTTTGCCGCACGCCATGGACCTCGATCACCCGCGGTCCTCCCGGTAGCGCAGCCTGACCGTCGCAGACTCCCCCCGCTCGGTCGACGCGGTCGCCGAGCATTTCCAGCCTCCCTCGACCGCCGTCCAGTCGGCGGTGACGGTGAGCACGTCACCGGGGAAGACGGGCCCCGTGAAGCGGGCCGACTCCAGTGCGGCCAGGCTGAGCCCGCTTCCGGTGCCCGGTGCCGCAGCGATGGCCGCACGGTGCACGCACTCCACGACGCATACGCCCGGAAAGATGGGGAAGTCCGGATAGTGGCCGGCGAACACCGGCTCCGAGCCCTCGATCGAGAAGCGCACCTCCGAGCGTGGCCCAGCTCCGTTCCCACCGGCGTTCACCGCGGTGACGACTCGCGCTGCGGCCCGTACGGGGCTGGTACCGGAAGGCCCGTTCACTGAGCCGGGATCTTCCGGGTGAGCAGCTGGTGCGCCTGCCCCAGGGAGGTGACCTGGCGCAGCTCGGCCTCGGCGAACTTCACCCCGAAGCGCTTCTCCAGTACCACGACGACCTCCAGAGCCATCAAGGAGTCGACCTCGAGGTCCGCCACGAAGTCGGCGTCGTCGGTGACGTCCTCCGCGTCGGTGTCGAGGATCTCCGACACGATGCCGCGCAGTTCGTCCAGGCTCGGCACTGCGGTCACGGGGGTGTCGTGCGGGGTCACGGACATGGGTCTCCTCATTCTCAGTAGTCGTTCCGGCCGGGCGGTGAGCGCGGCCGTCCTCTCGCGGTACGGCTCGCGTCGTGTGCGCCGGGCCGCCGGGTGCCACCGCTCAGAGCAGCCGGAGCACCGCGCAGGCCAGCGCGCCGTCGCGGTCCAGCGACGTCACCACGGCGACGCGTCCACGAGCCTGCGAATCCTCCTCGGACACGGCGAGTACCGTCGTCAGCTGCAGGGCCCCGGTCGCCGCCGCGGTGTCCCCTGTCCAGCCGGAGTGGTCGAGCCACCGCACGTGCGGTTGTCCGAAGACCACGTCCAGTCCGGCCCGTTCCTGCTCCCCGAGCACCCCGGCGGGTCTCGAAGCGGACACGGCCCACACGTCGTCCGGCTCCGCGCCGGCCCGGCGCATCGCACGTCGCACAGCGGCGGCCAGTGAGTGGGCAGCGCCTGCGGCACCCACCACGCCCGATTCCACGGCGAGGACCTCGGCCAGGCCCTCGCCCTCGGCGTCGGCGGGACGCAGTCGCAGCACGGCACAGCCCTCGCCGAGGACCGTGTCGCCTTCGTCCGGTCGGCGGGTGTGCCATTCGAGCCAGGCCCGCGCCGACGAGTACTCCTCGGCGGCGCCGCAAAGGACCGTACGGGCACGTCCGGAGGCGAGCAGCCGCCGGGCGTAGTTCAGCGCCAGCAGCCCGGAGGAGCGGCCGGCCGCGACCGTGGTGTTCGGCCCCCTCAGCCCGTACCAGATGGCGCACTGCCCTGCCGGACAGTTCATGATCGCGTTCGGGATGCGGGAGGGGTCGATGTAGAACGGCTTCTCGTGCACCAGGGTGTCGCGGGTGATGTCCATCATGCTCTGGGCACTGCCGGTGGTCGTGCCGAGCACCAGCCCGACGTCATCGCCGGACTCCGGTGTCCCACCGTCCTCGGCGAGCAGTTCCCGTACGGCTGTCACGGCCAGACCCGTCACCCGGTCCATGGACCTGGTGCCCTTGCGGCCCAGGACATCCTTGATGACAAATCCGGGAACCAGGTGGGCCCGTTCGTCCGGGCCACTGAACTCCTCACCGGTGAGCACCGCCGCCGTGGGCCGCCCGGCACGGATGCCCGCCGAGAAGGCGTCACGGCCGATGCCGTACGGTGACACCGCCGACCAGGCCGTGATGACCGGTCCTCCATTCGCCCTGGATGTCCCGCTCACAGTTGCATCACGTCCCCTTCGTCTTGGACGACGTGTCGTCAGGCCACCGTGCGCTTGTCGGCCAGGGCGGCCAGAACGCGGTCGTCGAAGGTGACCAGGCGGCCTTCGCTGCCGTTCTCCACCACCCCGTAGGCGTGCGTGATGGTGCCGGTCGAGGTCTGTACCAGGTGCCCGTCGCGGACGACGTAGGTGTCGAGGCGCGAGGTGTAGAGGAGGTTCTTGAAAATGTCCTCGACCGTGTAGACCACGTACAGGTCCTCCTCGAGGAGAGCCTCGTCCAGCAGCGTCACCCGGGAGTGGGTCACGGCCGGGATCCAGTTCTGCTCCGTGAGCAGCTCGCGGATGGAGATGCCCCGCGCATCCACGAAGCGGTGCTTGGCCTCCTCCATCAGACGCAGATAGCCGGACATCTGCAGCCGCTCGAAGAAGTGGACGAACGGGTAGGGGATGCGGAACTTCCAGCCGTAGGCGTTCCGTCCTGCGAGCAGCTGGTCCAGAACCGCATCGGTTTCGGCGGAACCGCCCGAGATCAGGGTGCCGTCGGTGACCACGGGTGCTGCCGCGCCGGGTTCGGCACCGCCGATCCGGGCGGTCACGAAGTCCTCCAGGCCTTCCGGCACGGGCAGCCTGCGAAGCATGCGCACGTCGTTGTCGTCCGTCCTCAACTGCGCCTTGACCTTGGAGACGACGGCCCTCTTCGGTGCGCCGTCCCGCTCGACGGTGATGATCACCTTGAACGACAGCGCGTCAGCCCCCTCCCCGGTCGTCGGGGTCACCTCGATCATGGCCTGGTCGTCCACCACGAGCGCCGTCTGGAGCCGGGAGTCGATGTCGGTGATGTCGAAGCCGAGCCCGTGCTGCTCGTAAAGCCGGCCGACGGGCAGTCCACTGCGCCGGAAGTGCTCGATCACCGCCTTCTCGACCAGGTAGTTGACGTGCTTGAAGCCGATGATGGTGCCGATGTTGGCACCTTCGTACCCCGGGCTGAGCACGACTGTGGTCGATTCGCTCAGCAGTGCTTTGACGGAGTTCTCCGGCATTGAACGCTCCTTTGCTCTCATGCGGCGGATTCCGGGGGCGCGAGCCCGTCCGGAAGGTCGTCGAGGAATGCGCCGACCACGTCGACGAACTGCTGGGCCCGTTCGGCCATCGGGTAGTGGCCGCATTCCGGGACGAGGTGCAGCCTCGCGGCCGGCAGATCGGTCGCGATCAGCTCGCTTTCCCGGGCGGCGAAGTCCTCACTGCCGCAGATCACCAGGCAGGGAACCGTGATCAGGTCGGTGCGCAGCCACGGCGTGCGCAGATAGGACTCGCAGAACCGCAGCCACCCGTAAGCGCCGACGCGCTCGCAGACCCGCTCGGCCATACGGTGGCGCAGGTCGGGGTCGATCCGCTCTCCGGAGCGGGTGCGGATGCCCTCCTTCATGATGTGGAAGAACCGGCCCTGCATGTCCGCCATGACGTCCCAGGGGAAGTCATCGGGGCTGCGGCGGTAGAAGGGGGAGACCAGCACCACACCGCGCAGGCCGTACCGGTCGGCGAGGTCGTCGCCCGCCGCGGCTCGTGCGCTGAGTGAGGCCAGCAGGACGTTGGCCGAGTAGGAGTGCGCCACGATCACGTCGGGGCCGCCCGGCACCAGATCGAGAGCTGCCTCGATCCAGTCCGGCTGCTCTCCGGCGCGGCTCCACGACAGCACGTGATCACTGCGCCACGGCAGGTCGGCCGTCCAGATTTCCAGGCCGGTCGGCGGCCGCTGCCAGACCTCGTCCCACACCGCCCCGCTGCCCGCCAGGCCGTGGAGCAGCAGGAGGCGCGTGTCGGTCGTGCCGGTGCCGCCGCGTCGCCCGACCCGCAGGGGCTCGGGCGACGCGGCGGGGTGCGGAAGGTACCCGGGAAGAGTCGTCACGGGATCACCGGATGCCTTCCGCGGGCAGCAGTGTGAGGCCGGCGGTAGCGTCGTCGGAGTCCCGCCCGGAGAGCGCGTAGACGGGCCCCGCGCCACCGCGCGCGAACCAGCCGACGGCGCCGGCGCACTGCAGTACGCCGAGGACCGCCGACGCCTCTCCCCAGGTGCCCGCGAGTTGGTGACGGACGGTGTGCACACCGAGCACGGGCGAGTCCGCGCCGTCCGAGCCGCCGGGGCCGAACCAGGCGCCGGGCACGGTCCGCTGGTGCTCCGCGAGCAGCCGCATGCACTCCTCGACACCGCGGACGCGGATGCCGGGGCCGAGGACGGCGCGGCTCACGGCGCCGCGCACGGCCGCAGCGGCCTGATTCTCCACCACCAGGGCGGCGGCGCCGTCCACGACCCGGTCGGCGCCGGTCAGTTGACGCACCATGTCGTTGTCCGGCTCGACGGCGACCACCAGAGCGCGGTCTGCCCGCCGGGCCCCGATCACGTTCACGGCCCAGCGGACCGCGTCGAGTCCGGAGGTCGGGCCGTTGCAGATCATCAGGTTCGGGCCGCGAAGTCCGTACTTGATCGCCAGCGTGGACGCGATCACGTTGCTGGACGCGTTGGGCGTGTCCATGGGGCTGATTCCGGAGGTGGTGCCTTCTGCCGCGATCGTCTCCACGACCGAGCACACGGTGTCCACGTTCCCGTAGTTGGAAGCGACCAGTACCGCGATCGTCCCGCCGCCGACGCCGAGCCCTCCCGGACCGAGCAACCCGGCGTCCTTCAGGGCTTCTTCCGCGCAGACCAGAGCCAGTTGGGTGGCTCGGTCCTTGTAACGCAGGCCCTTCTTCCCGATGCGGGCGGCCGGTGAGACCGGGTCCGCGCGGGGCGGGACGGGGCCGAGCAGGTCCTCGGGCGATCCGGCTCCCGGCACGGCGAGTCCCACCCCGGTGACCGTGGTGGTCACGGTGTGCTTCATCGAGCCACCTCCACGACCGCCACAGCGTTGATCCCGCCGAATCCGAAGGCGTCGATCTGTGCCACCGTCACGTCGGTTGCCACGGTCGTGGCGAGCACCAGATTGAAGCCGTCGGTCTCCGGAGCGGGGGCGGCGAGTCCCGAGATGGGCGGTACCTGGCCCTCACGCATCGCCAGCAGCGCCACGATGAGGCTGAGCAGCCCGGAGGCGCCGGAGGTGTGCCCGGTCATCGACTTGACTCCGGTCATCAGGGGCGAGCCGATGTGGTCGCCGTACACCTCCGCGAGCGCGGTGGCCTCGGCCGCGTCGTTGAGGGGGGTGCCGGTGCCGTGCACCATGACGAGGTCCACGTCCTGCGCCTTGACACCCGCCCGGTGGTGGGCATCCGTGATGGCGCGCGCGATGCCCTGCGGATCGGGCGCGGTGGCGTGGTAGGCGTCGCAGTTGACGCCGACTCCCCGTACGAAGCCGTAAGGGGCCCAGGGCGCGGCTTCCCGCCGGAGGACGATCGCCGCCGCTCCTTCTCCCATGACGGTGCCCTTGCGGTCCCGGTCGAAGGGGCGCAGCCGGTCGGGCGGGTCGAGCTGCAGCCGGTCCGAGAGGCCGAACATGCTCTCGGTGATCACATCGACACCGGCCACGACGACCGTGTCGGCCTGCTCGAACTCCAGCAGATCGGTGCCCAGGGCAAGGGCGTACAGCGACGCGGAGCAGGCGTTGGAGATCGTGTGGGTGTCGTCCGCGCCGAAGCGCCGGCGCAGCGCAGTCCCGAAATGCATGCCTGAGGCGTCGAAGGGCTGTCCGTCCCGCCACCGCAACTCCAGCGAGCGCAGTTCGCGCAGCCCGGTGCCGATGAGCACCGGCACGTTGTGCAGGTCCTCGTCGTGGCCCGCGTCGCGCAGGGCTTGGCCGATCGCGTCCGTGAGCAACGCGGTGGCGCGGGCCGTGGAATCCACACCGGGCGCGGGGCGGTTGTCGACCTCGTAAAGCAGGTCGGCGTTGTACCAGTCGCGGTTGAAGCCACGGAGCGTGCTCAGCCCGCTCCGGCCGGCGCACAGGGCGGCGAAGAGCTCGTCCGGGTCCGCTCCGATGCTGGCGACCGCGCCCATCCCGGTCACCGCCCAGCGGCTCACCGCTGCTCCTCGTACTTGCCGAGCACGACGACGGCGTTGTTGCCGCCGAAGGCGAGGCCGTTGTTCTGCACGACTCTCAGATCGGCCTCCACCGCCTTGTTCGGCACGCAGTCCACCTCGCACTCCGGGTCGGTCGTGAAGTGGTTGATGGTCGGCGGAATGAACTTGTGCACGATCGCCAGCGAGCAGGCGATGGCGGCCAGAGCGCTGGCCGCCCCCATGGTGTGGCCCAGCATCGACTTGATCGAGACGGTGCGCGGAGGGGTGTCGCCATAGACGCTGCGGATGGCTCGGGCCTCGGTGATGTCGTTGGCCTTGGTGCCGGTGCCGTGCGCGGAGATGAGATCCACCTGGTGGGGCTCGATGCCGGCGTTCTCCAGAGCCAGTTCCATGCAGCGGCCGACACTCTGCTGATTGGGCGCCACCTGGTGGTACGCGTCGCAGTTGAGGCCGTAGCCGAGCACCTCGGCGTAGATGCGGGCACCGCGGGCCAGCGCGGACTGCAGGCTCTCCAGCACCAGGACGCCGGCGCCCTCACCGGTCAGGATGCCCTTGCGGTCCGCGTCGAAGGGCTGGCACAGCTCGGGGGCGATGGTGCCGAGCCGGTAGAAGCCCGCGAACGTCTTGCGGCACATCGCGTCGGCCCCGCCGCACAGTGCGAAGTCGACCTCACCGGTACGCACGGCGTCGTATCCGTACCCGATGGCGTAGTTGCCGGCGGCGCAGGCCGTCGGGATGGTGATCGCCTCCACATCCGTCAACCCCAGCTCGTGGGCGATGGCGGCGGACAGGCGCCCGGCGCGGACGCGCCGGGCGATGGTGGAGTCCATGTGTTCGGGGCCACGGGCGAGCTGGCTCTCCACCAGGTGGTCGAGGTCGAAGGACTCCCCGTCGGTCGTGCCGACCGAGATGAGGCCACGCTGCTCGCGCAGCTTCCCGACGTCGAGGCCCGCGTCGTCGATCGCCATGCGCGCTGCCGCGACGGAGAACTGGCTGGCTCTGCCGAGCTCCGTCGCGTCGAGCGTGGTGATCCACTTCTCCGGGTGGAAGTCCACGATCTCGCATCCGTTGGAGTGCGCAAACCCCTCGGTGTCGAATGCTGTGATCGGTTTGGCTCCGCTGCGCCCCACGCGCAGTCCTTCGGCGAATTCCTCGGCGCCCACCCCGATACTGGAGAAGACACCGAATCCCGTCAGGACAACTCGGTGGGCCGCAGCGGTCGTACCGTCCTGCGCAAGGATTGTCATCGAATCTCCAACCGGTCTCGGCGCGGAGGAAGCGAAAATGCCTAGGCCGATGCCGTCTGGGCCTCGGCGACGACGTCGTAGACGCCCTGGAGATTGACCATGCGGGCCAGCTCCGACTGCTCGATCACGATCTTGAATTCCTTCTCGAGGGAAGCCAGGATCTCGATCGCCCGCAGGGAGTCGGCGTCGTGATCCTCGCGGAAGAGACTCGTCTCGGTGACCTCGTCCTCCTCCAGCTCCAGGATGTCGCAGACGATTTCCTTCACCTTCGCCGAGTCCTCGGCAGTCATGGCAGTCATGAAGAACGTAACCTCTCGTTTCTCGTACAAGACGTGAATGGGAGTCGCGCACAACCCGAAAGGGCGTCACCGCGTGGAACCGGCGAGGCCGCCGCACAAGAGGCGGATCCTCCCCGGCCCTGAAAGTTAGACTCTTCGGCGGGCATTCCTGACCTGATTTCAGGAAGCTGTCACCATCAGCCCCTCGAGACGTCCGGACATGTCTTTCAGCAGGGCGTCCCTCTCCGGGATCAGGTAGAAATGGCCACCAGGCATGACGGTGAGGTCGAAGGAACCAGCACTCACCTCCGACCAGCGGCGCACGGCCTCGGGCACGACTCCCGTGTCTCCCTCGCCCGCGTAGGCCGCGACGGGGCACCGTACGGGAACCGGCGCCGTCGCCCGGTAGGTGCCGGCGATCTGGAAGTCGGCCCGCAGCGGCGGCAGCAGGACATCCCGCAGGGCCGGCTCCTCGAGCAAGGCCTCGTCGACGCCCCCGAGCCGTCGCACCTCGTCCAACAGGCCTTCGTCGTCCAGCAGATGCACCCTCTTGGGGGTGACTCGGTGCGGGGCCTCCCGTGCGGACACGAACAGTCCCGCGACCGCCTCCGGGTGCGACGCCTGAAGGCGCAGGGCGACCTCATAGGCGAGGGAGGCCCCCATGCTGTGGCCGAACAGGGCCACCGGCACGTCCGACAGCGCCGTCAGTTCGTCCGCGACCGCGTCCGCGAGCGGTTCCATACTGGTCAGGCACGTTTCCGCGATCCGTTCCTGACGCCCCGGATAGCGGGTGGCCAACATCTCGACACCGTCGCCGAACGCGCCGTCCCAAGGGTGGAAGAACGTTGCCGTGCCGCCCGCGTGGGGCATGCAGACCAGACGCAGCCGTACCGGCCCTGCCGTCGGGTACCGCCGGAACCAGACGGACGGGCCTCGGCCGGTCACTGCCATCGATGTCTCCTTCGCCCGTCCCGGATGACGCGGCTCCAACGCCGCGGCCT
>NZ_NCTE01000522.1:0-12911 GCF_002114215.1 Streptomyces sp. 13-12-16 | reverse complement strand
GCCGTACCGGCCCTGCCGTCGGGTACCGCCGGAACCAGACGGACGGGCCTCGGCCGGTCACTGCCATCGATGTCTCCTTCGCCCGTCCCGGATGACGCGGCTCCAACGCCGCGGCCCTCCCGGGTGCCTGCCGCACGAGTGATGAAGCATGCGCCCGGGAAGGCGCCGACGACGGGACGGGGGGAGCCGCCGCCGGGCTGCACCGCGGAGTACGCCGCTGCTCGGCGCGGAGCGTTCTCGGTCCGCGCCCGTGGAGCGGCGAGAACACTCACTGGACGGTTCACGCCGTCCCGCGGTGTTGAGCAACTTTGTATCCGCGCTGGTGAACGGGGGGCAACGGGCACTGCAGGAAGGTGCCAGACACGCTCGGGGCGAGGCAGTACGGGGGCACGCGGCGGCCCCGGGAACCTCACCGCGGCATGTGAGCACAACGCACACGGAGCACGGGCCCCGTCGCCGCCCTGCCCGTGCCTCCTGGATGTGCGATCAGGGGTGGTGTCTCCCCGGGTTCCGGCCGGGCCGCCTGTGGACCTCGGCCCTGGACGCGTCACAGTGCGCCGCCGGCGGTCGGCCCGGCGACGTCTCGACCAGTTCCGCCGCGGCGTCGATCACCTCGATGCGCAACGACCGGTCGGGCACCTCGGGCAGCCTGGACTGCGGACCCGCGAGCACCAGCGCGGCCACCACCCGGCCGTTTTCGTTCCACACGGGCACGGCGAACACCGCCTGACCGGGCACCACGTCGTCAAAGCCGTGGACCCACCCGGTCCTGCGCACCAGCGCCAGCTGCCGGGCCGTGAAGCGCGCCCCACACAGCCCCTCGTAGAGCTCCTCGGCATTCGCCCAGGCAAGCAGTACCTGGCCGATCGGACCGACCCCGGCCGGGCGGGCCGTACCGATCGGTACCGACTCCTCGCCGGTGGCCGGGTCCTTCGAGGAAGCCACACACACGTGGACGCCCTTACGGAGGCGGTGCAGGCGGACACTGAACGAAGTACGCTCCGCGAGGTCCTCGAGCACCTCCCCGGCGGCGCGCGCCATCCGGTCATGCCGGGCCTCCGCCGGCAGGCGTCCGAGTCGGGGGCCGAGGGCGAACCACCCACGGCGGTCTCGGGTGAGCAGGTCCAGACACTCCATCGCGACGGCCAGGCGGTGAACGGTCGGACGGGTCAGTCCACTCCGTCTGACCAGCTCCGCAAGCGCGGCGGGCCGTTGCTCGACCAGGTCGAGGATGATCGAGACCTTGTCCAGGACACCGACACCGCTGGCTCGTGAGGGCTCGGTGGCGGCACTCATCGCCGTGCACCCGGCAGGGCGTCCAGAGCGGCCGGGCTGTCCACCGACCACACCTCGACGTCCGGCACGGTCCGGCGGATCAGGCCTGCCAGCGTCCGCCCGGAACCGAACTCGATCAGCCGGCCGCACCCGAGCGATTCGGTGAGGGTGTGCACGCAGCGTTCCCAGAGGACCGGCGAGGTCATCTGACGGGCGGCGAGTCGCGACCAGCCGTCGTCGCCCGTGCGAGCCTCGGCGTCGGCGTTGGCCACCACCGGCAGCCGGCCGCGGGCGAAGGCGGTGTGCTCCACTGCCACTGCCAGCGCTTCGGCGGCCGGCGCCATGTACGGGCTGTGGAAGGCACCTCCGGTCTGCAGCGAGAGGGCCTTGGCCCCGATGGAGCGGGCGCGCTCGCCGACGGCCGCTACTCCCTTCGGCGATCCGGACACCACGGTCTGGCCGGGAGCGTTGACGTTGGCGACCCACACGTCGTCGACCGCCTCCCGTACCCGCCGGGTCAGTTCGGCGACGTCCTCGAGCGGTGCACCCACCAGTGCGCACATCGTGCCCTGCCGTGCCTCGGCCGCGGCTCGCATGGCCCGGCCGCGAGCGGCGACCAGCGCGGCGGCGTCCGCCAGGGGCAGTATCCCGGCGCAGACGAGCGCCGTGTACTCCCCCAGACTGTGCCCGGCGCAGGCGACCGCCTCACCCTCCAGGGCTTCGCGCCGGACCGCCTCGGCGTACGCGACCGACGACACGGTGAAGACGGCGAGTTGCGCCAGGTCGGTGCGCTTGAGCTGGTCGGTGGGTGTCCGGAGCAGCAGGCCCTCGAGATCCTCACCGACGGCCTCCGACAACGGGGCCACGAGTGCCCACGACGGGGTGTCCCGCCAAGGCTCTCCCATTCCCTGTTTCTGCGTCCCCTGCCCCGGAAACACGAAACCGACCGGTACCTGGTCCATGAAGAAGTCGCCTTCCGAACTGTCCTCTTGGTAAGGGCACGAAACTGGCATCCATGGAACGAGGCGGCCGGACAGGTGACAACGCCTCGTGCAGCAAAGTGCCACCGGTCCGTCGACCCCGCGCGGCCGGGCCCTCACGCCCGGGCGTCGGCCTCCCGCTGTCAGCAAATTGCAGCCGCCCCCGGAAAACGAGAAGACGGCCCTCCGCTTCTGCCACCCACCGCCACCGCCGCGTCATCCAGCGTCGCGTGACTGGCCGTTCGCTGTCACACCGCAGCCACATCGCATCAGACCTGCCTACCTTTGCGACGTGCCAGCAGGTATTGCGAAGCCCCGACAGGACGAACACCGCAAGCCCCTCGACGAGAACACGAGCATCACCCGCGTATGGCATTGGCGCATCACGACCGAAAGCCCCAGACCCGATGACTTGACCTTACTCAGCGAATCCGAACTCAATCGGGCGAACCGCATGCGCGGAGGGCGTTCGGCCGCCGAGTACGTCACCTGCAGGGCGACCGTTCGTCGCCTGCTGGCCGACTTTCTGGGCAGCGAACCCGCCGACGTGCCGCTGGGCCGCCGCCCCTGCCCCGGCTGCGGGAGCGTGGACCACGGTCCGCCCGCGGTGCTGACCCCGGGCGGAGGACCTCTGCTCAGCATCTCCCATTCCGCGGGCCTCGGGATGCTGGCACTCTCCGACGCACCTGTCGGAGTGGACGTCGAGGCGTTCCGCGACGTGCCCGTGGCGGAACTGGCCGTCGCGGCGCTCACCCCGGCGGAGCGGAACATCGTGCTCGACGCCCCGGAGCCCCACCGAACGGGACTCTTCCTGCGCTGCTGGACCCGGAAGGAGGCCGTCCTCAAAGCCGTGGGCATCGGTGTCACCGCATCGCTCACCGCACTGGAGACAAAGGCGGACCGGCCGGGTCCGGTCAAGGTGACCACGGGCCCCGCCCACTCGGTCGCCGCGACGTGGTGGGTCACCGACCTCTCCGTGCCCCACGGCTGGACCGCCTCGCTCGCGTCACCCACCGCAGGCGGCAGGACGATCACCGTCCAGGCCCTGTAGTGCACGGCCCCCGAACCGTTCGACGACGGGCCACGCATGGCCGGAATTGCTTCAACCCGGCTCATCCGCAGCCGACTCGTACCGGAAGATGTCTTCGGGAAACAATGAGAGGGGCTTCCGGTGGACGGGTTCGACCGCCTCGGCCGTGGCGCGGCCTACGGCGCCGCGTTGGCCATGACACCGTACTTACTGATCAAGGTGTCCTGGGTGATCGGGGCGATCCTGGGGCTGATTCCCCTGGGCAGCACGATGGGGCTGGCCCAGTGGGTCGTTCTCAACACCGTCACCATCGGCATGGCGCTGGTCGGCATCGCCCTGGCTCTCGCCCTCGCCCGGCCCGCGGGGATGCGCCTTCCGGCGGCTCCGTTGCTGCTCTGCGGCTGGCTGGGCACGGGGTTCCTGGTCTCGATGCTTCCCTACGCGGTGATCAGCTCGCTGGTGACTCCGCCCGCGGACGCGCAGCCCGACAAAGGAGCGTCGGCCCCCGTCTGGGAGGCGGTGCTGATTCAAGTCAGCTTCGTGGGGATGGGCCTGGGACTGGCCGTCGCGTTGCCCGCATATCTGCGCCGCCGCTGGCCGCTGCCCTTCACCGGCAGGGTGGGCGATCACGCACATCCGCACCCGGCCGGGCCGGGTGCGGAGCAGGGCGGCCCGCGTCCCGCGAGCGGTGGGCTCGTCGCCGCGGGCACCGCCCTGGGAGCATGCTGGCTGTACTGGGCGGCCGGCGGTACGGCAGGGCTCGCCGACCCGGCAGAGCGCAATACCGACTGGCGGCTGCTCGTCGCCCTGTTCGCCGTCTGGTCGCTGGCCGGCTCCGCCGCCGCCTGGGCGACGGCCAACGGACGTCCGGCGCGAGTGCCACGCTGGCTCCCGACCGCACTCGTCTGGCTGGGATCCGGCTCGATGTTCGCCTGGAGTGCCTGGAAGCTCCCCTTCACTGCCTACACGGCGGTTGCGGGCCGCGCCGCCGACTCCGTGATGCCGGAGAACCTGGGCGTGGCGGCGGCCGTCCATGTCGCCGCGCTCGCCACCGGCGCCGCGATGCTCCGCACGCTCGTACGCACCTACGCGAGCCCCGCCGCCGAGTAGTCCGGCAGCCGCACACGGACACTTCACGGCCAGGACGATCGCCATGACTCCCGGACGCCGGCCACGGGAGACCGGACGACACCGTGACGGGAGGTCAGTCCTCGGTGGTTCCCTGCTGCTCCGCCCGCTCCAAGCGGTACACGACGTCAAGCAGGTCCATGACCTGCTTGCGGCGCTCGGCCGAGAGTTCACCGGCGCGCATGGCCATCAGCCGGACCTCCCCTCCTCCCACGGCGGAGGCCAGTCTGGCCTGCTCCCGTTGCAGGGCGTCCAGTTCCCCCTTCACCCGGCTCGCGACCTGATCGTCCACGAAGTAGCTCGTCGGCACCCCGAAGAACCCGGCGAGCGCCTGGAGGTGCTTGAGTGTGGGGTTGTTCTTCTTGGCCTTGCGCAACTGCCAGATGTAGCTCTGCGAGATGGTCACACCGGTCTGCGTGATGGCGCTCGCCACGTGCTCGTTGCTGTACTCGTGACCGCCGTGGGGCCTGATGGTGGCGAACAGGTGGTTGAGTCTCTCCGCGAGCTCGGTTCCCTCATGTTCTGACATACGCACTCTTCCCTCTCCCGCGCGGCGCTTCGGCTCTCGGACGAGGAGCCCCAGGCTGATTGCGGTTGAACGGCCTCCAGGACCACGCTAGGCTCCGGATACCCGTTAGACTCATGTGAAACGCCATGAGGCTGCATCTTACACACGAGTGGGAGGCCAGGACAGGGCCCGACCCCGACCCGATGAAGCGACTCCACGACCCCCGAGCACCCCATTTCCCGCCCGGCGATTTCCCTTCGCCACTCGACGGCAGCCCGCCGACATCCGGGAAGCGCCCCCAGCGGGGCACACCGAACACCCGGAACAATTCAGAATTCAACTGCCGCGTGAGCCCTCACCGTGAATCGACGTACCGGCTCGGCGCCCGCCGCGACACATAAGTAGGACATAAGCAAGCGCCCTGCACTCAAGATGACACAAGA
The DNA here is from genome assembly GCF_002114215.1 of Streptomyces sp. 13-12-16. Lineage (GTDB taxonomy): Bacteria > Actinomycetota > Actinomycetes > Streptomycetales > Streptomycetaceae > Streptomyces. The sequence goes on along the minus strand of NZ_NCTE01000522.1, from coordinate 7,547 downwards.
GCGCGGCGACGAATCCTTGACTGCACCGCTCAGATCAAGTTAGCGTCAAATCAATGCGATGAATTGACGATTAGGCAATCCTGGTGTAGCACGCCGCCGAGCGCTACCGGATTCTCGCCTCAATTCCATTGATGGGGGAAACATGACCAATATGCTTGCCGTGTCTGAAAGGCCTACCGCGGAGGGTCCTGCCGCCTGCACGTCACATGCCGTTCAGGGCAACCGGGTCAGCGCCCCGGCGGACACCGTGGAGAGGGCGCTGCGCGAAGCGTACGTCCTGGTCGACTCCACGATGAGCACCCACCGCAGTACGGAGAGGCAGCGCCCGGTGGTCATGCTGGGGGAGGACAGCGGCTCGTTCAGGGAGACCGCCGCGAGCCTGATCGGGGGCGCCAAGTACGGCATCAGCATCGCGCTTCTGCACGACGGGCCGCGGGCCGACGCGATCCTGGCCGCGGTCAGGGAACGGGACAGCCGGCAGGACGGATGGCCGGCCGGCGTCGCCTTGCGCTTGCTCTGCGCCCCCAAGGTGCTCGGCACCACGTCCGTCACCGAGCTGACTCGGCACGCGAGCGGGGTCGAAGTGCGGATCTCGGCAGGCGACCTGTACGAGGCGCTGATCGTCGACGGCAGCTCCGCCCTCACGTGGTCGACACAGTCGTCCAACGAAGAGCTGGCCACGTTGGTCACGGATCCGGCCACGGCCAAGGCGCTCGACCTGCTCTACGCCAATGTGTGGAAGACCGGCCGCCCGATCCCGGAGTACCTGCAGATACGGGAACGGCTCAACACCGACATGGTACGACGGGTCCTCACGCACCTGAAGAACGGCCACACCGACGCCGTGGCGGCGAGCGAGATGTCGGTCTCACTGCGGACGTACAGACGCCATGTGGCGAAGCTCATGCGCGACGTGGGCGCGGACTCCAGATTCCAGGCCGGTGCCCGAAGCGTCGAACTGGGGTTATTGCCACGCCAGCCGTAAAAGCACAGTATTCAGATCAACGGGGAGAGACACTGTGCAACGACAAAGGGATTTCAGTACGGACAGCTGTCCGTCTGATATCGGCGATATAGGGGGCGCGGGCGAACATTCCGGGACCACACACGACGAGGTCGAGCAGGAACTGTGGGAGTTGCGGGAGCTCATCGCGTCCGCGATGGTCAGGCATCGCAGACGCCTTTCACGCAACGCGCTGGTCCGGGAAGTCGGACGAGACGAGGTGGGACCCGCGATCGAGTCCCTGATCAGGGGGGCCCGTGTCAGTCTCGAAGTCGCGCTGAGCACGGACGCGGAAGTGTCCCGGCTGACGCATGCCGCGCTGCGGGAAGCGCTGCGGACTCGCGGCCGGTCATTGCGCGCGCGGCTGCTGTGCACCCCGGCGATGGTGGACACCAGGTTCGTGCGTGAGGTCACGGCCGCCGGCCATGCCTGGGAGGTACGGACGACTCAGATGCCGCCCCTGTGCGCGGTCGTCGTCGACGGTTCGGCCACGCTCGTGAGTGTCGGGCCGCCGGGGGCGTCCCGTGCCTCCTTGATACAGGCCGCGACCATACTGCAAGCAGTCCGCAACTTCTACGCGAACGTGTGGGGCAACGCCACCGCCCTGACCGAACGCATTCACTTCGGGGACCAGCCGAGGACCGACACCGTACGGCAGGTGCTGCAGAAGCTGCGTGACGGGGTGACCGACGAGGTCGCGGCCCGCGAACTCGAAGTGTCGGTTCGCACGTACCGGCGTTACGTCGCTGAGATCATGACGCTGCTGGGCGCTGAATCCCGCTTTCAGGCCGGTGTGTACGCGGCGGCGCTGGGACTTCTGCCACCGCCCGAGGCCTGAGCGACCGTCACCAGGATTCCGGATGCTGCCATCCGCCCCCCCCGTGTCCGCGGCCGCGGCCGGTCCGCGCGGCGGGTGGTTGGCAGCAAGCGGACAGCCTCGTTGGCCGCGCGCCTCCTGGCCGGTCAGCATGGAAGGATGTCCAGACCGGTCCCTCGAAATGGCACACCACCGTCCGAGCCGTGGAGTTCGCTGAAGCACGCGCACACAGGGTCAGGTGCAGACCGGTGATGTCCAGAACCATTCACGCCCTCGGCGGCCGTGTCAGCGCCAAGGTGGTGTTGCGCAAGTACCGCGGCGGCCGGGGTTTCCGGTTCCGTATCGCCGACAAGGCCGTCGAAGAGCGGCTGCGGACCGGACTCGAGACAGTGGAAGCGGAGATCCAGCGCACGATCTCCTGTGCCAGTGACTCACGGGTCGCCGAACTCGCCGGTCACGTCGCCGCCGCGGGAGGCAAGCGACTCCGGCCGGTCCTGGTACTGCTGGCCGCCGAGTTCGGCCGGCCGAGACACGAGGGGGTCACCCGGGCCGCGGCCGCCGTGGAACTCATCCACATCGCGTCCCTCTACCACGACGACGTCATGGACGCGGCGGTCACCCGGCGCGGCGTGGTCAGCGCCAACGCTCTTTGGGGCAACCGGATGGCCGTCCGCGGCGGGGACTGGCTGCTGGCCCGTGCCGCACAACTCGCCGCGGGCCTCGGCCAGCACATCGTTCACCACAACTCCCGGGCCGCTGTCCGCCTGGTCGAGGGCCAGCTGCGCGAACTCATGGGACCCGGCCCCGATGAGGACCCGGTACAGCACTACTTCCAGGTCATCGCAGACAAAACCGGGGAGTTACTGGCCTCGTCGTTGAGCCTGGGCGCGCTTCAGGCGAACGCGTCCACGGCGCACGTCGACGCGCTGGCCGAGTACGGCGCCAGGCTGGGGGAGGCCTTCCAGATCGCCGACGACCTGATCGATCTCCTGTCACCTTCCGAGAGAAGCGGTAAGGACCAGGGCGCGGACCTCCGGGCCGGGGTGCTCAGCCTCCCGGTGCTCCTCGCCCGCGCCGACCACAGCCCACAGGGAGCCGAACTGCGTGCCCTGGTGAGTGGTGGACCCGTCACCGATCCCTGGGCCCACCAGCGTGCACTGGACCTCTTCCGCGACTCATGGGCCGTGGCCCGGACCCGGACCATGATGCGTGACCGGGTCGCACATGCCCGATCCGCACTGACGTCCCTTCCTCCGATACCCGCGCGCGCGGCTCTGGACTCGTTGTGCGACTTCGTGATCGACCAGGCCGCTTGACGAACGTGGACGCGAGTCGGGCACGTCGGCTCCTGACCGTCCTTCGACGGCAATCCGGCCCCAGCTCGGGCCGCCCGCATCTAAGATCATCGAGGGCGCACCCAGCTAGTGATCGACCGCTAGGAGCACCTGGAGGGCTGTTGTCGGAACGGAAGTTACGCCGCCGCTGCAAACGGGAGTTACGGGCACTCGGCATCCAACCCCCGCTGCGTATCGATGAACTGTGTCGTCGGCTCGGTGAGCACCGGGGTCGGCCGATTCGCCTGCTGCCCTACTCGCTGCCCATACCGGGTCCCTTCGGCATGTGGCTCGCGACGGAGTCGACGGACTACATCCTGTATCAGCGGGAGACCAGCAGAATCCACCAGGACCACATCATCCTGCACGAGGTGGGGCACATCCTGGCCAACCACCACAGCCACCAAGAGGAGTTGGCGCAGCCAGTGTTACCGGGCCTGTCACCGGACGTCGTCAAGCGGGCGCTGCGCCGGACCTCGTACGACGAGGAACACGAGCGAGAGGCCGAGTTGGTCGCCACCATCATCCTGGAGTGGGCGTCCGTTCTGGACCGGGTGGCCCCGAAGCAGGCGAGCGATCCATCGGTGCGACGAGTACAGGCCGCCCTCGGCGACCGGCAGGGCTGGCTGTGATCATCCTCCAGGTCCTGACCGGACTCCTTCTCGACCTGTCGCTGGTGTGGAAGATCTACAAGCTCTGCAAGGCTCCTCACGACCGTCCCCTACGAGCCGTCACCCTCTGCATGGCCAGTGCGGTCGGCTTCTTCTCGCTGGGGATACCGGGTTTGGCGAAGAAGGTCACCGCGGTCGCCGGCGCCGGGACGGAAACGCTGCTGCAGAACGCGTTGCTCCTGTGCACGGCCTACTGGCTGCTGTGTTTCTACGTGTACTCCACGGCCGAGTCCCACCGGGCGGCCAGACGGGTACGGATGGCGGCGGTGCCCCTGGCGGCAGCGTTGCTGGTCGCCGCGCTCGCCACGGCGACCGCCCCCGGGGACACCCTCGGTGGTGGGTACGCCGCTGCCGACATGACCGTACCGCAGGTGGCTGTCTTCTACGTGTCCGTGGGGTCGTACCTGGTCTGTGCGCTGGCCACCGCCTCGTACTGGACCCTGCGTTACGCGATGATGTCGCCGAGGCCGTTGGCCACCGGTCTGTGGCTGGCCTTTTCCGGCCTGTCGGGCATGGCCGTGGCCAGTGCCGGCCGTGTCGCCTTCACCCTGGTGCGCTGGCGTGACGGCCGGGTACCCGAAGCCGCCAGCGGCATCGTGTCGTGGCTGCTCGCCGTCTCGGTTCCGCTGTTCGTGGTGGGTGTGATGTGCTCTGCGGTGGCCATGCGGCTGGCCGCGTCGCGCGTGTGGTGGCAGCACCTGCGCACCTACCGCCGACTGGGCCCGCTGTGGCAGCTCCTGCACGAGGCGTACCCACAAGACGCGCTTGCCCGCGGTTCCCGGACCCGATGGCACGACGTGCCGACCTTCCAAGGGGTGCACCGGCGCTACTACCGGCGAGTCATCGAGTGCCGGGACGGACTGGTGCGGGCCAGCCCGGCCCTGGCCGGGCTCGGAGTCGGGCCGGGGGCGCCGCCCGATGTTCTGGCCGAGCGACTGCGCGCGGCGCTGCGCGCGGACACCGTCGATCAGTCAGGCACCCACCCGGCCATCCCGATCGCGCTTCCGGAAGAGGACGGGCTCGATGCCGACGCACGGCAATTGGTCGCGCTGTCGGACGCGCTCCGGTCGTAGCGCGACGACGGGCCGACACCGCTTTGACGGGCCCTTTCAGGAGACAGGACCACACGACATGGACGAGCTGCTGCTGACAGCCGGCCGAGTGCTGCCGGATCCCTGTGGGGAGATTCTGACGGACGGCGCGGTGCACGTTCGCACCGGAACCATCGCTGCCGTCGGACCGCGCGAGGAGGTGGAGCTCCGAACACCCCCGGAACTGCCCACGCTGTCCTTCCCGGACGCCACCGTGCTGCCCGGTCTGATCGACGCGCATGTGCATCTCGCGTTCGACGCCGGCCCCGATCCGGTCACTGTCCTGGGTGAGGCCGATGACGAGGAGCTGCTGTCCGCGATGACGGACCGCGCACAGCAGCTGCTCCGGAGCGGCGTCACCACCGTGCGGGACCTCGGTGACCGGAACGGTCTGGCGGCACGGCTCCGGAACCGCATCATGCGGCAGGCGGTGGCGGGACCGCGCATCCTCACCGCGACCACTCCGCTGACCCGGCCGGGCGGCCACTGCTGGTTCCTCGGCGGCGAAGTGGCCGGCCCGGAGTCGATACGCGCCCTTGTGCGGCGCAACGCCGGAAGCGGAGCGGACGTCATCAAGGTGATGGTGACAGGCGGTGGCCTGACCCGTGGTGGGCCGGCGGTATGGAAATCCCAGTTCACGGTCGAGGAGCTGCGCCTGGTCGTCGCGGAGGCGCGGCGCTTCGGTCTGCCGGTCGCCGCCCACGCGCACGGCACCGAGGGCATCGCGGCCGCGGTGGCTGCCGGAGTGGACACCATCGAGCACTGCACCTGGATGGCGGAGGGCGGCGGTTTCGACCTGCGTGACGAGGTGGCCGCCGACATCGTCGCCGGTGGAATCTGGGTATGCCCGGCCACACACCCGAACTGGCGGGCGTTGACCGGGCGGGTGGGCGCCGAACGGGCCGAGGAGATGTTCTCCTCGCTGCGCTGGATGGTCCAGCAGGGGGTGCCTGTGATCGCCGGCACGGACGCCGGCGTGCCGAGGGCGGCCTTCGGCGGCCTGGTCGACAGCCTGGAGTTCTTCGCCCACCTGGGAATGCCCCTCGAACGCGTCATCACCATGGCGACGACCGACGCTGCCCGAGCACTGGGCATCGGTACCCGGACCGGACTGATCCGCGAGGGCTACCGCGCCGATCTCCTCGTGGTGACGGGCAACCCCCTCGACAGTCTCGACGCGCTGCGCCGGGTCCGCCTGGTGCTGGCTGACGGCCGCCCGTTTCCGCGCCGATTCGTGGCAGGAACATGACACGGGCTCCCACCGTCTTCACCGGCATGACCACCATGAAACGAGTCGTGCCCTCGCCCCCCACAGCAAGGACAACCGTGGCACCTCTCCGGCGCACCGCCATCGACACCCGACGCCGCACGACGCAGTCGCCGCACATCTCTCTGGTTCACCTCGACTCCGGACTCACGGTCCTGGCCGCCGACTCCCTCTTCGCCCGCCGTTACGGAGACAGCGGAGCCTCGCCGTACGGTCGCCACCTCTTCGCGCTGCTCCAGCCCAGCCCGGCCCACGCCCTGGACCGGCAGTTCTCCCTCCTGGCCACCGGTGATCAGGACTCCTTCACCGAACACGTCATCGCCCTCCAGAACGACGGCGTCCCCTTACCGGTGGACATCACGGGCACCGTGGCCCGCAACGCGGATCCCGGCCTGCCTTCGGTCAGTTACCTCGTCGCGGTCCGCCCGGTCGAGGAGGTGGATCCGCCGACGAGCCCCCGGCCCCACGCCGGCACCCTGCTCTCACCGCTCCACGCCCGCATACTCGAAGGCATAGCGGGCGGCGCGTCGAACATCCAGCTCGCCGCCCGTCTCCACCTCAGCCGCCAGGGCATCGATTACCACGTGGGACGCCTGCTGCGTCAGCTCCGGGCACCCAACCGCGCGGCCCTCGTCGCACGCGCCCACTCCTTCGGCATGCTGACGGTCGGCGCCTGGCCTCCCCATGTCCCGCAGCACTTCATCCATGCCGAAAGCACGACGGTCCCGCCGACGACCGGCCGTCCCGGCCCGGCATCGGCTCAGTGGCTCTCCCGGTAGGCCCCCAAGCGCGGACAGCGCCGCGGGCCCCCTGAACCGCATCCAGGGCAGCAGGGCGTCCACCGTCCGCACGAAGCCGTACCGGGCGCTCCGGCCGGTCTCCGCATCGAGGGGACGCGGGCCGCAGGGCCTCCCCCATCACCTTCTCGGCCCCGCAGCGGGGTGCCCGCCCGTCTCCGTCACGAGCACGCACGGCCGTGGCCCGGGTGCCCGCGACGTGATCCGCCCATCGTCACGCGGCCGGGCCGCCCGGCCGCCCGACTCCTGATCACACAGTGCCCGTTCACCGTCCGCACGGCTCCTGGTTGGGCGGGAGAACAGATCTGCTCCCGGGGCGTGCGGGTCCGCGCGGGTGTCTGGTTGACTCCGCGCCCACCCCCCACCCCCGTACCCGCACCCCGTCCGGGGTGCCGGATCGACGTGAGCGGAGCCACCCACATGTCCTTCGGACCGCAGCCCCGGAACGGGCCGCCGCGCCATGACGAACCCGCGGCCGGCCCGCGGCCTCCGGCGGAGCACGAGCGGCACGACGCCGGGGAGGCGGCGCGGCTGGCCGTCGGGCTGCGGCTCGGCGTCCGGATCGCC
>NZ_NCTE01000521.1:2483-15807 GCF_002114215.1 Streptomyces sp. 13-12-16 | reverse complement strand
CGCGGCGGACGCCCGCCCGGGACCGGGAAACGGCCGCTGCGCGGCAGGCCCCCGGGCGGAGGCCCCGGGGATCCCCGTGCCGCAGCGCGCGGATGGCCGTCGCGGTGACGGTGAGCGGACGCTCGGCCGTACCCTCGCGGCGGACCGCCCTCTCCTACATCCGGAAACCCGCGGGCCCCCGCACCGCGGCGGCGGCGAGTTCCTCGACCCGGGCGGCGGGCACGGGCACACCGGACGCCTGCTGGACCCAGGCCACGAATTCCCTGACGGTGAGGCCGGACGGCGGCTGTCCCACGTACGGGAGGGCGTACAACGGGGTGTTGGGTTCGCTGCGCCAGCTGTCGGCCAGTGCGCCGAGGTCCACCGCGTCGAAGCCGAGGGCGTCCAGCAGGTCGGCCACCTCCTTCTTGGCGTCCGGGTCGTCGCCGGAAAGCGGCAGCGCGGTGCGGTCGGGGGCTCCGGCCGGGCGGAACAGCTCCATCAGCTGCCTGGGGCCGATGTTGTGCAATGCCTTCACCACCCGGGCGTCCGCGAGGTGGCGCTGTACCAGTTCACTGGAGGTCAGCTCGTTGCTGTCGAGTTCCGGCATCTCGAAGTCGGAATGCGGCGCGTAGTTCATCGGGTCGATCACGGTCCTGCCGGCGAGCTCCGCCCGGGGCAGCCGCTCGTGGGCGGCCAGCGGCACGGCCGCGATGACCAGATCACCGGCGCTCGCCGCTTCGGCCGGGGTGGCCGCGCGGGCCCGCCGGCCGAGCTCCGCGACGGGACCGGCCAGGGTCTCGGGGCCGCGTGAGTTGCTCAGGACCACGTTCAGGCCGGCGTCGACGGCGCGGCGGGCGGTCCCGAGGCCGACCATGCCGGTGCCGATGACGCCGAGGGTTGTCGTGCTCACTCTGTTCTCCGTTCGCGTTTCCCCGCGTCGCGGCATCCAGCGGGCAGGACCCCTCCGGCGGGCTCGTACCCATCACAGCCGGAGCCACCTGTGCGAACAATGACCAGAAACGCTCGGCAGCAATCACATCGCGTGATAGATCGGGTAGATGGAGCTGAGAGCGCTGCAGTACTTCGTGACCGTCGCCGAGGAGCTGCACTTCGGGCGCGCGGCGCAGCGGCTGGGCATAGTGCAGCCGGCGGTGAGCCAGCAGATCGCCCGGCTCGAACGGGAGCTCGGCGTGCGCCTGCTCGACCGCACCTCACGCCGGGTGCGGCTCACCCCGGCCGGCGAACGAGTGCTCGCCGCGGCCCGTAAGACCCTCGCCGCGGCGGCCCGGGTGCGGGTGGTCGCCGGAGAACCGGCGGCCGTCCTGCGGATCGGGGTGGCGTCCTGCGTCACCGGACGGCTCGACCGGGCGGTGAGCCGCCTGAGCGACAGCGAACGCCCCGCCGAGCCGAAACTGGTCGACCTGCCGGTGACCGCGCGGCTCGACGCCGTCCGAAACGGCGAGCTGGACCTGGCACTGGTGCGGGGCGCGCTCACCTCCGCGGCGGTGAGGGTGGTGCGCGCCTGGTCCGAGCCGCTGCACGCAGTGCTCGCGCGTGAACACCCCGCCGCCCGCAGGCCCGCGGTCGGCCTGCACGACCTCGATCCGTACGGGCTGCGGCTCCCCGCCCGCGACAGTGACCCGCCGATGCACGACGCGATCCTCGCCGCCCTGCCCGTGGCCCCGCTGCGGCCGCCTGCCGGGGACATGCTCAGCGTGCTGTTCGAGGTGGGCCGGAACCCCGAGGGCTGGACGCTGGTGCCGGCCGAACAACTCGACGGGTCCCGCTCCGGGCGGTTGCTCCGGATGCCGCTCGACCCGCCGGTGACCGTCGACGGCCACGTGGTCACCTCACTGGCCACCCCGGAGCCGTGCGTGGCGTCGTACGTGGCCGCGTTCGCGGACTGAACCTCCGCCCCGGGCAAGTGCTTCCCGGGAAGGAACACCACGACCCGCCCCGCGCCCACGGCAACACGCCGAGCTTGTTCCACCGGACCCGGCCGACGGCGTCGGCGAGCCGGGGCGGGGTCACCGCGACCCGGCGGTGTCTCTCCCGGAAGCAACCCGCCGAGATCCCCCACGGCTGAACTCCGGCGCGGCGGCCGGCCGGGGATCGAGGCCGCGGCTGCTCGGCCTACGCGTCCCCGGCTTCCGCGAGAGCCTCGGGGACGGCACCGGCCGAGACCCCGACGCCGGCGGCGGGCTGCCTCCGGACCGTTCTCGGTCTCGCGGACGATGTCGCGGCGCCGGCCCTCCGGCAGGCGGCGTGCAACGGCTGTCCGGACGTCCGCGCTCAGCGCTGGTAGCGGGCCAGGACCAGGTTGCCGTCCTCCTCCAGCCGCTCGCGCAGCTCGTCGAGACCGATCGCGCCGCTGTAGTACTCCTGGAGCGCCGGGGTGGCCACCTTGTCCTTCCACTCGGGGTAGCCCCGTACGGTCTGCGCGGGGGCCGGGCGCAGATGGGCGGCGAGCGCGGTGCCGGTGGCCCAGCCGTGTTCGGCGGTGTGCAGGACGGGGTCGGCGAGGGCCTGGCGACCGGTGGGGAGCATCCAGTCGCCGAGGGCGAGGCGGACCATGTTCCGCGGCTGGAGCAGGAAGTCGAGGAAGGCGACGGCCTCCTTCTTGTACGGGCAGTCCTGGGCGACGGAGAGGGTCTGCGGACTGACGCCCTGGGTGAGCCCGCCGGTCCCGGCCGGGGCGGGCAGCACCTGCCAGTCGAAGCCCTCCGGCGCCTGCTGGACGATCTGCTGGCGGTAGGAGAAGCCGAGCGGCACCATCGCGTACTTGCCGGCGAAGAAACCGGGCAGGGTGTCGGAACCACCGCTGCCGAGCGTGGTGGGCGAGGCGCTGCGGTCGGTGTTCACCTGCTCGTGGACGGTGCGCGGGACGACCTCGTCGCCCTCCTCGAACCGCACGGTCACCTTGCCGTCGGCGCCCCGGTGGAAGAGCCGGCCACCCGCGGAGAGGGAGAGGTTGAGGGTGGCGGACACGGGCTCCTTGAGCGGCCAGGCGACGCCGTACTTCCCGTCGCCCGCGAGTCGGTCCGTCACCTGACGGAACTCGGCCCAGCTCCAGGGGTGTCCGGGGGTCGGGACGCGGACGCCGGACTCCCTCAGCCAGGTGGCGTTGGCGATGAGCACGCGCGGTTCCTGGAGGAAGGGGACGCCGTAGACGCCGCCGTCGAAGGTGACGGTCTCCCAGCCGCTGGGCGGGATGTCGGACCTCAGCCGCTCGGGCAGCAGGTCCGTCAGGTCGGCCAGGTAGCCGCCGTAGGCGAAGTCGGCCAGGTCGTCGGAGGCGTCGTGGACGATGTCGGGGGCCTCGCCGCCCTCGAAGGAGGTGAGGAGCTGGTCGTGGACGCTGTCCCAGCTTCCCTGGACGTACTCCACCCGGATGTCCGGGTGAGTGGCGTTCCACTCCTCGACCAGTTCCTTGTTGGCCTCGACCGACTCCTCCTGCCAGGCCAGGGACTGGAAGCGCAGGGTGACGCGGCCGTCGTCGCGGGTGCCGCCGGAGGAGCAGCCCGTAAGGAGCAGGACGACGGCGAGGGCCGCCACGAGGATTCTGGTCCGCATCAGCTCTTCACCGCCCCGGCGAGCATGCCGCCCGTGATCCGCCGCTGGATGATCGCGAAGACGACCAGGGAGGGCAGCGTCGCGAGGAACGCGGCGGCCGCCAGCGGGCCGAGGTCGGCGACTCCCTCGGCACCGATGAAGTGGGTGAGGACGACCGGCAGGGTCTGTTTCTCCGGGGTCTTGAGCAGGACGAGGGCGAAGAAGAACTCGTTCCACGCGGTGACGAAGGCGAACAGCGCGGTCGCCACGATCCCCGGCGCGAGCAGCGGCGCGGTCACCGACACCAGGGTCCGCAGCCGCCCGGCCCCGTCGACGGCCGCCGCCTCCTCCAGCTCGGCCGGCACGGCACGGACGTAGCCGGTGAGCATCCACAGCGCGAAGGGCAGCGCCCAGACCACGTAGACCAGCACCAGTCCGGGCACGGAGTCGATCAGCCGCAGGTTCTTCAGCACCAGGAACAGCGGGATGATCAGCAGGACGAACGGGAACGCCTGGCTGACCACCACCCAGCCCGTCGCGGCCCGGGCGAGCGCGGTGCGGTGACGGGCCATGACATACGCCATCGGGGTGGCGATGACGACGGCGAGGACGGCCGCAGCGAGCGCGGCGAGCAGGGAGTTGAGGGCGGCCCGCAGCAGGGGCTGTTCGTCGAAGGCCTGGCGGAAGTTGTCGAGGGTGGGTTCGCGCGGGATCCAGGTCGGGTGAAGACTGGCCAGTTCGGCCGGGGGCTTGAACGCGGTCGAGACCAGCCAGAGGAACGGGAAGGCGAGGAAGACGAGGTACGCGAGCAGCGCGGCGTACTGGCCGACGCGGGCGCCGGTGGAGGCCCTCACGCCGTGTCACCTCCCCGGAGCCGGCCGGCGAGGAAGACGGCCAGCGCGATCGAGATCGCGGCGACCATGACACAGCCCATCGCCGCCGCGTAGCCGAACTGTCCGTAGCGGAACGCCTCTTCGTAGGCGAAGAGCATGGGCAGCCGGGTGCGTCCGCCGGGGCCGCCGCTGGTCAGGACGTAGACCAGGGCGAAGGAGTTGAAGTTCCAGATCAGGTTGAGCGCCGTGACGGCGAGGGCGACGGGGCGGATGGCGGGCCAGGTGACCGTGCGGAAGCGGCGCCATGCTCCGGCGCCGTCGACGGCCGCCGCCTCGTGCAGCTCGCGCGGGGTGTTCTGGAGCCCGGCGAGCAGCGCGACCGTGGTCTGGGGCATTCCGGCCCACACGCCGACGACGATCACCGCGGGCAGGGCGGTGGCGAGCCCGCTGAGCCAGTCCCGGCCGTCGCCCAGACCGACGTCGCGCAGCGTCTCGTTGAGGAGGCCGGCGTCCGGGTTGTAGACGATCCGCCACATGATGCCGACGACCACCTCGGGCATGGCCCAGGGGACGATCGCCAGGGCGCGGGCGAGCCAGCGCAGCTTCAGGTCCTGGTGGAGCAGCAGGGCGAGGCCGAGCGCCAGCAGGAACTGCGGCACCGTCACGCCGACCGCCCAGACCAGGCCGATCCGGAACGACTCCCAGAACAGCGTGTCGTGCAGCAGGTCCTGGAAGTTGAGGGTGCCGATCCACCGGGTCGGCTCGGTGCGACCGGACTGGGCGTCGGTGAAGGCCAGCAGGATGCCGTAGAGCAGCGGGCCGACGCTGAGGACGAGGATCGGGATCAGTGCGGGCAGTACCAGGAACCACGGGCCGTGGTCGACGGCGCGGCCCCGGCCGGGCACGCGGGACGCCGGTCTCCTCACCTGGGTCACCGATGTCACGGAATCAGCCCCTTTGCGCGGCGCGGGTGGGCCAGGTCATGGTCGTGAAGGGGTCCTGCCTCGTCAAGGCACCGCGCACACCGCCGCCACCTGTGCGAATGCGACACTGGCCGACGGATGGCCGGATACCGGCGGTCGGACGGGACCGGCGGTCGGCCGTGGACGGACACGGAGGCGGACGGATGGACGAGGCACGGGCGCGGGACGTACTTGCGGCGGCGGGGATACTGCCCGGCGCGGCGGCGGACGCGCGGCTGCTCGCCCTCGGTGAGAACGCGGTGTTCGCCGCCGGCGACCTGGCCGTCAAGGTGGGCCGCGACGCCGAGCTGCTGGAGCGGGCCCGCCGGGAGCTGGCCGTCGCGGGGTGGCTGGCCGAGGAGGGCGTGCCGGCAGTGCGGGCGGCCGAGCCGGAGGCGCTGCTGGTCGACGGCCACCCGGTGACCGTGTGGCACCGGCTGCCGGAGGCGGTACGGCCCGCCGGCCCACAGGATCTGGCCGAACTGCTGCGGCTGGTCCACGCACTGCCCACTCCCCCGTTCGGGCTTCCGCCCCGCGAACTGCTGGGCGGCGTGGAGCGCTGGCTGCGGCTGGCGGGCGACGCCATCGACCCCGCGGACGCGGCGTATCTGCGCGATCGGCGTGACGGCTTCGCGTCGGCCGCGGCGGCACTGACGCCCCACCTTCCGCCGGGCCCCCTCCACGGGGACGCGCTGCCCCGCAATGTGCACATCGGGCCGGACGGGCCGGTCCTGGTCGACCTGGAGACCTTCTCGGCCGATCTGCGCGAGCACGACCTGGTGGTCATGGCCCTCTCCCACGACCGCTACGGGCTGCCGGACGAGGCGTACGCGTCCTTCACCGCCGCCTACGGCTGGGACGTGCGCTCCTGGGAGGGCTGCTCGGTGCTGCGCGGCGCGCGGGAGACCGCCAGCTGCGCCTGGGTCGCCCAGCACGCGCCGGGCAACCCCAAGGCGCTGGCCGAGTTCCGGCGTCGGGTGGCGTCGCTGCGCGACGGGGACGAGTCCGTGCGCTGGTATCCCTTCTGACGCTCCGGCCTGCGGGCCGCCCGGCGCGTCAGACCCGCTCGCCCGCCGGCTCCCGCAGAGGCCACGTGCCGTCGATCACCGCGGTGGCGTCGCCCTTGCGGCGCAGGAAGTCCTGGAAGTCCGCCGCCCACGCGGCGTACCACTCGATCTGGCGGCGGTGCAGCTCCGCCGGGTCGAGGGCCGCGACGGCGGGGTGGCGGCCGGCTATCGCACAGGCCAGCCGGGCCGCGGCGAGGGCGTCGGCGGTCGCGTCGTGCGCCGCGTCGAGGACGACGCCGTACTCCGCGCAGACCGCTTCGAGGTTGCGCTTGCCGCGCCGGTAGCGGTCGACGGAGCGGTCGATGGTGTACGGGTCGATGACCGGGCCGGGATCGGCGCCGCCCAGGCGGTCGCGCAGGGACGGCAGCCCGTACCGCCGCAGTTCGGCGGAGAGCAGGGACAGGTCGAAGGCGGCGTTGTAGGCGACGACCGGGACGCCCGCCCTCCAGTGGGCGGTGAGGGCGTCGGCGATGGCGTCGGCGACCCGGTCGGCGGGGCCGCCCTCGGCGGTCGCCCGTTCGTTGCTGATGCCGTGGACCGCCACCGCGTCCTCCGGGATCGGTACGCCCGGGTCGGCCAGCCACTCCCGGCTCTCCAGCGGCTCTCCCGCCCTGACCTCGATCACGGCTCCCGTGACGATCCGTGCCTCGCGCGGGTCGGTACCCGTCGTCTCCAGGTCGAAGCCGATCAGCAGCTCCCGGTGCCAGCCCATGGGCCGTCCCCCTTCTGTGTGGTGCGTTCCCCCAGTGGTTCCCACCTTCGCACGCACCACTGACAATCAGAGGATCGCGTTCCGCTTACCGGCTCCGACCCGGAGCGTTCACGACACCGGTCGCGAATCCGTCCACATCAGCTCGAATTCCTCGCGGTAGGTGGGGAACAGCCCGCCTTCCTCCGCTTCGCCCGGCTTGACCACTTTGGTGCCGTTGCGCAGGACCAGCACCGGTGCCTCCATGCCCCGGGCCCGGCGCAGATGGTTCTGCACGACCGCGATGCCGTCCGACCCGTCCCCGTCCACGAGGTAGGCGGTGCAGCGGGGCGTCTCGTCGTAGACCTGGATCTCGAAGGCGCCGGGGTCGCGCAGCCGGGAGCGGACCCGGCGCATGTGCAGGATGTTCATCTCGACGCTGCGGCCGAGCTCGCCGCGCTTGAGGCCGAGCTCGCGCTCGCGGCGCTTGACCGCGCTGGAGGCCGGGTTCAGGAACAGCAGCCGCACCCGGCAGCCGGACTCCGCCAGCCGCACCAGACGGCGTCCGGAGAAGTTCTGCACCAGCAGGTTGAGGCCGATGCCGAGGGCGTCGAGCCGGCGGGCCCCGCCGAAGATGTCCTCGGCCGGGAACTGGCGCAGCAGCCGCACCCGGTCCGGGTGGACGGCGACCACGTCGGCGTACCGGTCGCCGACCAGGTCCTCGACCGCGTCGACGGGCAGCCGGCGCGCGGACGGCACGTCGCCGCCGGCGCCGAGCATCTCGAGCAGCCGCGCGGAGGCCCGTTCGGCCTGGCCGAGGACCGCCTCGGACAGCGCGCGGTTGCGGGAGACGACGTTGCGGGTGACCTCCAGCTCGTCCAGGGCGAGTTCGACGTCCCGGCGGTCGTCGAAGTACGGCTCGAAGCAGGGCCAGTGCGCCACCATCAGCTCGCGCAGCTGCGGCAGCGTGAGGAAGGACAGGACGTTGTCGTCGGCCGGATCGAGCAGATAGCCCTTGCGGCGGCTGACCTCGCGCACCGCGACCGCGCGCTGCACCCACTCCTGTCCGGCGGGCCCGGCGGCGGCGACCACCCAGTCGTCGCCGTGCACGGGCTCGTAGACGGGCCGCAGCACGGCCGCCACGACCGCGCGCAGCCGCTGCTCGACGAGATTCAGCCAGATGTAGGCGCGGCCGGCCCGCTGGGCGCGGGTGCGCACCTCGCGCCAGGCGTCGGCACCCCAGTCCAGCTCCGGCCCGATCGAGCCCGCGTCCATCGGCCGTGCCAGGGACACCGCACCGGGCGGGACGTCCGTGGAACTGCTCCCCTCGTGACCCTCGCCACCAGGGGGCAGTTCCAGCCCTCCCGCGCCCACCCGCTTACCGCCTTCCGCTCCCCCGAGCACTCCCGTCCCGACGATCAAGGAGAGTACTCCGCCAGCGGCGCACGGTGCAGCCCGATGGACAGGGTCGTTTCCCAACTTCCCGCAATCACGGGACCGTTCCGCCCCGCGGGGCCCCGGGAGTGAGCTGATTCATAGCGGGAAGAGCGGTGGGCGCGGGTCATCGGACCCGGTGGACCTGGGTAGAAGGTGGTTCCCGTCCGTTCGGGGAGACACGGGAACACTCGGAGCCAAGGCGCCCCACCGGCGCCGTACACCTGAAAGAGTCGTATCCATGCAGGTCTGGCCTGGCGAGGCGTATCCGCTCGGTGCCACGTACGACGGCGCCGGAACGAACTTCGCGGTCTTCACGGAGGCCGCGGACCGAGTGGAGCTGTGTCTGCTGCACGACGACGGCTCCGAGACCGCGGTCGAACTGCGCGAGAGCGACGCGTTCGTGCGGCACGCGTACCTGCCCGGGGTCATGCCCGGGCAGCGGTACGGCTTCCGTGTGCACGGGCCGTACGCCCCCGAGCGGGGGCTGCGCTGCAATTCGGCGAAGCTGCTGCTCGACCCGTACGCGCGTGCGATCAGCGGGGAGATCGACTGGGGGGAGGAGGTGTACGGCTACCACTTCGACGACCGCGACCGGCGCAACGACCTCGACTCGGCGCCGCACACGATGACGTCGGTCGTGGTCAACCCGTACTTCGACTGGGGCGACGACCGGCGCCCCCGTACGGAGTACCACCACACGGTGATCTACGAGGCCCACGTCAAGGGCCTCACCATGCGCCACCCGGGGCTGCCGGAGGAGCTGCGCGGCACCTACGCGGCCCTCGCGCACCCGGCGGTGATCGAGCACCTGACCGAGCTGGGGGTGACGGCGCTGGAGCTGATGCCGGTGCACCAGTTCGTCAACGACCACCGCCTGGTGGACATGGGCCTGAACAACTACTGGGGCTACAACACGATCGGTTTCTTCGCACCGCACAACGCCTACGCGTCCTGGGGCGACCGGGGCCAGCAGGTGCTGGAGTTCAAGTCGGCGGTGAAGGCGCTGCACGAGGCCGGGATCGAGGTGATCCTCGACGTGGTCTACAACCACACCGCCGAGGGCAACCACCTGGGCCCCACGCTGTCCCTCAAGGGCCTCGACAACCCGTCGTACTACCGGCTGACCGACGACCCCCGGTACTACATGGACACGACGGGCACGGGGAACTCCCTGCTCATGCGGTCCCCGCACGTACTGCAGATGATCATGGACTCGCTGCGGTACTGGGTCACCGAGATGCACGTCGACGGGTTCCGCTTCGACCTGGCGGCGACCCTCGCGCGGCAGTTCCACGAGGTGGACCGGCTGTCGTCGTTCTTCGACCTGGTCCAGCAGGACCCGGTCGTCTCGCAGGTGAAGCTGATCGCCGAGCCGTGGGACGTGGGCGAGGGCGGCTACCAGGTGGGCAACTTCCCGCCGTTGTGGACCGAGTGGAACGGCAAGTACCGCGACACCGTGCGGGACCTGTGGCGGGGCGAGCCGCGCGCGCTCGCGGAGTTCGCCTCCCGGCTGACCGGCTCCTCCGACCTGTACCAGGACGACGGACGCCGTCCGCTGGCCTCGATCAACTTCGTCACCTGCCACGACGGCTTCACGCTGCACGACCTGGTGTCCTACAACGACAAGCACAACCAGGCCAACGGCGAGGACAACCGGGACGGCGAGAGCCACAACCGGTCCTGGAACTGCGGCGCCGAGGGTGAGACCGACGACCCGGACGTGCTGCGGCTGCGGGCGAGGCAGATGCGCAACTTCATCGCCACGCTGATGCTCTCCCAGGGCGTGCCGATGATCAGCCACGGCGACGAGGTGGCCCGCACCCAGCGCGGCAACAACAACGCCTACTGCCAGGACAACGAGCTGGCCTGGCTGGACTGGCCCGCGCCCGGCGAGGGGGAGGAGGGCGGGGAGGACCTGCGCCGGCGGCTGCTGGAGTTCACCCGCGCGATGGTGTGGCTGCGCAAGGACCACCCGGTGTTCCGGCGGCGCCGCTTCTTCCACGGCCGGCCGGTGGAGGGCACCCACGACGACCTCTCCGACATCGCCTGGTTCACTCCCGAGGGCGCGGAGATGACCCAGCGGGACTGGGACTCGGCGCGGGCGTCGGCGCTGACGGTGTTCCTCAACGGCAACGCGATCTCCGAGCCCGGTCAGCGCGGGGAGCGCATCACGGACGACTCGTTCCTGCTGATGTTCAACGCCTCGCCGAAACCGCTGGACTTCGTGGTGCCGGTCGACCACGGCCGGCAGTGGCAGGTGGTGGTCGACACCGCCCGCGCGGACGGCGTACCGCCGGGGACCGGCCCGAAGGTGACGGCCGGCACCCGGCTGACGCTGACCGACCGCAGCATGACGGTGCTGCAACGGCCGGCGTAGGGGGCGCGCGGCTCCTTCCCCTCCTCCGGAGGGGCTGGATTCCAGCCCCTCCGGTGTTTGAGGAGCGGGGTCCGGGGCGGAGCCCCGGGGTCGGGACGGGAAGGAGCGGCGGGGGCGGAAAAACACCCCGCTCGCACCCCGAACGGAGCAGCGATGGCACGAGAAGCGACTACGCGGGTACGTACGTTCCCATGACCCCTGAGCGACCTGACCCGGCGGTGCCCACGGCCACCTACCGGCTGCAGCTGCAACCCGGCTTCCCGTTCCGGGCGGCGGCGGACGCCGTCCCGTACGTGGCCTCGCTCGGCGTGTCCCATCTGCATCTGTCGCCCGTCCTGGAGGCCGTGCCCGGCTCGCAGCACGGCTACGACGTGGTGGACCACACGCGCGTGCGCGAGGAGCTGGGCGGCGAGGAGGGCCTGCGGGAGCTGGCGCGCACCGCGCGGGAGCACGGGCTCGGCCTGGTCGTGGACATCGTCCCGAACCACATGGCGATGTCCCCGCGCCACAACCCCGTCCTGTGGGAGGTGCTGCGCGACGGCCCCGCGTCGCGCCACGCGCGGTGGTTCGACATCGACTGGGAGGCGCAGGGCGGCCAGGTGCTGCTGCCGGTGCTCGGGGGGCCGCTCGGCCGGGAGGCCGGGCACCTGAAGACCGACGGCGACGTGCTGCGCTACTACGACCACGCGTTCCCGCTGCGCGAGGGGACGGCCGGGCTGCCGCTGCCGGAGCTGCTGGACGCGCAGTGGTACCGCCCCGTGTGGTGGCGCCTGGCGCGGACCGAGCTGAACTACCGGCGGTTCTTCAGCATCTCCGAGCTGATCGGGGTGCGGGTGGAGGATCCGGAGGTGTTCGAGGCCACGCACGCCAAGATCCTGGAGCTGCTCCGGGAGGGCGTGTTCGACGGGCTGCGCGTCGACCACCCCGACGGGCTGGCCGACCCCGACGGCTATCTGCGGCGGCTGCACGAGGCCACGGGCGGCCGCTGGACGGTGGTGGAGAAGATCCTCTCCGACGGGGAACCGCTGCCGGCCTCCTGGCCGGTCGCCGGCACCACCGGCTACGACGCCCTGCGGCACGTGGACGGGCTGTTCACGGACCCGGCGGGGTTCGGGGAGCTGCTCGGCCGGTACCGGCGGTTCGCGGCCCCGCAGACGGACCGGGGCGGCGACTGGGACGCCACGGTGCGGCGGGCCGCGTACAAGGTGCTCACGCACGAGCTGGCCGCCGAGGTGGACCGGCTGACCCGGGTGGCCGCCCGGCTGTGCGCGACCGCTCCGGAGACCGGGCTGCGCGACCGCGCGCCCTGGGCGTTGCGCACCGCCCTCCAGGAGCTGCTGGTACGACTGGAGGTGTACCGCCCCTACGCCTCCGTGGACGCGGCCGGTGTCGTCACCGAGGAGGCCGCCGCCGAGGCCCGGCTCGCCTTCGCCGTCCCCGAGGAGGCCGGGGCGGTGGACGTCGTACGGGACCTGGTGCTCGGGCGGTACGGGGACGGCGCGGAGTACGTGGAGTTCCGTACGCGGTTCGCGCAGACCGCGTCGGCGCTGCGGGCCAAGTCCGTGGAGGACACGGCGTTCTACCGCTATGTGCCGCTGCTGTCGGCGACGGAGGTGGGCGGGAACCCCGGCGACCCGGCGGTGTCCCCGGAGCGGTTCCACGCGTACTGCGCGCGCGTGCAGCGCGACTGGCCGTCGACGGGGACGGTCGTCTCGACGCACGACACCAAGCGCAGTGCCGATGTGCGGGCGGCGCTGCAGGTGCTCACCGAGTGCCCGGAGCGCTGGACGGACGTCCTGGCGGAGGTCACCCGCGCGGGCGAGGGCGTGCCGGACGCGCAGCTGGCGTGGGCGGCCTGGCAGACGGTGTTCGGGCTCGGCCCGGCGCAGGAGGAGCGGGTGCGGGGGGCGCTGCTGAAGCATGTGCGGGAGGCGGGCCTGTACACGAGCTGGACGGAGCAGGAGCCGCCGTACGAGGAGGCGGTGGCGCGGTTCACGGCGGCGGGGCCGTGCGGGGTGCCGGGCGAGCGGGTGGCGGCGTTCCGCGCCTCGCTGGAGGAGCACATCCGGGCGAACGTACTGGGTACGGCGCTGGTGCAGCTGACGATGCCGGGGGTGCCCGACCTCTACCAGGGCACGGAGCACGAGTACCGGGCGCTGGTCGACCCGGACAACCGGCGGCCCGTCCGGTTCGCGGCCGACGGGGGCGACGGGAGCGGCAAGGCGGCGGTGACGCGGGCGGCGCTGCGGCTGCGGGCGCGGCGGCCGGACGTCTTCGGTGACACGGCCTCCTACGAACCGCTGTCCGCCGAGGGGCCCGCGGCGGCGCACTGCCTGGCCTTCACGCGCTCCGGCGAGGTGCTCACCGCCGTGACCCGGCTGTCGCTCCGGCTGGCGGAGGCGGGCGGCTGGCGCGACACCCTCCTG
>NZ_NCTE01000521.1:0-2302 GCF_002114215.1 Streptomyces sp. 13-12-16 | reverse complement strand
CCTGGCGGAACTGCTCGCTCGCTCACCCGTTGCGCTGCTGGAGCGGCTCCCGGACTGAGCACCCTTGACACCGCCTCCCCGCCGTGGGGTACTGCGCAATGCGGATTCGGGTGGTGACGGGGGGTGGGTCCGCTGCTGGAGCTGCGCTATCCGACGGTGGCCGAACTGGTCTCCGCCGCCCGCGCGCTGGCGGCCGGTTCGCCCGGTCTGTGCGTCCTGCGGCAGGTGGGGGTCTCCCGTGCGGGCCGGCCGTTGCACCTGCTGTCCGTCGGACGCGCGCGGCGGGCCGTGCTGGTGGTCGCCGGCGCCCACGCCAACGAACCGGCCGGCGGGGCCACGCTGCTCGCGCTGGCCCGGCGGACGGTTCAGGAACCGGAGCTGCGCGACGGCACGTCGTGGCACTTCCTGCTGTGCGCGGACCCCGACGGGGCGAGCCTCCACGTGACGCCGGTGCCGCGCAGTCTGTACGACTACCACCTGGGGTTCTTCCGTCCCGCGGGGCCGGAGCAGCCGGAGTGGGCGCCGTCGGTGCTGCCGCCCGGCCGGCTGCCGCCCGAGACCCGGGCGCTGACCGGGGTCATCGACGAGGTGCGGCCCTATCTGCAGGTGTCCCTGCACGGCACCGATCTGGGCGGTAGCTGGGTGCAGTTGACGAGGGACGTGCCCGGGCTGGCGGAACCGTTCGCCAAGTCGGCGGCGCAGCTGCACATCCCGGTGGAGACGGGCGCCTCGGACGCGGCGGGCTGGCCGGCGTCCGGTCCCGGGGTGCGGGTGATGCCGGCGGCGGAGGCCGCGCCGGCCTATCCGAGCCTGACCGACGACGCGCGGCACAGCACCTGGTACCACGCCCACCGGTACGGCGGCCTGACGGCGGTGATCGAGGTGCCGATGTGGGCCGGCGACCTGGTGGACGACCCGGCGCCGCATCCGGACCCGGACGCGGCGCTGCGCCGTCTCGCGGACCGGCTGCTGCGGGACGCGGGTGAGGTGCGGCGGGTGCTGGAAGCGGTGCGTCCGCTGGACGAGGGTGCGGGCGGGCCGCTGCTGCGGGCGGCCACCTGGGCACTGGAGCTGGTGCCGGGGCTGGCCGCCGATCTGGTCCGCACGCCGCCCGTGGACGGTACGCGGGCGTACGTGGGGAGCGTGGACGCGTTCGTGCGGCGGGTGCCGCTGAGGGCGGCGGCGATGCTGCGGCGGGCGCTGCGGGAGAGTGACGCGGGGGCGGCGGCCCGGTTGGAGGGGCTGGTCGCGCGCTGGAGCGACGCGTTCGCCGGGCGTTTTCGGGCTCGGTGGGTGCCGGTGGGGCATCAGGTCGAGCACCAGTGCCGTGCGGTGCTGGTGACCGCGCGCCAGGCGCGCGAGCAGGCCCGGTGAAGGGGTGCTCGCGCGCGTCGGAGCCGGGCGGGGGGTGTTCGCGCGGCCCGGCGCTTGCGGGGTGCCTCCCCCGCTCCCGACTTCGCTCGAGCGGGGGACCCCTATGAGCGGGAGGTGCCCCCACCGCCCACCCTCCCAGGCCCTTGAGGCGCCGGGGGAGGCACGGCTGCCCGCAGGAGCGGCGGGAGCGGCAGCCCGCGAGAACAGCGGCCCGCAGGGACGGCAAGGAGCGGGGGCTGCGGTTACGCGAGGGCGAAGACCGAGCCTGTCCGGGCTGTCATCGTGCAGGCGTTCGGGAAGGTTTCCGTGTAGTCGACGGAGCGGCCCCGCCACATTCCGTCGGCGTGGGCGGTGACCGGTGCGTGGACCATCGGGCAGACGACGTCCTCCCTCGGCGGGATGTCGGCGATGCGGCCGTCCGCCGCGGTCAGCTCCGCGCAGGCCTCGGTGGCGTGCCGGTGGCCCCGGGGCGGGTCGCACCGCAGCATGGTGCCGTTCTCCGCGGTGGGCGGCGTCTCTCCGTGCGTGACCGTGAGCATCAGCCAGTTGTCCTCGCCGGAGTGGCCGCCGCCCGCCCGCGCGGGCGCCGCGCACGCGAGCAGGACGAGGGTGGCGAGCAGTCCCGCCCGTACCGTTCTCAGTGAGATGTGCGTCATTCCCGATGCATCGGCACGACGGTGTCCGGACCCCACCCCGGCTCACCCGAACGGAAGGTTCCGCGGCCGGCCAGCTCGAACGCGGCGAGCACGACCCGCGCCTGGTACTCGGCCTGGCGCGCGACCGCGATCCAGCGTGCCCCGGACCTCTCCCGGAAGTCGGCGCACCGCGCGTCGATGAGCCGGTCCAGCTCCGGCAGCGCCCCGGCCGGGTCGCGCCCGGCGCGCGTCACCAGCTGGTGCAGCAGGCCGGCGGTGCGCACGGCCAGCCG
>NZ_NCTE01000520.1 GCF_002114215.1 Streptomyces sp. 13-12-16 | reverse complement strand
GTCTTCGACGAGTCCTTCGTCCGCGCTGCCCGGCTCCAGGAGTACTCCGCCGAGCAGCGGATCACCGACCACGCGCCCGCCGTGCGCCGCCGCCCGCCGCGCGGCCGCGGCGGCCTGTCCCGGCAGGCGCTGGTCCTGGTCCTGCTGATCGCCGTGGCCTTCGGCACCGCCGTCTACATGGGCCTGCGCCACCCCTACCGCAACCCCGCCGCCGACGACCCCGCCGAGCCGCTGCGGATGACCGTCATCCCGCTCGCCCCGCGGGGCGGGGTCCCCGGCACCGCCGACGTCGAACGGCTGTACGCGCACAGTCCGGCGGCGCAGTTCCGGCCCGGCGCCGAGGGGGTGCCGCTCCCGGCGTCCCGGAGCACCGCGCACTTCTCCGACGGCCAGGTGGTGACCGCGCTGCTCACCGCCAAGGACTACCTCGTGCGGTCCGCCCTCGACCCGGGCGTGCTCACCGGCGGCGAGACCCGGCCCGTACGGGCGCTGCTCGACCCCGGGCAGCTGGACCAGTTCGACCGGAGCTTCGACCGGCCCACCGCCGACGGACGGCACGCGCCCACCGGATGGCTGGTCCGCTTCGACCCCGCACGCGTGCGGCTGGTCGACCGCGAGATCCGGGTCCAGGGCACCATGCGGGCCACCGAGACCGACTCCTCCACCCTCGAGGTCACCACGGACCACACGTTCGTCTACGCGCTGCGCCCGGCCGGCACGGGCCCGGACGCCGAGGCGTCCCTGTTCACCGTCCGGCGCGAACTGCACTTCCGCTTCGACCGCGACGACCTGCGCCTGCACCAGGCGGAACTCGTCGTCGCCCAGGTCCAGGCCGGTCCGCTCTCCTGCGCCGAGGACTCCACCGCCCGGCTGCGCCCGCTGCTGGCGGGCCAGACGGCGGAGAAGACCACCCCCACCGCCACCGACCCGTACGCCACGGGCGGCGCCCCGGCCCTGTGCGGCGCCCTGGCACCGGGCGCCCAGCCGAGACTGTGAGCGCGGGGCGGCCGCTACGGGTCCGAGAGGGTTCTTTCGCCCCTCCTCAAGCGCCGGAGAGGCTGAGATCCAGCCTCTCCGGCGCTTGAGGAGCGGGTCCCGGGGCGGAGCCCCGGGCCGGGACGGGAAGGGGCGGCGGGGGCGACGACCACCGTGGTCCGCCGGCCCGGGGCCGGGCGGACCTACGCGCTGTCGCGCGGCGGCTCGTCGTCCTCCGTGCCCGACGGCGTGCCCGGCTTCGGCGGCCTCGGCTCCGAGGACGTGAAACCGCCGAAGCCGCGGCGGACCCGGCCGCCCAGGTCTCCGGCGCCGCCCGCGATGTCGCTGACCAGCTTCATCAGCGGGTCCTTGGAGTTGCGCACCTCGTCCGCGTAGCTGCTGGCCGACTCCCGCCAGGAGTCCCGTACCGAGGCGTCCTTGTCCTCGTCGCGGCGCGGGTAGTGACCGTCCATGATCCGCTGGTAGTCGCGGGTGGCCGCCCACTTCTTCAGCTCGGCCGCCCGCACCGTGGTGAACGGGTGCGAGCGGGGCAGCACGTTGAGGATCTTCAGCACGGAGTCGCGCAGGTCGCCCCCCGCCTCGTACTCCTCGGCCTGCTCCAGGAACGCGTCCACGTTCATCTCGTGCAGGTGGTTGCCGCCCGCGATCTTCATCAGGCCGCGCATCGAGGCTTGCAGGTCCTGTCCGACCAGCAGCCCCGCGCGGTCCGCGGACAGCTCCGACTTGCGGAACCACTCCCGCAGCGCCGTCACGATCGCCATGATCGCGACATTGCCGAGCGGGATCCACGCGACCCGGACCGCCAGCGACGTCAGGAACAGCAGGATCGTCCGGTACACCGAGTGCCCGGACAGCGCGTGCCCGACCTCGTGCCCGACGACCGCCCGCATCTCCTCCTCGTCGAGCAGCTCCACCAGGCCCGTGGTCACCACGATGATCGGCTCGTCCAGGCCGATGCACATCGCGTTCGGATTCGGGTCCTGCTTGACGTACATCGGCGGGACCTTCTCCAGGTCCAGGATGTAGCAGGCGTCCCGCAGCATGTCGTTGAGGTGGGCGAACTGCCGGTCCGAGACCCGTACCGAGTCGGACAGGAACAGCAGCCGCAGACTGCGCTCGGGCAGCAGGCCGCTCAGCGCCTTGAAGACCGTGTCGAAACCGGTCAGCTTGCGCAGCGCCACCAGCGCGGAACGATCCGCCGGATGCTCGTACGCCCGCGTGGAGATCCCGGGGAAGCGCCTGCGCTGCCTGCTCGGCACGCTCTCGTGCCCGTTGTGCTGATGGCCGTCGGACATGTATCCCCCATGTGCGTCTGAGTGATCCTTCGCGGATCCTTGTACGGCCCTTCGCTCCCCCGAGGCGAGGCCCAGCCCGGGCGGAGTCACCGGGGACGGGCGGACGGGACGGCCGAGGAGGCGCGGGGATCCTGCTCCGGGTGCTTCTGATCGTGATGGTGGCGGGTGGTGCGCTCACCGCGTGGTTCCTGTCGCGCGGCTACAGCCGGAAGGACGACTGAGCGGCGGAGAAGGTTCCTTCCGCCCGCCACCGGGCCCGCAACGGCGGAGTCGGCGTGATCGACGCGGAGGCGCCCGCATACGATGAGCCGACGTCCTTGTCCCGCCCACACGCGATAGGTCCTGCCGAAGATGAGCATCCACAGCACCGCTGCCCAGTTCGCCACCCTTGCCGCCGAGGGCGGAGAGCACAGCGGCAACCACGAGAGCCTCAGCCCCTACCTCACCGGCGGCGGCGCCCTGTTCGTCCTGCTGCTCCTGCTGTGGATCACCACCCGCTTCAACCGCGACCGCTGAGCCTCCCGCCGGCCGCCCTGGCGGACGGGGTGTTCAGGCCGGGCCGGTAGGGTCTGCACGCATGGGAGAGCAGGACATGCCTACCGGCCCCGGCAACGGCCCGGCGCGGCAGGGCAGGCGCCGTCTCGGCGTGATGGGCGGCACCTTCGACCCGATCCACCACGGGCACCTGGTGGCGGCCAGTGAGGTCGCCGCGCAGTTCCGCCTCGACGAGGTGGTGTTCGTCCCCACCGGCCAGCCGTGGCAGAAGAGCCACCGCGCGGTGTCCGCCGCCGAGGACCGCTATCTGATGACGGTCATCGCGACCGCCGAGAACCCGCAGTTCTCGGTGAGCCGCATCGACATCGACCGCGGCGGCCCCACCTACACCACGGACACCCTGCGCGACCTGCGCGCGCTCAATCCGGACAGCGACCTGTTCTTCATCACCGGCGCCGACGCCCTCGCCCAGATCCTCACCTGGCGCGACAGCGAGGAACTGTTCTCCCTGGCGCACTTCATCGGCGTGACCCGGCCCGGCCACCACCTGACCGACGCGGGCCTGCCCGAGGGCGGTGTCTCGCTCGTCGAGGTCCCCGCCCTCGCCATCTCCTCCACGGACTGCCGTGCGAGGGTCGCCAAGGGAGAACCCGTCTGGTACCTGGTGCCGGACGGAGTCGTGCGCTACATCGACAAGCGCGAGCTGTACCGCGGCGAGTGAGCCGAGAGGGGCACCGGTGAACGACCGATACGACGCGGGATACGGGGCCGACGGGGGCGGCGCCCCGTACGAGCTCGTCGGCTACGACGAGTACGGCCGGCCTGTCTACCGCCAGGCCACGGACCAGCAGATCCAGCAGAGCCAGCAGTACGACGGTTACCCGCAGCAGGGCTACGGCTACGACCCGTACCACACGGGCGGGCACCAGCAGCCCTCGTACGACCCCTACGGGACCGGGACCGGGACCGGGGCCCCGCAGCAGCCGCAGGCGCCGTCCTACGACTCCTACGACCCCTACGGCACCCAGCAGGGCGGCCAGGGCGGCCAGAGCACCCCGTACGACCCCTACGGGCAGACCGCGCAGTCCGCGCACACCGGGCAGCAGCCCCGCGTCACCGAGCAGACCGCGCACATCCCGCAGCAGCCCGGCCCGGCCGACGACGAGCAGGACCCCGACGGGCCCGCACCGGAGTACCGCACCGAGCAGTTCGCCTTCGTCGAGGAGCCCGACGGGGACTCCGAGGACGTCATCGACTGGATGAAGTTCACCGAGAACCGCACCGAGCGCCGGGAGGAGGCCAAGCGCCGCGCCCGCAGCCGGATCATCGCCCTCGTCGTGGTGTTCGCCCTGGTCGCGGCCGGCGGCGTCGGCTACCTCTGGTACGCCGGGAAGCTGCCGGGCCTGTCCGGCTCCGGTTCCGGCACGGGCACCACGACGGCCGCGGGGGCGCAGAAGCGGGACGTCATCGTCGTACACCTGCACGACACCACCGACGGCGGCACCGCCACCGCCCTGCTGGTCGACAACACCACCACCGAGCAGGGCACCACCGTGCTGCTGCCCAACTCCCTCACCCTGACCGCCGACGACGGCACCACCACCACGCTCGCCAAGTCGGTCGAGGACGACGGCTCCGAGGGCACCAGGACCGCCCTCGACACCGTCCTCGGCACCGACATCGAGGGCACCTGGCGGCTGGACACCCCCTTCCTGCTCACCCTCGTCGACCTCGTCGGCAACATCGAGATCGACACCGACACCGACGTGCCCGACCCGGACGCCGAGAAGAAGGGCGAGGCGCCCCTGGTCAAGAAGGGCAAGGACCAGACCCTCAGCGGCAAGATGGCCGTCGCCTACGCCACCCACCGCGGCTCCGGCGAGGCCCAGAACGCCCAGCTGGAGCGGTTCGGGCAGGTCCTGCACGGCGTCCTGCGCAAGATGACCTCCGACCCGGACGCCGCCACGACCACCGTCCAGACCCTCGGGCAGATCATCGAGCCGCCGCTCACCGACAAGGACCTCGGCTCCTTCCTCGCCCGGCTCTCCGACCGCGCCAAGGGCGGCGACCACAAGAGCGCGCTGCTACCCGTGCAGGACGACGGCACGCTCACCGCGGAGGCGAGCGACAGCGTCGTCAAGGACGTCCTCGGCGGCACCGCCAAGAGCCCCGACAAGGACGCCGCCGTCAGCGTCTCCGTGCGCAACGCCACCGGGACGAAGGACAACACCGAGAAGGCCCGCGTGGTGCTCCTCAACGGCGGCTTCACCTTCCGGGACGCGGGCACCGCCGGCACCGCCGAGACCAGCTCGAAGGTGGTCTACGCCGACGCCGCCGAGAAGGAGAACGCCACCGAGGTCGCCAAGACCCTGGGACTGCCCGCCGGCTCCGTCACCAAGGGCGAGGTCTCCGCCAACGCCCGCGTCTCGGTCGTCCTCGGCCAGGACTACGACCCCGGCTCGTAGCGCGCCCCGGGCGCACCCTCCGTCATCACGGAGGGTGCGCCCGGCGGTCCGTGAGACCCTTGAGGTCAAGTGTCCACCGACCGAAAGCCTCGCAGTGACCGCAACCGACCGTTCCCTCGAGCTCGTCACCACCGCCGCCCAGGCGGCCGCCGACAAGCTCGCGCACGACATCGTCGCCTACGACGTCAGTGACGTGCTGTCCATCACCGACGCCTTCCTGTTGGCCTCCGCGCCCAACGACCGCCAGGTCAAGTCGATCGTCGACGAGATCGAGGAGCGGCTCAGCAAGGAGCTCGGCGCCAAGCCGGTCCGCCGCGAGGGCGACCGCGAGGCCCGCTGGGTGCTGCTCGACTACGTCGACATCGTCGTCCACGTCCAGCACAGCGAGGAGCGCGTCTTCTACGCCCTGGAGCGGCTGTGGAAGGACTGCCCCGAGCTGGAGCTGCCCGAGGACGCCAAGGCCACCCGCGGCAAGGCCGCCGAGCACGCGAAGCTCCAGGAGGCCGAGGAGGCCGCGCAGCCGGACGGTGAGTGGTGAGCGCCACCGGTGAGGTGGGCGGGTCCGCGCGCCGGGGCCGCCGCATCATCCTGTGGCGGCACGGCCAGACGTCCTGGAACGTGGAGCGCCGCTTCCAGGGCTCCACGGACGTGGAGCTCACCGAGACCGGCGTCGCCCAGGCCCGCCGGTCCGCCCGCCTCCTCGCGGGGCTCAAGCCCGACGCGATCGTCGCCTCCGACCTGAAGCGGGCCGCGGCCACCGCCGCCGAGCTCGCCGCGCTCACCGGCCTGGACGTCACCCTCGACGAGGCCCTGCGGGAGACCTACGCGGGTGTCTGGCAGGGCCTGACGCACGACGAGATCATCGCCAGGTACGGCGACGAGTACACCGCGTGGAAGCGCGGTGAGCCGGTCCGCCGGGGCGGGGGCGAACTGGAGACCGAAGTCGCCGACCGCGCCGCCCCCGTGGTGCTGCGGCACGTCGACAAGCTCCCCGGGGACGGCACGCTCGTCGTGGTCAGCCACGGCGGCACCATCCGCACCACCATCGGCCGGCTGCTCGGACTCGACCCGCACAACTGGGAGAGCCTGGGCGGTCTCACCAACTGCTGCTGGTCCGTCCTCGGCGAGGGCGCCCGCGGCTGGCGGCTGCTCGAGCACAACGCCGGCACCCTGCCGGAACCGGTGCTCGGCGACGACGACTGAGAGTGCTTCGATCCGGCCCCGGGACGCCCCGGGACCCGGATTTCACTTTCCGGCAGGTCACAGGCTAGAGTTCTTCTTGTTCGCCCCGCCGAGCGGGAGGGAACACCAGGAAGCCGCCTCACGTGGCAACCAGGGGCTATAGCTCAGTTGGTAGAGCGCCTGCATGGCATGCAGGAGGTCAGGAGTTCAATTCTCCTTAGCTCCACATGACGAAGATCCCGCCTCCCCCAGGGAGGCGGGATCTTTTGTTGTCCGCCGTTGAGCAGGACGGCTCTCGCGGGCGTATACCCCTGCGAGGTGCCGAGCCGTGTCCCGACCGGTACCACGGCGTCGCTGACCGTGTCGGCCCGGTCGTGGCAGAATCAAACGGCCGGAAGGGGGCGCGGCCCGACGGGAGGGAGTTGTGATGCCTGCGAGCATCCTCGAGGAGGTCGACCACCTCCTCGGAGCGGTGTCGACGCGACGGACCTCTACCCGCCTCAGCTGCCCTTCCTGCGGTTCCGCGCACGTCGCCCAGGTGCTCGGCGACAACGGCGGGATCTCCTACGTGTGCACGGCCTGCGGCCACAGCTGGAGCTGACCGATGGGTGCACACAGGCGGAAGTGCGACTGGTGCGGCAGCGGGACGCCGATCGTCCGGGACATGGAGCCGCTCAACCCCGACTACCAGTACTGGTGCGAGGAATGCGCGCGGGCGCTGATCATAAAAGGCGACCCCATCGAGACGTACCGCGAACTCGAGGGGGAGCCGATCTACGGCCGGCTGCTGGAGGAGCACTGCACGCTCAAGCGCTTCTATTCGTTCGTGACCGCGTGACCCCGGCAGGGGAAATTCGGGACATAGGCGAGCGAAGCGAAACCGATTTGGTGTTGGCCCGGGTCGACCGTGTAAAGTTGGCGTCGCCGCCGGGGAAACCGGGCGACACGAACGACACGCGGCTCCGCCGCGTGAAAGCAAGGGGCTATAGCTCAGTTGGTAGAGCGCCTGCATGGCATGCAGGAGGTCAGGAGTTCAATTCTCCTTAGCTCCACAGAAGTCGAGGGCGGATCATCCGAACGGATGATCCGCCCTCGCTGGTTGTCCGGGACCTCACTGCCCGTCCTGGGCCTCGCCGGTCGTCCCGGTCCTTGTTCGTCGTCCCGGTCCTTGTTCGTCGTCCCGGGCCGCCGTGGCGGCCCGGGACCCGTCTCAGCGGCCCAGGGCGCGCCGGCCGCGCCCCTGCGAGAGCACCGGCAGATTGCGGGACGGCGCCTTGGCCTGGGGCGACTCGTCCTCGATGCGCAGGGCCAGCGCCGGGCAGCGGCGCACCGCCCGCAGCGCCTTCGCCTCCGCGAAACGCGGCACCTGTGCCTGAGCCACCGTCGGGAAGCCGTCCGCGCCGAGCTGGAACACCTCCGGGAGGATGTCCGCGCACAGGCCGTGGCCCCGGCACAGCGTCCAGTCGACGTAGATCTTCTGGCGGCTGGGCCCGTTCTCCTCGCCTCCGCCGCCCGGGATGCCCGTAGGGGCCCTGCCCCCCTCGAAGAGCGGCAGGACGCCCGCCACGGGCCGTCCGCAGCCGTTGCCGAGGACATGCGCGGCGAGGTCGTCGGTGAACGCCCTGATGGTCGACTCCAGGAACATCGCGGAGCCGTCCGGGTGCGAACACGCCCCGCGCCGCTTCACGTTCTTGGCGACCTGCTTGACCGCCTCCAGGGCGGCGGGACCGCCGCCGTTGAGGATGTCCTCCAGACCGCGCGCGGCGGCCGGCAGCCCCAGGTAGCAGGGGCCGCACTGGCCGGCGCTCTCCTCCGCCAGCCACTGGGCGACCCGCAGCGACTCGCCCAGCGGACAGGTGTCCTGACTGATCGGCAGGATCGCCCCGGCGCCGAGCGCACCGCCCACGGCATCCAGGGAGTTGCGGGAGACGATCGCCTCGTTGACGGTCGCCGCGTCGATCCACTTGCCGTGGTAGCCGCCCGTCAGCACCCCCTGCGGCACCGGGGGAGCCCCGGCGAGCTGGAGGATGTAGCGCAGCGGCACACCCGTCGGTGCCTCGATCACCATCGGGCGGGCCACCGCCCCCGACACCGTGAGCATCACGGTGCCCGGCTCGTCGTACAGGCCGGTGTTGCCGTAGCGCTCCGGGCCGATGCGGGCGGCGATGGCGAGCTGGGCGAAGGTCTCGGCGTTGGACAGCAGCGTGGGCGCGCCGCCGACGCCGTTCTTCGAGGCGCTGGTCTTGCGGCCCGGGGGGATCGCCGGGCCGCCGTCGATCGAGCGGATCAGGGAGGCCGCCGCGCCCGTGACCATGCGGACCGGGTTGCGCTGCACGCGGGCGCGCAGCGCGGAGCGGCGGCCGTTGTTCAGGCCTCGTTCGGCGAGCGCGGCCTCCATGGAGCGCTGGGTGGACTCCCGGGTGACCCCCACCACGAGCGTGCGGGCACCCATGGCCTCGGCGCACAGGAGCGCGCCGTCCAGGATGAGGTGCGGGGCACGGTTGATCAGCACCGTGTCCTTGCGGCAGGCCGGCTCGTCCTCGCTGCCGTTGACGACGACGACCGGCCGCACGCCGCGTTTGATCGCCGATTCGGCGACCGAGCGCAGCTTCTTGTGGAAGGGGAACCCCGCGCCGCCGCGGCCCCTGAGGTTGATGCGTTCGGCGAGCTGCGCGAGCTGCTCACCGCCCAGCGGCTCGAGCGGCCCGTGCACCTTGAGGTGCATGGGCAGATCGAGCCGGTCCACAAGGTCGAAGCCCGACGTGAGCTGGGGAAGCCCGACCACGCGGACTTCGGGTACGTCGGGCAGGGCCTCGTTCACCGGCGACCTCCGAGGATGCCCCCGGCTTCGGCCGGGGGAGGAATCGGGCTCCTGCGTGGCAGGGCGGGAAACGGGGTTTCACCCCGAAGGCGGCGGACGGACCACTTGACCGGGTGGTCCGGCTGCCGTGCGTCGCGAGGGCCAGGCACCCGCGACTCTTCCGTTGCTGTTGTCGGGGGAGGACTCAATTGAAGCCTCCGGACGGCGTGTTCGGTGTGTTCCAGGATTCGCCCGAACCCGGTGCGTCGAAGTCGTAGGACGACGACGCGCCGGGGTTCGGTGCGGGGACGGGACCGCTGTTGTACGTGTCACTCGGGTTGTACGTGTTGTAGAGGCCGTTCGTCTCACCGGTGTCGTACACATCACTCGAACCGAACCCGGAGGCGGTCGAATTGTCATAGGCCGGGATGGTGTATCCGGTGTCCTGGAGCGGGTCGTACGCCGACGGCGGGGCCTCGCCGACCGGCGGCGGGGACGGGACCGGCCAGTTGCCCGAGGTGCTGGAGGGGCCGTCCACACGCGGGATGGCCTCCGTGGGCTGCATGTCCAGCGGCAGTTCCATGCGGGAGGTCGCGTCGGTGAGGGGTGTCTGTCCGGCCGGCGGCCGGCCGGGCGCCGACACCGCGCGGTAGGCGGCCGCGAAGCCGTTCGCCGGTTCCGGCGCGGGCGCGCGCTCGGCGGTCTCGTACAGCGGGCGCCCGTCG